>CAYXZR010000017.1:0-4605 GCA_964470025.1 uncultured Gammaproteobacteria bacterium | reverse complement strand
CTATTTGTATTTCTTGACAACACCATCAAATGAGGTAATCTATAACAGGACATTTGAAGCTCATGTCCAAGCAAAAAATAGATATTATCCTTAGCAATTAAAAATAAAGTAAGTACCCATGAAAACAATCGTCATGTCAGTCGGTGGTTCGCTTATTGCGCCTGATAAAATTGATATCACATTTTTAAAAAATTTCAGAAAGCTTATTGTTGAATTTACCAAGAAAGGCAATAAAGTAATTATCATCACTGGTGGCGGAAACACTGCTCGAGAGTATCAGCAAGCTGGAAAAAAAGTCTACAAGGATATTACTGACAGAGATTTGGATTGGATTGGTATTGGAGCTACAAAGATTAACGCAGAATTACTTAGTGGAATTTTTGGTACACTGTCTACTGAAAGCATCATGGGTGATCCAAGTAAGAAGGTGAAAACAACTAAGAAAATTATCGTTGGCGCGGGCTGGCTCCCGGGCCATTCTTCAGACAACGACGCAGTACTTGCCGCTAAGGCAAATGGCGCTTCTGCAGTGATCAATCTCTCAAACATAGAATATGTCTATAACAAAGATCCACGAAAGCACAAAGATGCCAAGAAAATGACTGAGATGACCTGGAAAGAGTTTCGAAAGCTGGTAGGCAATAAGTGGGTGCCAGGTGCACATGTGCCGTTTGATCCAGTTGCTTCTAAGTTCTGCGAGAAACATAAGCTCGAAGTGGTAGTGATGAAGGGCAACGATTTAGTCAACCTTCGCAACTATCTCACTGGAAAGAAATTTAAAGGCACGACAATTTCATAGCAAAAGAAAAAGCCCGCTACATCTGTAACGGGTTTTAGAAAAAATGGTCAAGAAAGCTCAGGAGTTTTTCCACTATATTTCGTGGATTGTGTTCAGGTTGTTTGTCATGACGCTTGCAACCACTTAGCGCAAAAGGACATCCAAGCAGGCGGCAGTGGAGGTTGTGAAATCTTTGTTGTGTCCTACTTTTGTGGTTGTGACAACTTCGGTCACCTGGCGTCAGAAAACTTATATGTTTCGGGCATTTTCTTTCTTCCATAATGCTGTCACCTAAAATAGAGGATTGTGCCAATAAGAACTATAGAAATTAAACAACTTAGTCCCATCGTAATCATTACTGGCTTATTTCGCTTAATCCATGCATCAAGTGAAAGTACAAGCTGAATAGATGCGTAGATGATAAACATCCACACTGATACACCCTCACTGCTTTGGTTTTGCAGTATAGTGATGAGTTGCGGAAGCATTGCAGCTACGTTGAGCAGGCCAAATATCGAAATGATATACGGCCATTGGATTTTTTGTGCGAATTCTTCTCGGGTCATTTGACCTCTCCTTTGGCTAGAATGTAATGAACTATGATATATATAATAACATATTTTAGTAAAAAAGTCAATAATTAAGTTAAAAATGCCTTGACAAATGACTAAAAACTGCTATACTATTTCCAACAACTCAAGTTCTCCATAGACAGTAAGGGCCATATTTGGCTTAAATTACCACCTTGCCGAGGATACACTCCAGATAGCACTAGCTATCCAAATGTCTGTGGAAAACCCACAGTTTTTTAATTTTTAAAGGTCATTATGGCAATTTCACGACAACAAAAAAATGAAATCGTCAGCGATGTTTCAGAAAAGTTGAAAAACGCAAAAGGCGTAGTCTTTGCGAAATTCGATGGTTTGAAAGTCGGTGAAATCCAAGAGCTTCGATCTAAGTGTCGAGAAGAAAACGTCTTCTACGGCGTGATCAAAAAGCGATTGGTAAAAATTGCTGCAGATGAAGCTGGTGTTGAAGGCTTTGATCCAAAAGCATTTGATGCTGGTGTCGCTACAGTAATTAGTTACGACGATGAAGTTGCCCCTGCTCGAATCGTGAGCACATTTGCAAAAGATCATGAGTTGCTTTCTGCAGTTGGTGGTATTTTGGAAAATGCTTTCATTGATCAGGAAAAAGTGCAAGAACTAGCAAAACTTCCTTCAAAGCAAGAACTTCTTGCCAAGGCAGTTGGCTCTATGAAAGCTCCAGTCAACAACTTTGTTGGTGTATTGGCAGCAAACTTGCGCAACTTTGTCGGTGTTTTGAGTGCAATTAAGGACTCAAAAGAATCATAAATAATTAAGTGAGAAAGACGATTATGTCAGAAGAAACAACAAAGCAAGAAACTTCAGTAGAAGTACCTGCAAAATTCAAGTCTCTTGTAGAAGAGATCGAAAAGATGTCTGTACTAGACTTAGCTGAACTAGTTAAGATCCTAGAAGACAAGTTTGGTGTATCAGCAGCTGCTCCAGTAGCAATGGCTGCAATGCCAGGCGCAGCAGATGCTGCTCCAGCAGAAGAAAAGTCTGAGTTCGATGTAGAGCTAACAGGCGCTGGTGACAACAAGATCGGTGTTATTAAAGCAGTTCGATCAGTAACAGAGCTTGGTCTTAAGGAAGCTAAGGACCTAGTAGATGGTGCGCCAGCAATGGTAAAGCAAGGTGTTAAGAAAGAAGATGCTGAAGCAATGAAGAAGACTCTTGAAGAAGCAGGTGCTCAAGTAACTTTGAAGTAAACCACTCTTTCACATCAAAAAAAACCCCGGTACTCACCGGGGTTTTTGTTTTATTTGCATTAAATATGCTCCATCGGTACAGCAAACACCTGCGCATCATTTAGTAAGTAGATGCGAGCAGCTGTTTCATCAATCACGAAGTCAGAGATATTTTGAAGTGATGGAGTAACGTACTGTCGTACAAGATTGCCTTCTTTGGAGAGTACTACAACACGTTGTTTGCTTGGCTCTAAAATATAAAGAAAATCTGTCTCATCGCTTGTGTAGAGCTTAGTAACATCAGCGAGTGGTGGGTCAACTGTCTTGGTCGTAAAAGCTACTTCAGCGCCTCTATTGAATTTAACTATTTCACCATTGTTAAGTAGGATATAGATCTCAGCATCGATGGCTAAGCCAACCGCTGATGTGAGGTTTGTAGTGGCACTATCGATCCATGAAGTGCCAGCGCTGTAGTTAGTGCCAGTTCGATCGTGTCGATAAATCTGCTCATTTGTCCCATCAAGTAAGTAGAGTCGGTTATTGTATTCATACATATCAGTGATTTGTGCTGCTTCAGGAATCGAGATTGTTAGCGGCTGCAGCTCATTGGTAGTAGTGACTGCAGTAAGTGCTTGTTGTTGATTGAGGTATACAATCTGATTATTCTCAAGAAGAGTTGAAAGCTGTGTTGCCCCTAGCTCCACAGAAGATTCAAGTGTTTGAAGCTCTTTTGTTGAAGCAGTGCCTGTGTAGATACTATTGTTATTGAGATCATATACATAGAACGTACCATCACGAAAATCTAGTG
The DNA here is from genome assembly GCA_964470025.1 of uncultured Gammaproteobacteria bacterium. Lineage (GTDB taxonomy): Bacteria > Patescibacteriota > Patescibacteriia > Buchananbacterales > UBA6539 > CAYXZR01. The sequence goes on along the minus strand of CAYXZR010000017.1, from coordinate 1,245 downwards.
CTGGTGCTAGTTGTGCATTTTGGTTGAGGTTCAAAAAAGAGATGACCTGCGTTGGTGAGTCTATGGTTGTTTCATAGCGGAGTGCAGAGAGAAGTTCTTCAATCTCTAAATATAGCTGATCAATCTGTGCTTGCTCTTCATCTGATTCTGCCGTGACTACTGCAAGTGCATCCTGAGCACTACGAAGCGTCGCTCGAGCCTGGTTTTCATCTCGGTAGATAAGACTTGCTTCAGCTTCGTTCTTATCTGATCGAATTGATTCAATAGCCTGGTTAAAAGCAGCGATACGCGCCTCACGTTCTTCTTTGATTCCTGACCAGACTATATTGTAAGTTAAAAAACCGCCGACCAGTAGCAGTACTACAAGTAGCCATCTACTTTTCATAGGGAGTTTTTGAAATTGTTTATTAATAATACCGAAGATGCTAGACAGTGAGTGTTTAACTATACGAAGTAAAGGTGCAATAGAAAACCCTTTTTTTTGTGGTTGTCGGGGGGTAATTTTTGGTGTCGGGGGTGACGTAGCTACAGCTTCAGTTTTCTTAGGCGATCGAGAGGGAAGGGAGACTGACGGTAGATTAACTTTTGGTAATCGAATAGAGCGTAGTGTATCTGCAGTTTTTTGTAGGCTAGACGATATGTTCTTTTTTATTTTTCCAGTATTAACCTTCAATCCTCGACGCGATGATGATTGCTGGTAAGATGAGATTTTTTCTAAATAAGTAGCAAATGCATCACGAAATACTGAGCCCACTTTTTTCATTTCAGGTAAAAATGATGGCGTTAGAATTTTTTCAGTTTCTTTTTGCTTTTCAGCAAGCACATTCATTGAGTCCTTATCTGCAGCCTGCTCATAGTTAAATTCTTCTAATGAATGGATAGATGATTGCTGAATCGGCACAACTTCTTCAATCTGAGAAATAATAAGTGCAAAGTGCTCACGTGCTTGTAATTGCTCAAGGTAAATCCGTAGCTGTGTTACGCCCTGGATAAGTGTCTCAGACTCCGTTAAAACATTCTTGAGCTTTTCGAGTGACATGTAGTCAAGTACGTTAGCTGTCGGTGTTACAAAAATATGTCGCTCAGAGAGAGCACCAACAATTACTTGAGAAAACATCTTCAGGGGGTGAGGAGTGGCAACGGGGGTCTTTGTTACTTCAAGGATATTGATCATACGATAACCAGTTTTGCTTGGTTGAAGTAAATCTGGTGCAACTGATCCAGTTACGGTAAAAAATAGCGGCT
>CAYXZR010000016.1:0-21152 GCA_964470025.1 uncultured Gammaproteobacteria bacterium | reverse complement strand
GTGGACATGTAGTTGCTGAAGGCACGCCAGCGCAAATTAAGAAAAATAAAAAATCGTTGACCGGTAAGTACTTGTCAGGTAATGAATCAATTGACGCTCCAGTTAAGCGACGAAAGGCGTTTGATCACCTTGAGGTTATCGGTGCTTCTGAGCATAACTTAAAATCAGTTGATGTGAAGATTCCTCTTAAGGTATTAAGTTGTATTACGGGAGTTTCTGGTTCAGGTAAGTCAACACTTGTGCATGATATTTTGTATAAAGAATTGGCTAGAATTTTTCACGGTAATTCTAATAAGCCAGGCGCACATAAGAAGGTGAAAGGGTATGGAAAGATAGATAAGGTGATTATGGTTGATCAGTCACCGATTGGCAGAACTCCTCGATCAAATCCGGCAACGTATGTTGGGGTGTTTACGCCGATTCGTGAGCTATTTGCTAATACTAAAGAAGCAAAAGAGCGAGGATATAAGCCAGGGCGGTTTAGCTTTAATGTGCCAGGTGGACGATGTGAAGAGTGTGAAGGTGATGGAGTGAAAAAGATTGAAATGCATTTTTTGCCAGACATGTATGTTGAATGTGAGCGATGTAAAGGTGCACGATATAACGCTGAGACGCTGGCAGTACAGTATAAGCACAAAAATATTGCAGAAGTGCTTGCTATGACAGTTGATGAAGCGCTCGGATTTTTTAAGAGTATTCCAGCGATTAAGCGAAAACTGCAGACGCTCTATGATGTTGGCTTAGGATACATCGCGCTTGGACAAGCTTCAACTACACTTTCTGGTGGTGAAGCGCAACGAATTAAACTTACTTCTGAGTTATCTAAAAAAGGTGGTGATGCGCTGTATATCTTGGATGAACCGACGACTGGCCTGCACTTTGATGATGTGAAGAAATTACTTGATGTTTTGAATCGTCTTGTTAATAAAGGTAACTCGGTATTGCTTATCGAGCATAACTTAGATGTAATTAAATCTTCTGATTGGATTGTTGATCTGGGCCCTGAGGGTGGAGATAAGGGTGGCCGAGTGATTGCAGAAGGCACGCCAGAAAAAATTGCAAAGTGCTCTCGATGGAGTTACACCGGAAAGTATCTTAAAGAATTGGTGTAAATAAAAAAGCTTCCATTTGATATGGAAGCTGGAAGAATGTGATTAGGCTTGGGTGGGCTCGTTTGCGGGTTCTTCGCCACGCATGTGCAGTGAGTGCGGACCATCAAGAAAATCCGTGGGGTAAATTTCATCAGGGTCAGATGGTTCGCGGTTAGTGCCACGGAATGTGGGCGAGGTGCCACGGTTTTTGCAAGGGCAGTCTGTGCATTCGCCATTGCAGGGGTTGGGGTGTTGCGGGTCAGATGTGCTCATAATGAGGGCCTCATTCTTCGGTCTAAAGATCAATTATTGCTGACGCAATAGAGTTGTTTTACCACGCTGGTTCTATTTTAGTCAACTAAAAAGCTTCCATTTATGGAAGCTGAAAAAGAGCTTTTATTTTTTGGGAGTTTCATTTTTTTGTGTATCGGGATGAGATTGGCGGGTGGGTGATTTGTCGCAGCCACAAGGGCATTCCGTACTACGATAACTTGCTGGAATGTGTCGATTTGAGTCAATTTCGCGACCGGTTGGGACGCCTCCGAATCCTGTAAACATAGGATGAATCCTCCGAAGTGAAAGAGCTGGTGTTGTAGGTACAACCGTTTTTTTCTATCATGCTATACTTAGTGTGTCAAGGTTGCAGTAAAGAAAAACTCCCACTAAATAGCGGGAGTTGGTAAGAGCGGTTGGAAAATGTGAGGTGTCAGTATGCTGTGCCGAGAAGGCTTTCTTCTTGAAGATTGAGGCCGGTGGCACAAGCAAGCTGCAGTTCAATAATTTCCCTGATTGGGTCGAGGATTCGCTGGCGAGGCTGAGTGAGTGGTCTGTTGGGGTCTCTGATAGAATCCCAAATTGACGGTTGTCCGCTTGGAATGTTGCAGCCGATTTCATTTGCTGACCGTTGCCCAGCGTATGTCAAACCTCTTGATGGAGGAACTCCATCGGGGTTTCTTCGTCCATTCATTAAAGAGCTCCTTGCAAAATTAGGTTGTTTATTGTATAACATATTTTTACAAAAATGTCAAACTTATCTACAAAATTAAAAACAGTAACCACACAGCCAGGCTGCTATATTTATAAAGATGCAGGCGGGAATATTTTGTATATTGGTAAAGCTAAGAATTTAAAAAAGAGAGTGAGTTCTTATTTTCAAAAAGAGCATAGTGACTTAAAAACCAGGGCGCTTGTGCCGCAGATTAGTGACTTTGAGGTTATTGTTACTGACACGGAGGTTGAGGCGTTGCTTTTGGAGGCTCGACTTATTCGACGGCATCAGCCGAAGTTTAATATGGAGCTTAAGAGTACTATCAGATATGCGTATATTAAGATTACTAATGAAGCGTTTCCGCGACTGGAGACTGTTCGTGAAGTGAAAAAAGGGGAGGAGGTATATGGACCATATACCTCAGGTGCAGCACGACAGCAACTTATACGTCTGGCAAATTATTTATTTCGACTTCGTTCGTCTAAGAAAAAGCCAATACGAATGGGTAAGTCTAGTGATGTGTATCAGATTCGCTGTTCGACTGTGCCATGGAATCGTGAGGTCACTGAAGAAGAGTACGCCCAAGATATAGAGCGAGCTCGTTTTTTGCTTAAAGGTGAGGTCAAAGAGCTTCGTGTACAACTTGCTAATGAAATGCAGCAGTATTCAAAAGAAAAAAAGTTTGAACTTGCTAAGCTGCGTCGTGATCAAATAGATGCGTTGGATCGAAGCCAGGAACAGCAAAAGGTTCAACTGACTAAGGCGTATGATCAAGATGTGATTAATTTTATTGAAGGTGAAGATGTAGCGGTGCAGGTGTTTCAGATTACAAAAGGTGTTATTACTGGGCGCAAGGAGTTTCATTTTTCTCTTGAGACTTTTGATCTTTCAGATTTTGTACAGCAGTATTACTTTGACGCAGTTATACCTCAGGAAGTGATTGTTCCTTTTGAACTCGAAGATAGTGATGCGCTCGAGCAGTACTTGTCTCGGCTATCTGAACGTAAGGTGACACTTGTGGTTCCACAGCGTGGTACAAAAAAGCAGCTTCTTGAGCTTGTAAAGAAAAACATCGTGGTTAGCGTGACGGCAGGAGATAGTGGTTTGTTTGAGCTGCAGGAGAAGCTATCGTTACCTACACTGCCTGCGCATATTGAGTGTTTTGATATTTCAAATCTTGGCAACGAGTTTATCGTGGGCTCGATGGTGCACTTTGCCAATGGTAAGCCAGATAAGAATAACTATCGACGATTTAAGATAAAGTGGCAGCGAGGTCAGTCTGATTTTGATGCAATGCGCGAGGTTGTGTTTCGACGTTACTATCGTATTACCAAGGAGCGCTCAGCACTTCCTGATTTGATTATGGTGGATGGGGGAAAGCCCCAGCTTACTGCGGCCAGACAAGCGCTTAAGGAGTTGGGAGTACAGACTCCATTGGTGGCGCTGGCAAAAAAAGAAGAAGAGTTATTTTTACCTAAGCGTACGTACTCAATTCGACTATCCAAACGCTCTGATGCGTTGAAATTAGTTCAGCGTATTCGTGATGAAGCGCATCGTTTTGCAATTACCTATAATCGTTTTTTGCGAACAAAAAATATTTCTAAGTAGATTTGTTTTTGGCGGTCATTTTTTTATTGACTTGCCAGACTTGTTTGAGAAATTCTGGATTATACCCAGCTGTTTCACTGGCGTTGATAATTCCAAGTAAATCTTTGGGGTAACATTTGCCGCCAAAGCCACGGCTGTGTTTGAACACGGCTGTATGTGATGGTTCACAGCGACCATCAAGTAGAAATCCTTCACGAACTTTTTCATAACTTGCGCCAAACTGCTGACACATATCGTACCACTCGTTGGCAAAGACTACTTTCATTGCGCCGTAGGTGTTTTCCATGTATTTTACACACTCGGCTTCAACGGCACTGAGGATATAGTACATCTTAGCTGGACCAAGCTTGGGCATAAACAAGGCTAAGATTTCTTCGCACTCGGATTGTGCGCCGCCGATAATCATAAATTCATGCTTACGCGGATCTTTTGGGTCTGGATAGTGAGAGGGGACGACATATCCGCCCTCGCCAATGTACTCAGGACTGAAGCAGATTTGTTTGTTGTATTTTTTATTTAGTGTGTCAGTTGTTGTTGGCGGGACGGTGCTTTTTATTACAATATGTTTTGTTGCTAGCCAACTGATTGTTTCTTCGACAATACTTGTATCAACTCCAAGGAAATTTTTCTCGTCTTGGTCTACTGCTTGAACCCCATTAGTGCCCAGTGGAGGAGTGGGGACGCAAACTATAGCTAGCTGGCAGTCAGTATTAATTTGTTCCTTACTCTTTGATTCGGTGTATGTGGGGTCGTAGATATATGCATCGGGAAATATGAGCTGCATTGCCTTGCCAACATAGCCATAACCAATGATTGCTACTTGATTTTTTTGCATAGTCGAGGTGTTTTATTTTTTATTTTATAACCCTACTAACTCAGACGTTTATCAGGTGTCTTTTGTTACAATAGCTTGGTATCTTATAAAAAAATAGCTTAAATTAGATATATTATAGTATTACCCTTGACAAATTTTTGTAGATAGTGTATAGTGATACATCATGCAATAAAAAGCATGTTTTCAAAACGAACATTACAACAGAAGAAAGGAAAATAAGTCAGCTTTCGAATTATTTGAGAACCAACCTTTCATGGAGGAAAGCGTATGTATCGCTTGATTCGTGGTCCGTCGTTGATGGTCCACACTTACACCGCTTAATTCGGCAACTGCCGGCAATTACACCAGGAGGTGATATCGACAAGCAAGTATTTACCAATCCCCATACAGAAAGGAACCTGAGGATGCAGAACGAGCATCGACACGTAGCTCATCTCGCCGCAGGCTTCGGCTAGTGCGATTTCAAATTTGAGTCCTTTCGCTTGGCCTTTGAGGCGACCCGCCGCGTCAACCCCTGACGCACTCCGACCTCCCTCTACAGGCCAAGCGAAATTCAAAATTCGCGCTACAAAAAGGTATTCCAGGAGCCTTAAATCCTGACACATCCCAATGAGGTGACTCTCTCATGTCCGACATCGCCCCGATCCGTGGTCCGTCCTTGATGGCCCACACTCACACCGCGAATATCTGATCCGACCGCCGGCATCACCCTACATCACAGGAAGGTAATAATGGCCAGAGCGCCCCCGTAGAGAAGTATTTCTGAAGTTCTTATTAGAACTTCAGTTCAACTCATTTGATGCGGACTCAACCGGTCAGCTATAACTCGAATCCTGCCCCGGTTTCCCGCATTACAGGTGTCGAATACAATACCCGTCACGGTCTCTGTGTATGAGCCCACCGTTAGACGGAGGATACATCGGCACCTGTCTGAACGGCGGCCGAAGCTTCCAGCACTCGCGTGCACACGCCAATACCTGGATCGATAGCTTTCGGCCGCCGTACCCATGTTTTCAGTAGCAATGCTTCATCTTGTCCTTAAGGGCTCCTCAGCTTCGCTGAAGTCCTAGCAGTTAAACTGCAAGAACATGGCAAGCAAGACTCACTTGAGATTCGTCTTGAGCTCGTCGTGAGAAGCTACGTTGCTGTAAGCAGATCCCTGGAGATATTCCAACCGTAACTCGTACTACCACTTGGCAGCTTGGCGAACGCTTGCGATCGCCCGCTGCTTACACGCAAAACAAGCGACGGTTCTCCATGTGGATTTGCGACATTGCCAGCGGAAGGTGATGAACATAACAAGAGTGACTGGGACTCGAAGAGCCTTCGGATTCCGCCGACAGTGGCTGCATTTTAGCCAATTAGCTTGTCATGTGACATTCCCAATCTCACAGCTGACTAACATTTTCTTTCACTCTTGCTCTTTACCCCAAGGCGATCGTATCTTACGACCGCCTTTTCTTTTTGTTTGATTTTTTGGTAGCTGTGGATAACGTTTGACAACTTTTTCAATACTTACTATACTGTATCTTATACCAGTTATACGGTATGAATGAACATTTCAACATAAGAAAGGACATATAGATAGATGAAGCAATCCTTCGTGCTATATGCGCGACCTCCTGATTAATGAGTTACCGTTTCGTCCCTCCAACCTCCCTTTGTAGAATTAACCGCTTGTACTACTGTATATGCCACTACACTCCATTATTCTGAACCACTAACCTCGACGACGTACCAAAACAAAATCAACGGAAGGAAACTTCTACCATGAAACACGGTACACGCACCTGCCACGACGGCACCCCCGGAACATTCATCAAACACGCCCCGCACACCGACGGCTCCGGCGCCTCCCATCATCCGACACAGGCCACGAAGACCTTCGATCACGCCCGCGACGCCAAGAACAGCGACCATGGCACCTCCGCCGACCAGCATCCCGCGACCAACACCGGCATCAAGGCTGTCGTCTAGCCACAAATCCAGGCACATGACGGCATGAAGTGAACATGGTGGTCGACGATTCAGTTGGCATCTCATCTTTCGAATCCCGATGCACACGCGTCGACCACCAGTTTTCTCTCTATTCCTTTCACCTTGCTCCTTTATAAGCGATCATTTGATCGCTTTTGTTTTTGTTGAAAATTAGCTTTTTTTATGGTATTGTTGAGTATATGAATGGTACTTTTTTTGTTGTTGCAACACCTATTGGCAACCTTGATGACATGACATTTCGAGCAGTAGAGATTCTTAATGAAGTTGATGTTATTGCTTGCGAGGATACTCGAGTGACAAAAGTGCTACTTGAGCATTTTGATATTTCTACGCCGACTATTAGTTATCATCAGCATAGCTCTGATGCGAAAGCTGAAGCAATTATCCAGCGATTAGAGCGTGGTGAAAACGTAGCACTGGTATCTGATGCTGGTACGCCAGGTATTTCTGATCCAGGTAATAAACTGGTGCAGGAGATTGTGGCACGGGGTTTGCGAGTTGTGCCTGTTCCTGGTGTTAGTGCGGTGACAACACTTCTGAGTGTGGCTGGTATGCCGACTGATTCTTTTTGGTTTGCGGGGTTTGTGCCGCACAAGAAGGGAAGGCAGACACTTTTTACTGCTATTGCTGAGTCAAAAGAAACGGTTGTAGTGTATGAGTCAAAACATCGAATTATTAAAACACTAGAACAGCTCTCCGAGCATCTTGATCCAGCACGACAGCTTGTGGTTGGTCGTGAGCTTACTAAGTTGCACGAAGAAATTATTCGTGGGACAACTGCTGAAATTTTAACTCACTTGCAAGAAGGGGTGGCAAAAGGAGAATTTGTTATTATTATCCAAGGTGATTAATGTATGTCAGACAATTATTTTTATATAACAACAACACTTCCATATGTAAATGCAAAGCCGCACATCGGGTTTGCTCTTGAGATTGTGCAGGCAGATGCGATCGCGCGTTTTAAGGCGCTGCAAGGTGCGTCGGTTGTGTTTAATACCGGAACTGATGAACATGGTGTAAAGATTTACCGTAAGGCACAGGAGGAAGGTAAGGAGGCGCAAGCGTATGTTGATGAGTATGCACAGCAATTTGATAATTTAAAAACCGCGTTGAACTTGAGTTATACAAACTTTATTCGTACTACTAACGAAGATCATAAGAAGGCAGCGCAGGATTTTTGGAAGCGCTGTCTTGAAAACGGTGATATTTATAAAAAACAGTACAGTGTAAAATATTGTTCTGGATGTGAACTTGAGAAGACAGATTCTGAAATTGAAGACGGTAAGTGTCCAATTCACCCGTCGCTTGAGCTGGAGATGATTGAAGAAGAGAATTACTTTTTTTCTTTTTCAAAATATCAAGAACCACTGCTTGCACTTTACTCTGAAAATGATGATTTTGTCGTACCGCATTTTAGGTTTAATGAAATTAAAAAGTTTGTAGAAGCTGGATTGCAGGATTTTAGCGTCTCACGACTTAAAGAAAAAATGCCATGGGGCGTGCCAGTCCCAGGTGATGCAGATCAAGTGATGTATGTGTGGTTTGATGCCTTGATTAACTATATTTCTACATTAGGCTGGCCGCATGACGTAGAAAACTTTGAACGATACTGGCCAGGTGTCCAGGTGGCTGGTAAAGATAACTTACGTCAGCAATCAGCAATGTGGCAGGCAATGCTACTTTCTGCAAAACTTCCGCCTTCAAGGCAAATCTTGATTCATGGGTTCATCACCAGTGGCGGTCAAAAAATGAGTAAGAGTACCGGCAATGTGATTGACCCTTTTGAATATGTAGAGCGATACAATACTGATTCACTGCGATATTATTTGTTACGATATATTCATCCTTTTGAGGATAGTGATTTTACTCAGGAGAAGTTTGAGGAGGCATACACGGCTGACTTGTCTAATGGATTAGGTAATTTGGTTAGTCGGGTAACTGGGTTGATCGAGCAAAATAGTACTACGATTAGAAAGCCAGAAGGCCAGCCTTTTTCTGAGCTCGCAACGCACATGGATACATTTCGTTTTGATGAAGCGTTAAAAGTGGTTTGGGGGCAAGTGGCGGAACTTGATGGATATATTTCTGCTACTGAGCCGTGGAATTTAGCTAAGGAAGGTAAGTCAGAGGAACTGCAGGCCGTGTTACAGAAGGCGGCTGATGATTTGTATGCTATTGCAGTTTCGTTAGAAGCATTTATGCCAGCGACAAGTGATGCTATTAAGGTAGCATTAACTGCTGATGTAATTAAAAAAGCTGAGGCGCTGTTTCCACGTCTCGGATAATTTTTGACTGTATGTTTTTTACAGTTTTTGACCTAGTTTTGCTTTTTATTATCTTTCTGCTTGTTGCCTATGGTTTTTGGTCTGGATTTATTCGCGCACTGGGAGTAGTAGTTGGTATACTGCTTGCAACATGGCTGACTGGTAAGTACTATTTGTTTTTTAGTGACTGGTTAGGAAACTATATTCTCAGTGATTCAGAGACACTTAGAAATACAATTGCATTTATACTACTATTTGCTTTGATACAGCGTGCGGTGGGCTTTCTTTTTGCTATTGCTGAAAAATTATTTAATCTAGTTTCGATCATACCGTTTACAACTACGATCAATAGGCTATTTGGTGCACTACTTGGGACATTTGCAGCAGTATTTGGCTTAGGGCTTATTTTGTATTTTATTTCTGGTTTTGGGTCTACGCCATGGTTTAGTGGAATTATTGCTGATTCTAGAGTTGCTCAAGGGCTTATTGTTGCAGGTGAATTTTTTGCTCCGATGATACCCGAATTATTAAAGTATATTCAAAATGTTGTTTGATACTCATTGTCATTTAAATTTTGGTGTATTTGACGATACTTGGCGAGAAGTTGCTGGGCGCTGTTTAGATAAAGAAATGTATCTAACTGTTATCGGTGCTCAGATGGTAACAAGTAGAAAGGCTATCGAAATTGCTTCAGAGTTTAAGCAAGCCGTGTATGCTACTGTTGGTTTGCATCCTACACATGTACTTGGCTCAAGGTCCTATCCAGAAGAATTTGACCTTGAAACATATGAAGAGTTAGCTATTTCTTCTGATGCAGTGGTTGCGATAGGTGAGACGGGAGTTGATTTTTATCATGATGACTCACTACTTAAGCAACAGTCAAAAGTATTTATTGAGCATTTGCAATTAGCACAAAAGCTTAAGTTACCGGTTGTTATCCATGGTCGTCATAGTAAAGATGGAAAGCAAGATGCATATACTGAAATTTTGGCAATGCTGTCTGACTTTCCTGATGTTCGTGGAGTTGCTCATTGTTTTGCAGGTACTGTAGAGCAAGCTCAAGAGTTTGTGGAGCGAGGCTTTTTTATTGGGGTTACTGGTATTGTCACATTTCCTAATTCAGATATATTACACAGTGTTGTTGACCAGTTGTCAATTGCTAACTTAGTTATTGAGACTGATGCGCCGTACTTAACTCCAGTGCCACATCGTGGAACACAGAATTCTCCTGAGTATGTCGGATACGTTGCAGATGAAATTAGTAGAATAAAAAATATCTCTATTAATGAGGTGCGTGTCGCTACTTTTGAAAATGGAAAAAAACTATATGGTATCTAAAGATCTGAGACAAAAATCAACTCAAGACAATGTTGCTGTTCTTAAATCACTTCCCAAAGAACTTCAATTTTTGATTGGCCTTGTTACTGGAAATGATGCGAAAAAAAAGAAAGATTTTGTACAAAAACATCAAGCACTTTTTACTGCACAAGAAGTAACTAATGACACTTCAGAATTTATGATGGAAGTAAAGGATGCTGCTTTGAGAGCGAAGTTAGTGCTAGCTTTTTTTGTGGGTATTCTTTTATTTTCGTTTTTCTATAGTGGTTCACTTATGTTGGTGTTACTTATTGGGTTGCCACTATATTTTTTACTTATGCATAGGAATATTTATACGCCAATTTTTGGTCGGTATAAAAAAGTAACTTCGCAGATTCCAAAAAGTAATGTTATGTTACCGGATGATACCCATGCGTCACTTGATACACAGCTTCGGAGTTTGACGACATTGCGTGATAAGGGATCGATATCTGATGAGGAATACGATCGTAGGCGACTTGAGGTATTAGATAAATATTAAGTATATATAATTTAATTAAACTATTAATTTAATTGAGTATGGCAAAAGGAAAAATCAAAAATAAAAGATCATATTTTGAGTTCTCACTGATTTTATTTTCTATTTTATTTACGATGAGACTCGGAGTTATTATTGTTAATTCAATTATTACTCATGAGCCAAAACCACAGAATAATGATACTAATCCAACATATATTTTACCAACTGATCCAAATGCTGCGCCTACGGCGGGATTTTAGGATTTTTAGTAAGCTTCTTGAGTAATGATGTTATTAGTTATCATCATTAAACGCATTGTGGGCCCCGCTATTGAGCGTTTGTCGTAAAAACCACAAAAAATACGAAACCAAATAAAAAGTTATTCACAGCCCCGAGATTTACGTCAGAGGGGCTGTTTTCATTGGGGTTTCGTATAGTTGTTTGATAGGTCTATCTGAGTTATAATAACCTTAGCCCTAGATGGGCAATAAAAAAAAGGGGGGGAACTACAACTAGATGCGCACAATTCGGTATCTGGTTTTTACTTAAATTAAAAAAATCACCAGATTACAAGGTAACTGGCGATGAGTAAAAAACTGATCTCGATATATGTACCCATAGCATAATGGATAATGCAACGGTCTTGAAAACCGTAAGTCGTCGTAGACATATTATCTAGGTTCGAGTCCTAGTGGGTACACATATCGGCATCAGTCTTTTTTTAAAAGATTTTGAATCTTAATAAAAAGTTTTCAAAGTGTCAAATCGGGGACAAAATTTGTGGATTCAAATTTCAGAATTCATAAAATCCGGAATTCTCGCCGGACTTAATTTTTCTCTTAAATTAGCCACAAAACTTCCATTTCTAAGTAGTGTATATATTATAAATCGTTTATAATTTAAGGTCAATAAGTGGTTTATCCACATTGTAGCCCTTGTGTTAAATCAGCAATGGTAGTACCCTATGGATCAATTTAATAATATTCCCTTATAGAAGGGGATTTGATGCACGGTTCTTATCAAAAAAAGCCCTCTTGCGAGGGCTTTTTTGATTGCTACTGTTATGCTTCTTGAGCGATAATGTCTTTGACTTTCATTAGTGTTACGGTGGCGGCTCGTTCTTGTTCGCCAAGTTTAGCGCGGATGTATTTGATCGTTTCTTGGATGTCGGGGATAAAGACGTGCTCAAGTGCGTTTACGCGACGTCTAGTTTTTTCGATTTCTTCAGCAAGCAGTTTGGCTGAGTGTTCAATTTCTGCCAGTTTAATCATGTCTTGTAGTGACTTAGAGAAAATATCTAACGCACGGTCAAGACTAGTGCTTGTAGTGGCAAGATCGTAGCAAATTGCTTCACCTTGCTCATTGTACTGAAACCGTGGCACCTCAACACCCATAACGTTTTTGGTAGTTGCAGTTAGTGATACAGTTTTGCTAGGTGCTAGTAATGCTTCGCTGATCATCGATCGACGCATTTTAGCTGAAGCAAAGATAAATGAGAAGAATCCTTGGCCAAGTTCTTGTTCGATTTTCTCTCGCAAGGTTTTGGCTTCACGGATAATCTCCATGAATGATTTCATTAGACCATCTCGCTTTTCTTTGAGCAATTTATGGCCACGCTGAGCAGCCTTAAGTCGAATCTTCAACTTAAGAAACTCTTGCCGGGTTGGGTTGACGTTGAGTTTGTTTGCCATAGATGGGCGAGTGGTTAGTTAGTCTTCGGAAGATATTTTTCAATATGTTCTTCTTTTACCTTTTTGAGCTCTGATTTTGGTAGGATGGTAAATAGTTTCCAACCAAGATCAAGTGTTTCTTCAAGTGAGCGATCTTCATCGCGACCTTGTTGAATAAATTGTACTTCGAATTCATCAGCAAACTTTGCGTATTTCTTGTCAGCATCTGAAAGCGCTGATTCACCCAAGATTACTGCGAGTTCTTTTGCTTGTTTACCTTGTGCGTATGCAGCATAGAGTTGGTTGAACACACCTGCGTGGTCTTCACGAGTGGTTTTACCCATAACTTTTTGTGCAAGACGTGACAGGCAAGGAAGCACGTCTACTGGTGGGTACATATTTTTTCGGTGTAGTTCACGAGACATCATGATCTGTCCCTCGGTAATGTAGCCGGTAAGGTCAGGGATCGGGTGAGTCTTGTCATCCTCAGGCATAGTGAGTACTGGAATTTGAGTTACAGTACCTTTTTTGCCTTTGATACGACCAGCTCTTTCGTAGAGAGTTGCAAGGTCGGTATAGAGATATCCTGGGTATCCACGTCGTCCTGGAATTTCTTTTCGAGCAGCAGATACTTCTCGAAGCGCCTCACAGTAGTTGGTAAGGTCAGTTAGGATAACAAGTACGTGCATGTCTTTTTCAAATGCCAAGTATTCAGCAACTGATAGGGCAATTCGAGGAAGGGTAATACGTTCTACTACTGGGTCGTCTGCAAGGTTTACAAACATCGCAGCACGTTGGATTGCTCCCGTTTCCTTAAACTGGTTGATGAAAAATTCTGCTTCTTCAAAGGTAATACCCATCGCACCAAACACTACTGCGAAGTTTCCTTCAGCAGTTCCGTCTGGCTTCACTGCTTTTGCTTGTCGAGCGATTTGCGCTACGAGCTCTGAGTGAGGCAAGCCAGCTCCTGAAAAGATAGGAAGCTTTTGTCCTCGAACAAGTGTTGCAAGTCCGTCTACAGTAGAGATACCAGTTTGGATAAAGTCATGAGGTACGGCACGTGAGAATGGGTTGATTGGCGCACCGTTGATGTCGATTTTCTTTTCAGGGATGATTCCTGGAAGGCCGTCTTTTGGTAAACCAGCTCCGTTGAATACTCGACCAAGCATGTCTTTTGACACGCCAACTTCCATAGTTTTTCCTAGGAATGTTGCTTTTGCGCTTTTGAGTTCAAGACCTTGTGAGTCTTCAAACATCTGCACCACTGCTTTTTGATCAGTGATTTCAAGGACACGTCCTTGTCGCTTTGAGCCATCTGGAAGCTCTACTTCTACAAGTTCTTCGTATGCTACATCTTTTACTGCATCAACTACCAGCAATGGACCCGCGATTTCTTTGATTGTTTTGTATTGTTTCAGCATATGTTTGGGTTAGTTGATTGTTGATGAAATTTCTTGAATGAGTTTTTCAATTTCTTCCAAATTTTCTTCAGTAACCTGCGCGTTCTTACCAATCTTTTCTTTCAATGGATGTGCAAGAATATCTTTAAGTGTTTTACCTTTATCAAGTGCTGCTAGTCCTTGGTGGTGGAAGGTGATAATTGCTTCCATCATCAAGTTCATTTTCTTGATTGAAGTAAAGGTATCCACATCATCAAATGCGTTTTGCTGTAAGAAGTCTTCTCGAAGTGACTTTGCGGTATCAAGTGTTAGCTGTTCTTTTGGAGAAAGTGCTTCAATACCAACCAGTCGAACGATTTCGGCAAGTTTTGATTCTTCTTGAAGAATTGAAGCTGCCTCGGTCAACATTTCTGGCCATTGTTGTGATGCGTTTTGTCGCATGAAGTTTTCTACGTCTTTGAGATATAGTGAGTAACTAGTCAACCAGTTTACAGAAGGGAAGTGACGTTTGTACGCAAGTTGTGCATCAAGTCCCCAGAATACCTTAGTCACGCGAAGCGTGTTTTGAGTAACTGGCTCTGAAAGGTCACCACCTGGAGGTGATACTGCGCCGATTACTGTCAGTGAACCGGTTCGTTCATCTGAGCCAAGCGCTTGTACATATCCTGCTCGTTCGTAGAAGCTAGCAGTTCGTGAACCAAGATACGCTGGGTATCCTTCTTCACCAGGCATTTCTTCTAGACGACCAGACATTTCACGCATCGCTTCAGCCCATCGTGAAGTTGAATCAGCCATCAAAGCTACTTTGTAGCCCATGTCTCGGAAATACTCAGCAATAGTGATACCAGTGTATACAGAAGCTTCTCGAGCAGCTACCGGCATGTTTGAAGTGTTAGCAATCAAAATAGTTCGTTCCATCACTGGTCGGCCTGATCGAGGGTCTTTAAGTTCTGGGAATTCATCAAGTACGTCGGTCATTTCGTTTCCACGTTCACCACAACCAATGTAGACTACGATGTCAGCATCTGACCATTTTGCGATCTGTTGCTGAATAACTGTCTTACCAGCTCCGAACGGTCCTGGTACACAACCAGCTCCACCCTTTACGATAGGGAAGAATGCGTCTACCACACGTTGACCAGTGATCAATGGTTCGGTAGGAAGTAATTTGGTTTTTACTGGACGTGGTCGTCGGATTGACCAGATTTGCATCATTTGGATGTTCTTGCCACCAACTTTTGCGATGGTGTCAGTTACTTTAAATGATCCTGATTCGATTTTATCAACTTTGCCACCCATTCCTGGTGGTACCATGATTTTGTGGTTGATAAGCTCTGTTTCTTGTACTTCACCAAGTACGTCACCAGCTTCTACAGTGTCGCCAGCTGATACTTTTGGAGAGAAGTTCCAAGTCTTATTTCGATCAAGTCCTGGAGCTTCGATACCACGCTTAATAAAGTGTGATTCTGAAGCTTCTTGGATTGACTCAAGTGGACGCTGAATTCCGTCGTAAATTGAAGTCAAAAGACCTGGTCCAAGCTCTACTGATAGTGGATACCCGGTCAATTCTACTGGTTCACCTGGTTTTAGGCCTGAGGTTTCTTCGTATACCTGGATTGATGCGGTGTCGCCTTTGAGCTCAATGATTTCACCAATGAGTTTTTGGTTAGACACTTTTACCACATCAAACATTTTGGCATCTGTCATGCCTGAGGCTACAACGAGGGGACCAGAAATTTTGGTAATGATTCCTTGTTTCATAAATGTGTTATAGCTTAATGCAAAGTAGTGGTTAAAATGCAAAGCACTACATCGAAGTGTTTGCTTTGCTGTACTATTTTACATTTTATCTTTGCATAATTACTAATTAAGATAAGATATCTGAACCTACTGCTTTTTCAACAATAGTTTTTAGATTCCGTAAACCCGCACCAGTTGAGCCAGCTTGTGATGGCACTGCTACAATTGCTGGAAGTGCTTTAGCTGGTAACTCATCAATGGTGGTTTTGATTTTATCAACCCAGTCTTCAGTGATAAATACTGTTGCGTATTCGTCGCCATTGTAGAGCTTGAGTAGCTCTTCAGTGGCTTGTTCTGGGTTGCTAATTGCAATCGCGTCGATACCGATTGCAGTAAACCCCATGACAGCGTCGTGTGATCCGATGATTGCGATTTTGTATTCTTTGTTCATACTAGTAGCTTAGTCGTAGGGTTTTTTTAATTTCTTCAGCATTGATACTGTTGAATTTTCCTGCGAGGATAAGGCGGATGTTTTGTACCGCGATATGCTTAGCAAGGAAATACGCGTACACTACCTCTGGTCCATATGATACAAATTTGATTTGTTGTGCTTGCTTGGTGAGAAAATCATCAAGCGCTTTTTCAAGTGGATAGAGCGTGTCGTTATCAAGTAGCTGTTGAAAGGCTGACGCGGTTGATGTGTCATATCGTGCGCTGATCAGTGATTGAAAGCTGGTAAGTTCTTCTTCGTATTTACCGATGATATCAGTGTGACTGATGGTGCCACCGAAGATGCAGTAGCTTTCAAATGTTGCGCGATCGATGCCTTGTCGCTTGGCGCGGATGGCCATGAGGATATTGGCATTATCAATTTGTGTTTTGATAAGCGATGCAATAGTATCGCTACCAATTTTTTTCGCAAGGTGTAACTTGAGTCGATACATCTCTTGTGTAGTGATGATGTCAATCTGCGCAGGAGTTGGTTGCTCAGGAAGTCGCTCTAGTACATGGGTGATGGCGATTTTAAATCGTCGTCGAAGTCCGTTGTCAACGCCCTCGGTAATATATGCAACTAATTTATCCTTGTCGTGGATTGTGTCATCACGTAAGAGTGGTTGGATCTCGTCAAGCTTATTGAAGTACTTTGCTTTGAGCAACATTCGAATAGTAAGAAAGTCACGCTCAAGATATACAAGCTTTAGTAGATTGATATCCGGAGTGATTTCATATAGGAGTTTGTGCATCTGTACGTAGTCTTCTCGAAGTGCATCACGGTATTGTGCTGGCTCTTTATCGAGAAGATTGTCGGCGTAGTCAGTGTCGTTGAGCACCTTAAATGCTGTAGTAAAATCTGGTGCATCAACCATACGTTCGATGTCGGTTGCATCCAAGATTTTTGGTTCGAGTGCTCTGAGTTTTGCGCTGGCGTATACGTACTGTGCTGCTGACATACTTATTCTTGCTCAGTTTCAAACAACAAATTTGCAACGTCAAGTGTGATTGCTTCTTTGATGTTGTTAATTAGTGTTTCAAAGGTGTTATCAATCTCAACTGAATCTGAGATAAAGACAAATCCACCTTTAGCTTTGATTACTTCTTTGCTGACAGTTGCTTTAGCGTCACTTTTTTTCAGCGCTTTTTTAACTGCTGATTGGTGAGCTTCTGTTGCTTTGATTTCTCCTTCTACTGCAGGTAGTTTGTCGAGTAGAGAAGTGAAGAGCTCTACAAGTGCAACATCGTCGAGCTTAGAAAGTTCTTCGAGAGCTTTGACATACACAGACTCAAGTGCTTTTTGTTTTTTGTTGAGCACGAGAGTTTGTGCTTGTGCTTGCAGTGAAAAGCTTGCTTGCTGAATCTTCTGTTGCGCTTTTTTTTGCGCAGCAGTAAGAAGCTTCACTTGTTTTTCCGCATGCTTTTTATCCCACTCTTGTTTGAGTGTATTCGCCTCACTACGAGCCTGACTGATGATCTCATCAGCGCGTTGCTGTGCTTGCTGGGTGATAGATTGTTTGATGTCGTTCAGTGCCATAGTGGCGATTAATTACTAATGAGTTATAAGGATTACCCTACAGCGATTCCGTTTACGAAGAAAAAGCTAATAAGGAAACCAAGTACAGCGTAGGTTTCTACCATAGCTGACATAACCATAGCTTGTACAAGACCTTTGTCTTGTTTAGCGATGATACCCATACCTGCAGCTGATACTTTACCCTGGAACCATCCAGATGTAAGACCAGTGAAGGCGATTGGTAATGCAGCGAAGAACAAAGCCCATCCTTGAGCGGTTGTTACGGTAACTGCTTCACCTAAGATACCGATTTTTTGTAGGGTCAAAAAGGCAATTAGAAAGCCATAGATACCCTGGGTTGCAGGAAGTGCGGTCAACACCAATGCGTTACCAAACTTTTTAGGGTTTTCTGATAACACACCAGCACCAGCTTGACCAGCAATACCCACGCCGATTGCTGAACCGGTTCCAGCAAAGATAACTGCTAATGCAGCACCAAAGATTGCAAATGCAAGTCCTAGTTCCATATGTTTTACTTAGTGGCACATTGTGCCATTTGTTAATTAATAAAAAGTAAGGGCATATACCCTAGCTTGAATACCGCGAAGCGATGCTCAAGCCAAGCTATATAGCTATGGCGTTACGCGAATGTAGGTGCTTTGCTTGTTGAATGGTTCAAATGCATCTCCACCTGCTTCGATGAATTTAGGGAAAAACTCAATATACTGTAGACGGCTTGAGTGGATAAACGCACCAAGGCCGTTGATGATGATGTTAAACGCATGTCCACCAACTAGCACGATCAAGGCAAGTAGCCAGCCGATGACTGGTAGTCCGATTACTAGCTCAGCAAAGATGTTTACCACAAGTCCGATAACACCAGTGGTAAGACCAAGTGCGAGTAGACGAGAGTATGAGAGTACGTCAGAAAGATACCCGATAATGCTGTAGAGGCCGAGGATACCAATACCTGGTTTAAGGAAAATATTTTTTGTACCTCGTGTTCCGTTATAGACAACTAGCGCAAGTCCGATGTACATCAAGTATTTCATTGGAGTATTAATTGCGGCAGGAAGCATACCTAGGCTTGATCCTGCAAATCCAAGGATAGTGATCAAGGTAAGTAGCCATGCACCTGGTCCAAGGAGGCCATCTTTTACTTGCTGGTGAGTGAGCTTCCACCATAGATCGATGCTTATACCTACAAGTACCTGGAATACACCGAGGAGTAGAGAGATGTTAAAGATAATCAACGGATCAGCAATTGGGTTTACTAGTTGGAGTTTTTGTAAGAACGCGCTAATACCAGCTGGAAGAATAGCAAGGTCAATTGCAAAGTAGCTACCTGTCAGCACACCAAGTACAAAGGTGGCAAAACTACCCCAGATCAAGGCACGTAGCAGCTTTTGATTTTCTCGAGGAATCTTGAAGTACTTAATTGCAAAGATAAGTAGTAGACCGAGGATTAATCCATAGCCAGCGTCAGTCATCGCCATACCAAAAAATAGTGTAAAGAATGGCGCGAGGAACGGTGTTGGGTCTGGTTCATCATCTTTTGGTGCGCCGTATAGATCGGTAATTGATTCAAATGGTTGTGCAAGTCGGTTGTTGTAAATAACTGGAGCTGATTCTTCTTCACCTTTTTCGATTTCTTCGATCATAAAGGCATCAGTGATGCGCTGTAGCTGCTCAGAAAGTGACTTGATGTTTTTTTGATCAATCCATCCGATGATGGTGGCTGTTGATTCGGTGAGACCTAGTTTTTCTTTTTCGGTAAGTCGGTTGCGCTTCCATGAGAGGTGATCAAATACAACTTTGAAGTTTGATAGATGAGTAACGTAGTCTGTTGCTTTTTGCTCAAGGAGAACTACTTCTTGTTGAGATTCAGAGATGATTCGTTCTAAATGCTTAAGGTGGTCACTGATTGGCTCATCGAGCTCTGGAAGTTCTACGTATTGAGCGTTGGTTTCGTTGATCGCAGTGGTAATTACGTTTTCTTGTTCGATATTAAAAATCACAATTGCAGAAATACGCTTGCCTTGTTTGCTGATTTGTTGCAGCTCAGAAAGTGGAGCGTTTTGTTGACACGCAGCAATTAGTTTTGGATATAGTAGTTCATCTATTTCAATGAAGTAGGTGGTGTATTCAGTTGGTAATGACTCTTTGCTTGGAATAGATGAGAGCTGTGCCCATGGAGTTAGTAATTCAATATCTTTTTTTGCCTTATCAATGCGATTAGTTGCTTGATTAATCGCGCTTTCAATTTCCTGAATTTTTTCTACTAATGTTTGATGATCAAATGTTCGGATAATGTTATTGAGCTCAGCAGTAGTTACTTCATGTTTACTCATTTTTTCTTGGAGTGATTTCTTTGCAGTGTCAAAAGGGGAGAGGAAATCAATTGCAAATTGTACGCCAGCTCGTTGGTAATCGCAATCCGCGATATCAGTAGTGCGAGTTTTTTTGTTTAGTGTGTCATTGGTGTTTTGATTGATTTGCACTGCTCCAGAAGTTTGCAATACATCAAAAATTTCAGCAGTGTGCTGCTGAGCAAAAGTAAGAGAAAATTTTACGGTTTTTGCTTGTGCCATTTATTTTGTTTCTGTGATTCTTCGGATAACATGCTGTGCTGCTTTGTCGATCGTTTTTTTATCGATGCGATCAATTGCAGTGAGTTGCTTATCTACATCTCGTTCGTGTTGGTTTTTAATTGTTGCAATTTCTTGCTTTGTTGCTTCAAGTAGTTTTTCTACTTCATCTTTGTTGGCCTGATTAGCGCCTGCTAGAGTCTCTTGACCTTCTTGATTGGCTTTTTGGATCATTGCTTGCGCTTCCTGCTGTGCTTTTGCAATAAGTTGCTTAGCCTGCTCTTCGGTGTATTTGATTTGTTCGATAGCTGATTGTGTCATATATATGCGAAAATAGTTGTGGATTGATTGATTTTCTAAAAAAATGTCTAAATTTAGCTAAAAATATAGCATAAAATTATAACACTATAAGTATAGAGAACAATTGCAGTTTGTCAAGGGGTGATAGGTTATGATGGTTCATGCAAAAAAAATGTCTAAATTTAGCAAAGTAGGTTTTTTATTTAGATATTTTTTGGTTGACTTTTTTATTTCAAAGTGGTTATATGGGGTAATTCTTAGATGAAAGTGAGGTTTTCATCATGCCGCATGGAAGGCGTCGTAGAAAGAGTCATCGAAAGGCAGGTAGAAATGGTCGAAAAAGAGTAATTACTCCACCATTAACTGCCGCTGAGCGTTATTCACGCAATAATAGGAATAAGCGCTCAGTACGTTCCCCTGGGCTGCAGGGCTCTCCGCCGTTGCCTGGGAAGTTTCTTCGTAAGGTGCGGCGACTTGCAGCTGATCAGGCTGAGGCTGATAAACTTGGCATGACAGTGACAGAATTACGATTTACGCGAGCCGCTGAATGGAAGGCGCTTGGAGAACGTCGAAAAGCTGAAGAAGCATTACGAGCGTCCATCGTCGAATCAGATCCTTGGGAGCGACGTGGCTCGTACCGTAGCGTGCGAGATTTTTTCTAATATGATTGTCTCGCTGAAGTGTGTATTATCCGCCTAAACTTACTAGTTTAGGCGGTTTTTTCTTTGTGTGATAAAATGTGCTCATGTCAATAAATCTGAATAATTTAAATGCAGAGCAAAAGAAGGCAGTTACCCATGATACGGGGCCGCTTTTGATCGTGGC
>CAYXZR010000015.1:0-21178 GCA_964470025.1 uncultured Gammaproteobacteria bacterium | reverse complement strand
AGGAGAGCAGTTTAAAGAGATTATTGCAATTCTTCAAAAGGGATTAAACCAAAAACATTTACTTTTGAATTTTTCCAACAATGAAATTCAAGATTTAGTCATGTCGCTGGACTGGGGAGGAGCACTCAAGCAGACGGAGGGAGACTTCTTGTCAGTTGTGCACACTAATATTGCAGGTGGTAAAACAGATGAAGTTATTACCGAAGAAATTAATCATCACGCAGAAATAAAATCAGATGGAACAGTTGAAGTAACAGTCGACATCATCCGCAAGCATAACGGTGAGCCTGATGACAATAGATATACAGGCGTGGCAAATAATAGCTATGTTCGCATATATACACCACAAGGATCAAGGTTAATAAGTGCAGATGGGTTTAGTCCAGAGCCACTAACTTTTTTTGAATCAATCACAGGAGAGGTGAGTAAAGATATTGACATGTTGACTATTGAAACTGGTAGATCTATTGATGAGGTGAGCGGTATACGCTCGCATACAGAAAAAAGCTCAGGTGGCTTACATACAGTGTTTGCTAATTGGCTACATCTAAAGCCAGGGCATACTCAAATTGCAACAATAAAGTATGCACTACCATTTAAAGTACTTCCTGCTAAAAACCAGCCAGGATTATACAGTCTACTTATACAAAAGCAGACAGGGAGTAGTGGTAAGTCAATTACTTCTACGGTCAGCTATCCAGATACATATAATAAACTTACAACCTATCCCTTACTTACAGAAACGGAAAATAATACAGTTCAGTTTAAATCTGATTTAAATACCGATAAATTTATTGGGGTTACATTTATAACACAATAAAAGATAACTTTACGGCAATGTCAAAAAAAATAGACCACAAGTTTCAATCTGGAATATCGTCAATATATAAAAATCAAGATGGTACGTTACCAGATATTTCGCATCTTGACGTACAGCGCACGGGAAGGTGGAAGATTATTACATTCACGTTTTTATTTATCCTTGCAATTATCGCTGGGATCGCTTGGCTATGGTATGTTTTAGTGAATATTGGTGGTCCCGTAAGTAGTCAAAGTATTGAGCTAGAAATTATTAGTTCTCAGAATGTAGCCTCAGGAGATGAAGTTGAGTATCAAATAAAATATACTAATGTGGATAAGGTAACACTTCAAAATGTCGAAATAATTGCACGATATCCGCGCGGATTTGAATTTGTATCATCAAGCCCTGAATCAAGTAATAGCTTTAATTCAGCGTGGTCACTTGGTGCACTTGAAGCTGGTCAGGCTGGAACAATAGTAATCAAAGGTAGATTAATTGGCGAAGTCGGTTCACTTAAAAAAATTGATGCTACTATTTCATTTCAGCCAGAAAACTTTAGTTCTGTATTTAAAGAAACTGCTTCATTCTCAAGCCAAATAAATTCATCAATCGTACAGGTTGAAATCATTGGTCCAGAGCAAATTTTGTCTGATGAAGAAGTGACATATTTACTAAGGTACAAAAATACTTCTGATCGTGACCTTCAAAATATACAGATCAAGGCTGAGTATCCAGCAAATTTTGTGTTTAAGGAGTCATTCCCTGAAGCATTTTTTGAAGAAGGCGCTGCAAGAAATTTTAATAACACGTGGTATGTCAATTCCTTGGGTAAAGGTCAAGAAGGGGAGATAGAAGTAGTCGGCAGTTATACATATGATGAAAATAATCAAGAGATAAATTTTATAGCTCAGATTGGATTTACTGATGAGGATACAGGGCAGCTTTCTCTGCAGCAAGAAGTATCATCTCTCACCAAGGTGATAGGTCAAAACTTACTACTTAATTTAATTATCAATGGATCATCTCAAGATCAGCCAATAAATTTTAATCAGAAATTAACATACTCCATTGTATATAAAAATTTAGGAAGAGAAGATATAGATGACTTGGAAATAACAGCAGAATTACTATCTGATGTACTTAACTGGGATACACTTGAAGATAAACATGGTGGAAAAGTCATTGCAAATAAGATCGTTTGGGATAAAGACTCTATAGCGGCACTTGATTTGGTACGCCCACTTGATGAGGGAACCATAGATTTTACAATAAACACAATTTCAAGTGATGCAACTGGAAGCGGTGATATCAATCTGACAACAACTAGCACCATCTCTGCAAGCATGGCAACTATAGGTGAGTTAGAAGCAAAAAATATTACAATAGAAGCAAATGAAATTAACAACAATATAAATACCGATGTTACACTTTCAGTGCAAGGGAGATACTTTGATGACAATAATATTGCAGTTGGTACAGGGCCACTACCTCCAAGAGTAGGTGAAGAAACTTCATTTAGAATCTACTGGTCTGTTGCAAACAGTCTTCACGCAATTGAAGATGTTCTGGTGTCAGCTATATTGCCATCTGGAGTGAACTGGGATGAAAAAACACTTGTATCTGCTGGTGAGCTATCATTTGATGAAGAGACAAATACTGTTTCTTGGACCTTGGCTAGAGTTTCTGCAAACCAGACATCAGAAGATGTTAATGTATGGTTTGATGTAAGCGTAGTGCCAACTAAAGAGCAGGCAAAAAGGTTAATCATCTTAACCGATCAAACCACCTTAGAAGCAACAGATAGTGTAACTGACATCAAGATTACAAAAAACAGCCGTGCTATTACATCAAATTTAGATGATGATCCTAATGCAAGTGGCAAGGGTCTAGTAATTGATACATCGGAATAAAGCATGTCATTTACAGTCGTAAAAAAATCAAAAAAAAGCAAGGCACGATGCGTTTCAATTAAAACGACGCATGGTAAAATTCAGGCTCCATTTTTTATGCCAGACGCCACATATGGCGCAATAAGAAGTCTTACGGTGGCTGAAGCAAAGAGTCTTAATATTCAGGCGTGTGTAGTAAATACACTACATCTATATCTTAAACCTGGCGCTCAACTTATCAAGAGTACAGGTGGGATTCACAATTTTATGAAGTGGGATGGACCACTCCTTTCTGATAGTGGCGGATTTCAGGTGTATTCATTGATACACAAAAACAAAAAAATGGGTAAAATTACTGAAAAAGGAGCAGTATTTAGATCACCTTCAGATGGCTCACAGCACTTACTAACTCCTGAAAAATCAATTCAGATTCAATTTGATCTCGGGGTAGACATGATGGTCTGTCTAGATGATGTGCCACCGCATGATTTTTCAAAAGTAAAAATTATTGATGCCGTGGAGAGAACCATCAGGTGGGCAAAGCGATGTAAAAAAGAGTATGACAAGCAATGCGCCAAAAGAAAATTAACTGGCTCATCTAAACCACTGTTATTTGCAGTAATTCAAGGTGGTACATACTCAGATGTCAGAAAGCACTGTGCTAGTGAGTTAATAAAAATTGGATTTGACGGCTATGGGTATGGTGCACGACCAGTTGATACTGAAGGTAACTTTATGTCAGAAATTTTACAGGTAAATGCAGATTTAATCCCAAAAGATAGCTTAAAGTTTGCACTAGGAACAGGTACGCCACTTGATATTGTCCGTTGCTCTAAAATGGGCTGGGATATATTTGATTGTGTTATCCCAACTCGCGAAGCACGCCACGGAAGGCTCTATATGTGGGAAAAAAATTCATCTTTGAAAAAAAATACTTTCTATTCTGTAATAAATATTCAAAACGCTAAGTTTGCAAAGGATTTCACATCAATCAATAATACGTCATTACATCAATATACTAAAGCATACCTACATCATTTATTTAAAATGAGAGAACCGCTTGCACAGCGCTTAGCTACTATTAATAATTTGACATTTTATACTGACTTAATGAAAAAAATAAGAAAAGAAATTAAGTCAGGAACGCTGTAAACATGGGCACCAAAGAAAAACTACAACATTCAACTGTTAAATTTATACTTATAGATATTCTGTGGGATATCTTATATTGGCCAGTATGGTGGTACTCACGAGGCCTTATTAAGGCAGGTAACCTAGCGCTGAGGCAAATTGTATTGCAATACCATCAACTTGCACTTGGTGTTTGGGTAAGAAATATATTTGTGCCAATGTTCGGTCAGTATGACTGGCAGGGTAGAATAATTAGTTTTTTTATTCGGCTTGTTCAAATTATAGCTAGATGTATACTATTAGTCATTTGGATGGCAATTATTGCAGTATTATTTTTAGGGTGGATTATTTTACCTCTTTATATAGTACTTCAAATTTCCTACAACCTAAAAGCGATGCTGCCATAATATGGATCAGATGAAATCAAAAATTCAACTCCTAAAGGCAAATGAGCAGGCAGGTCAGTTGTTTAATGGGGCACCAGTAATTGGATGGAATGGTATAGAGGCCCTATATTGGGGAAAGCCGATTACAAATTGGCAAATTAAAAAAGAAAAAATCCATCAAATAATTCGGAATTTGATCAATACAGTATTAGTCATTTTTGCTGTAGTGGGCTTAGTGGCTCTAGGGTACGAATTATATTTATTTACGCAAACGAGCTTCTCTGTCTGGGAGTTATTAACCACTCAAAGTCTTAATTTATTAATTTTTTGGTGCTCTCTGGCTACTGACTCATACTTATACTATCGCCTTCAAAGAGAGGGGGAGTTAACTAAAAAAATTCCTAAAAAAGAAAATTCAAAAACACCTATCGCCACGATGACACTGGAGGAGATCACACAACTAAAGCGAAAAAAAATTAATGATATAAGTAGATACTTCACTAAAAATGCTCAATCAGTTGTAGCAAAAAGCTGGAGCTTGGCAAGTAAATATAAACACAATCCAGTTCAGCCGATTCATTTACTCATCGCACTGTTTACATTTGATGATATTAATATAATTTTTGGCAGACTTGGTATATCATTCGCAAATCTAAAAAATAAGTTTGCAAATATTTTATCTCATCAAGAGAATCAAGAGTCTACAGGTAAGTATATTTCAGAAGAAGCACATATTATATTACTTTTAGCATATCAACGAGCAGTCGACTTACATCAAGATAAAGTAGACCTTGCAGATATACTAGAAGTATTATCTTCTCAGGCCGGAATCACTCAAGAGCTACTATATGATATTGGTATTGATACTGTGAAAATCAATAATGTTGTATCTTGGATGCGTGTGCGGAAGCAATTAAAACTTAACTGGGAACGTTTTCGGAGAAAGGCGAGTCTTAAGCCAAAGGGCGCAATGAATAGATCAATGACAGCAATTGCAACCCCTTTACTTGATAAAATATCTCAAGACCTTACACTGCTTGCGCGTAATGGATACCTAATGCCCTGTATTGGAAGAGAGCAAGAAACTGCTGAGATATTTAGAATAATGCAAGGGGGTGTGCGCCGTAGTGTTATTATGGTCGGCAATCCTGGCGTAGGAAAAACAACAATAGCAGAAGGTATAGCACAAAGGATGGCTGAAGAAAATGTGCCGAAATTTTTACGAGACAAGCGTATAGTAAGCCTTGATATAGCCAAATTAGTTAGTGGCGTGTCTGCTTCAGAAGCGCAACAAAGACTACTTATAGCACTCACTGAAATTCGTAGGGCTGGTAATATCATTCTTTTTATTAATGATATCCATTCCATGACTGGAATTAGTTCAGGCAGAGAAGGAAGTATTGATCTTGCTGAAGTCTTAGCTCAGGTACTTGAAAAAAGCTCAGTACTAGTTATTGCAACTGCAACGCCAGCCGACTACACAAAATACCTAGAGCGCAACAACAGACTAGGCCAGGTGTTAGAGGTGGTTAAGGTCGAAGAAGTTGATCAGAATACTGCGATACAAATACTCCAAGCAAAAGTTGGCTCAATTGAGTACAAATATAAAGTATACTTTTCTTATGACGCACTTGAGCACATCGTTGAATTAACAGATAGGTATCTATCTGATAGATATCTCCCTGAAAAAGCAATTGAAATTCTACAGCAAACTGCAGCGCAAGTGTCTGAGCAAAAGGGAGAAAATAATATTGTTAGTAAAGAAGATGTGGCAGAGTTAATTTCACATAAAACAGGAATACCATTCACTGACATTTCTCAACAAGAATCAGAAAAGTTGCTTAATATGGAAGATCAGATTCATGAGAGAATTATTGGTCAAGAACCAGCAGTTATTGCTGTTGCAAAAGCACTACGACGAGCTAGAGCAGAAATGAGAGATACTGATAGGCCAATTGTAAATCTACTTTTTCTTGGTCCAACTGGAGTTGGAAAAACCGAATTAGCAAAAACAGTAGCCAAAATATACTTTGGTGATGAGAAAAACATGATTCGAGTAGACATGTCAGAATACCAGGCTAAAGATAGTGTTAATCGCCTTATCGGCACTCCTGGTGATGATGCTGGTGGGTACTTGACGGAAGCAGTTAGAAAGAAGCCTTTCTCGCTAGTACTACTAGACGAAATTGAAAAAGCTCATCCTGATATATTACACCTGTTTTTACAAGTAATGGAAGATGGACGATTAACTGACACTTTAGGTAAGACTATAGATTTCACTAACATAATACTAATTGCTACTTCCAATGCGGGAACTAGGTTCATTCAAGAGCAGATGGCTCAGAATAGGTCAGTTGAAGAAATTCAAACAGCACTTATGGAAAATAAGTTACATGAGTACTTTAGGCCAGAATTTCTTAATCGCTTTGATGATGTTGTTGTATTCAAGCCATTAACCATGGAAAATGTTATTGATATTGCAAATCTAATGATATCAGATATTGCTGCATCTTTAAGTGAACGGGGTATTTCACTTCAAGTGACAGATGCCGCTATTGAAGACTTAGCAGAAAAAGGATATGACCCAGAATATGGTGCACGTCCACTAAGAAGAGTTCTGCAAAACTATGTTCAAGATGCTATTGCAAATTATCTGATTGCGGGTAAACTAGACCGTAGGGATACTATTATCGTTCAGGAAAACGGTAAGGTTTCTATCCAGAAAGCCAAACTAGACACACCTCTAGTTATAAAATTTGCTAGTAGTCACAATGTGGTTGATATTCCAATGAAGCCACGTAAAATTCACACAAAGCCAACACCATTACTTGGCGGAATTGCAGTATACACTGGAATTGTAGGAACATTGATATTATTATGGGCCCTAGGAGTATTCGATAGTAGTAGTGATGTATCCTACTCGACACTAAAGTACTTAATATTTGCACTGTCCATAATTTTACTCGGTGGTATTTTAGATGATCGATATGACCTTAAGCCAGTATATCAACTATTATTTCCAATGGCTGCAATTATAGTTATGCTATTGTCTGGAATAAAAATCTCAGTGATAACTCATCCTATAGAAGGATTGATTAGCTTTTCTGCAATAGTAGGCACTACGTTAGCGGGACTCTGGCTATTTGCAGTAATGTATACCACTAAAATCTTAGATGGTTTAGATGGTTTAGTTAGTGGAATTACTACAATAGGTGCAATTGTCATTTTCGGCGTGAGTCTATTTTGGGATAAACCATTATCAGTGACGTCGCTGATTTCCTTGGCACTTGCTGGTTCATTTTTAGGATTCTTAATATACAATTGGCATCCAGCAAAAATATTTTTAGGTGAAAGTGGTAGTTTAATAGCTGGGTTTATGCTTGGAGTATTAGCTATTATGTCTGGCTCTAAAATAGCAACTACACTTCTTGTGCTTGGCGTGCCAGCTCTAGATGTGCTATGGGCAGTTATCAGGAGGCTTAGACAGCAAAAATCACCAGTAAAAGGCGATAGACAGCATCTGCATCACCAATTACTAAATTTAGGATTAAATCAGCGACAGGCAGCAGGAGTGTTGTATCTAGTTAGTATTATTTTTGGTATTAGTTCATTCTTTTTAAATACAAAAGGTAAAATACTTGCACTGGTTATAATTGTAATGCTAGTAGTAATCGCGATTACAACCGTTTTTAATAAATCTAGAAAAAGGAAAAATGAAACTATTTAAATATAAACTTGAAATAACAGTATTTATCTCTGGAATGGTTGTAATGATACTTGAGTTGATAGGTTCGAGAATTTTAGCGCCATATCTTGGTAACTCTATTTTTGTTTGGACGAGCATTATTGGAATTATTTTAGCAGCCTTAAGCGGAGGTTATTATCTTGGCGGAAGACTATCGAAAAATAATCCCCAGACAAAACATCTAATTAAGGTGCTTTTATTAGCCGCAGTTACTATCGCAATAATTCCATTTTTAAAGCAGTTTATTTTACCTGTAGCCTTAAGTCTAGGTATAAAAGCTGGCTCAGTATTTGCTACCATACTTCTTTTTACAATCCCTAGTGTAATCCTAGGTACAATATCGCCATACGCGATTAGACTAAAGGCAAAAAATCTAGAAAATGTTGGTGGAGTTGCTGGTAACTTATATGCACTTTCAACAATCGGTAGTATTGTCGGCACATTCTTAGCAGGGTTCACTTTGATTCCATTATTAACCAGTTCACAAATTTTATATGGAATAAGTATAGTTTTGGTTATTGGTGCTCTGATTAATGTGGTAACGATAAAAGCTAGTGCGCTACTTTTACTGCTAGTTACAGCGCTTGCAACAACAGGGAATACCCAGACAGCATATCTTTATGAGGGAGATTCACCTTACAATCATATAAGAGTTGCTGAATATATTGATAAGCAGACTCAAAAAGTAGCTCGTGTAATGTTATTGGCAACAGAGAGTCACTCAATTATATTCCCTGAAGAGCCAGATCTATTATATTCAGACTATAGTAAGGCTTATAGACTAGATAAGTTATTTAAACCAAATATCAAACGTGCACTAACTATAGGAGGCGGTGCTTATGTAACCCCAAGGGATTATCTTAATAGATTTCCAGATGCTGAAATGGTAGTTGCAGAACTAGATCCAAAAGTAACTGAAATTGCAAAGCAATACTTCTTTCTCGAAGAATCATCTCGTCTTACCACTCATGATTTAGATGGAAGAGTATTTTTAAATCAAAATGAAGAAATGTTTGATGTTATATATGGTGACGCGTATGGCACATATTACGGTGTACCTTTTCAACTCGCAACACAAGAGGCGTTTTCTTTAATGGATCAACAATTATTCGACAATGGCGTAATACTACTAAATGTTATCTCTTCCGTAGAAGGTGAGCAGTCAGAATTTCTACGTGCACAAGTCAAGACATTAAAGCAGGTATTCCCGCACGTTTATATAGTTCCGACTGCAGATAAAGAGCTTGATGAAGTACAAAATATTGTAGTTATTGCATCAAAAAATAATCAGGAGCTTACCAAAGAGCAGCTCCTAAAATCAGCAGGTGAGCAAAATAAAAAGTTCATAGAAAAAATGATACACCATGATGATTATGAATACCAACACGCAGATGTCTTTACGGACGAATTTGCACCAACTGATTTTTATGCATCAAAATTCCTTTAGAGTAGTACTAGTAATTTTACTACTAATTATTAGTGGTTGTGCTCAAAAGCCTAAAACAATTAGCATTGATGACACACATACATTTCAAATTGAATTAGCAGATACTGCAGAAGAAAAGCGAGTTGGATTATCAAATCACACAGTATTACCCGAGGGTCACGGTATGCTATTCAAGTTTGAATCAAAGGTCATACCAGGCTTTTGGATGAAAGACATGCAATTCCCAATTGATATAGTGTGGATAGAGGATCACATGGTAGTTGGGATCGAGAGTAATATACCGTTGCCTACATCTACTAATTTAAGTATTTATCGGCCTGGTAAGGCTATAAATTGGGCCTTAGAGCTAAATGCTGGTGAAGCACAGGCCAAAGGTATAAGGACTGGAAGCTCAGTTAAATTTAATCTTGACACACTATAAAAAATTGTGTATACTTTTGTTCGTATACTAAAATCTCTTAATTTAGATAATTTATGTCCACAGCTGTAGTAAAAACCGGCGGAAAACAATATGTAGTTTCAGAAGGAAGCTCTCTACGAGTTGATAAGCTGGCAGGAAAAGAAGGCGACAAGGTAAAGCTTGAGGTACTTCTTAAAGCCGACGATAAAAATGATAAAGTCGAAATTGGCAGCCCAAAGCTTTCTGGAACCATCGAAGCTACTATTGTAAAACAAGGCCGAGATAAAAAAATCACAGTGACCAAGTACAAAAACAAGACTAGATACAAACGTACAATTGGCCACAAGCAAGATTTTACAGAACTCAAGATCGACAAGATCTAAAAAATACCCTCTGATGAGGGTATTTTTTTATTTCTCTAAGATATCCCTTCTTTTTAACGCATTGCCAAGTGTCACCTCGTCTGCATACTCTACATCACCTCCAATAGGAAGGCCTCGAGCAAGTCTCGAGACAGTGAGATTATCAATAGAGTGTAGTTGTTTTGACAGGTATAGCATCGTAGTTTCACCTTGAATATCTGGATTAATTGCCAAAATAACCTCCTTAATACCACTTTGAACACGCATCATTAATTCTTTTACAGTTAGCGTATCAGGCGTAATACCTTCAAGTGGGTCAATGGAGCCTCCTAAAACATGATATAAACCATTATACTCTCCAATTTTTTCTATGGATGAAATATCTTGTGGCTTTGTAACGATGCAAATAGTTGAAGTATCTCTTTGAGAGCTAGAGCAAATAGCGCATGGAGATCGTTCTGAAAAATTAAAACACACTGTGCAGCGCTGTGTTGCAGTGTGTAAGCTAGAGAGTAGAGAAACTAGCTGCTGTGTCGATGTTTTGGGCTTTAAAAGTAGCGCAAAAACTATTCGTTCAGCAGCTCTTGGGCCAATACCTGGTAAAGAGGTGAGTTCTCTAATCAGCTGGTCGATGTGATCAGAGTATCGCGCCATAGTTTACTGAAAATTTGGGATATTAAAGTCCCCAGATTTCATTTTCATTGCAATGACACGTTGAATTTTTTTCATCGCATCATTAATCATTCCTGGCAATGCTTTTTCAATAGTTGCTGCATCGAGCGAAGATGGAATTGATAGTGAGATCACTTCCTGGTTTCCATTCATTTTTAAAACTATTCCATCTTTTTCCACTGAGACTTCTTCAGTGGCTAGTTCTGATTGTAGCTTTTTTGCTTCAGATCGTAGATCTTTAAATTGCTTTAACTTGTTAAACATATATGTAATTTAATTTAATATTAAAAAGGTGTTGGTGATTCAGGTACTTTCTGCTCCAAATTTCCAAAACTAGCAAACTGCTGATTGAAAAATAAGTTAACCTTTCCAGTAGGGCCATTTCTGTGTTTAGCTATGATTATCTCTGCTAAATTTGCCCTGTCTGGTGGTAGATCAGATTGATATACTGCTTCACGATAAATAAATAATACCACATCAGCGTCTTGTTCAATAGAGCCAGATTCTCGAAGGTCAGAGAGGCGTGGCCTATGGTCATCTCGAGACTCAACTCCACGAGAAAGCTGAGAAAGAGCAAGAACTGGCACATTCAACTCACGTGCTAGAGTCTTAAGACTTCGAGAAATTTCAGATACTTCTTGTACTCGATTTTCTTTTCCTCGACCCTCCATAAGCTGCAGGTAGTCAATGATAATAAGACCTAGTCCATGTTCAGATTGTAGTCGACGAGACTTTGTTCTAATTTCCATTACATTTGCACTACCAGTATCATCGATGAAAATTTTTGCCTCAGACAGCATTCCCATACCCTCATTAATTTTTCCAAAATCATCATCTGAGAGCCTGCCTGTTCTCATCTTCCAGAGATCAACTTTTGCCTGTGAGCATAGTAATCGATCTACAAGTTGTTCCTTTGACATTTCTAAGCTAAATATGCCCACTGGCTGTCCTGCTTTAGTGGCAACGTTTCGAGCAATATCTAAGGCAAAAGACGTTTTACCTACAGATGGTCGTGCAGCTAAAATCACAAGGTCAGACCGCTGAAGTCCTGCAAGTACACTATCAAGATCAGAAAAGTGAGTAGGAACACCTCGTATCTCCCCAGAACCTCGGTGAAGATGGTCAATTCTATCAAATGTTTCAGATAAAACACTTGATATCGAAGTAAAAGATTTCTTGAGAAATTGCTGTGAAACGTTAAACAAAGAGCGCTCAGCTTCGTCCAAGAGACTATCTACCTCATCTGTCTCTTGATAACCAAGCTCATTAATTTTCCCAGCAGCTGAGAGAAGTCTGCGCAGTGTAGCTTTCTTTTGTATGATATGAGCATAGCTAACCACATGACTTGCTGTTGCAACTTGATTAGCCAAAGATGCAAGATATGTACGACCACCAACAGCTTCTAGCTTTTTCTTATCTTCAAGAAGTGTGGCTAAGTTAAGCATATCAATTGGCTCATGCTTCTCATACAGTTCCACAATCGTCTCATATATAATCTTGTGGTTTGGCTTGTAAAAGTCTTCAGGTCTCAAGATATCAGCAACTTTTACAATTGCATCATTATCAATCAAAATACAGCCCAAAAAAGACTGCTCAGCCTCTACGCTCTGTGGAGGAATTTTTCCAGGAATTGCGCTTGTTGAAGGTAAACTTGCCATAGTTTTATATCATACTTCAAAAAGCATCTCAGATCAAGGCGGCAAAAGTGTCATTTTTTTGCTCAATTTATACACAATTATCTCACAAACCCTTGCAATTTCTGATAAGTTATGTTATCGTGGAGCCTGTATTTTAATAATATGGGTCGTTAGCTCAGTCGGTAGAGCAGCAGCCTTTTAAGCTGATGGTCGCAGGTTCGATCCCTGCACGACCCACCATATAAAAAATCGCTCTAAAGGCGATTTTTTGTTATAATTGAGAACATGAAAAATAATGAAACACAAAAGCCTTGCCTCAAGTGTAAGCTTATACTCCTTGCTGGCTCAGTACTTGCCGCTCGCTATATTTATGAGGGGATTGCACAGAACCAATTAGTTTTTATTATTCAGGGTGTTATTTTATTGGCTACCGCCATTATTTTAGTAAAGACTGGCCCAAAAATTATTAATTCTTTTAAAAAAAATGAGGAAAATTAAACAGCTATTTTCACGGAACAAGCCAGATCCCTCAACTAAAAAGTTTGATATTATTTTCACCATTTTCTCAGTAATTTTTATAATGGGTGCAATGACCGATGGCTGGGCACACAACCATATTGGTGCTGACCTTGACCCATTCTTCACCCCTTGGCACGCCATGATGTATGGCGGCTTTTTTCTTATTCTTATTCATCTAAGCGTTGCCTTACTTAAAAAACTCAGAAAAAACAAAAGCATTCACGCAATGCTCCCGGAAGGTTACGCACTTTCAGCAATTGGCGCAGTTTTATTTTTAATTGCAGGCTTTAGTGATATGATGTGGCACCTCGCCTTTGGAGTAGAAGAAAAGGTTGTTGACGCACTATTGAGTCCTACCCATATGATCCTGACACTAGGAGCTGCCATGATGATCGCGGGCCCATTGCGAGTTAGTTGGAGAAAGAGGGAAGAGTCATTTAATTTAACAGCACACCTGCCAGCAGTTATTTCTCTTGCATTGGTTACTGTTTCCTTAGGCTTTATCACTCAATACGCCAGTGCATTTGCATATCCTTGGATGTCGACTAATTCAGGAGTCACTTCTTTTTTTGTCGGCGGAGCATTAGGAGTAATGAATATTATCATCACAGCACTTTCAATCACCTCGCTAATTTTATTCTCAGTTAAAAAGCATCCATTACCATTTGGATCAATTACCCTTATTCTTACTTTGCACGTCAGCTTTCTGATGTTTATGACTGATGAGTATCGTTTTATTCTATCTGCCTTGTTTGCTGGTATTACAATTGATCTAATCTTGTTAGTATGTCGTAACTATATTAAAAGTAGTGTTAAAATATTTAGAGTATATAGTTTTGTAATCCCGACAGTACTTTTTGCTGCATATTTTATAACACTTTTTGCTACAACAGGAATTTGGTGGAGTATTCATATGTGGACAGGAGCAATTATATTGGCTGGATTTGTTGGAATAGTACAGGGATATCTCATTGTTCCACCAGACAGTACAGAAAAAATTAAATTTTTCAAAAATGATGCTACAATTAAGAATATAACTAGCCTTGCTGTTATAATATTCTTGGCATCAATCTTTTCTACAGTAGTTCAAAGAGAGCCCATTGTTTCGTTACTACACCATACACATGGTGATATTAATACTTATAATTTAAATAGCTCACATGATAAAATCCACACACATTAAATCAGTATCAATTTTTCTACTACTTTTAATTATTACAGCCTGCACTCCGCAGACAACTAATCAAGAAAACAACATGACTGAAAATAAACAATACTCAAAAGCAACGCTACACACTACAAAAGGTGACATTACAGTAAGTTTATATGCAGCAGATTCACCAAAAACAGTTGAAAATTTTACCAACCTAGCCAGTGAAGGTTTTTACGACGGTACTCGCTTTCATAGAGTCATTAGAGACTTCATGATTCAAGCAGGGGACCCACTTAGTAAAGATGACTCAAAGCAGGCATTGTGGGGTACAGGGGGTCCTGGGTATAAATTTGCCGATGAAATAAATCAACGACCTCTAGTTAGAGGCTCACTAGCGATGGCAAACGCTGGACCTAACACAAATGGTAGTCAGTTTTTCATTGTTACCACTGAATCAACCCCATGGCTTGATGGGAAACATACAAATTTTGGCTTTGTAACCGATGGCATGGATGTTGTAGATCAAATAGAGTCAACTCCTACGACTGGCCCTGACAGGCCTATTGATCCAATAACTATCACAGGTATTACACTTGAGTAAGCTAAAGGTTCTGTTATCTATAAAAATTTGGTATAATAAAAGCAGTATTTAATAACTAATCCAAAGCAAAGGGGGTGATACTATGGGGAAAAAGAGTCCACTACATATGATCACTTTTATCTTGCTAGTAATTGGAGGCCTAAACTGGCTTCTAGTTGGTATACTAGGATGGGATATTAGCGTATGGCTTGGAGGCATGGATAGTGCTATTTCACGAACGATCTACATCTTAGTAGGTCTATCTGCACTATACGAACTAGCTACTCATAAGGCAAACTGTAAGGCTTGCGACAAGGGTTCAATGACATCAAGCACACCTACAGGACAAATGTAATTTTTTATACATTTTGAAAGAAAAAGTAGAAGCAATTCTACTTTTTCTTTTGGGTTGCCAATTAGCATAAAAATCTATATACTCCCACTATATTATGTCAACACAAAAAATACTAAAAATTGAAAATATTCACGCCTCTATCGATGAGGTTAAAATTTTAAATGGAGTAAATTTAGAGGTACCATTAGGCAAGATTACTGCACTTATGGGTCCTAATGGCTCAGGTAAATCAACGTTATCTCATGTGCTAATGGGTCACCCAGAGTATGAAGTCACTAAGGGCAAGGTAACCTGGAAAAATAAAAATATCTTAAAGCTTGACCCAAGCGAAAGGTCTAAGCTAGGAATATTTTTAGCATTTCAATATCCATTAGAAATACCAGGCGTAAATTTTTATGATTTTCTTCTTAGTGCCTACAACGCACATATGGGCAAAAAAGCCACACAAGATGATTTTACTACTAGATTAAAAGACGCACTCGCATCATTGCAATTAGATGATAGCTTTCTTGACCGATCACTCAATGAAGGATTTTCAGGAGGAGAAAAAAAGAAGGCAGAGATTTTACAACTAAAAATATTACAACCTGAAATTGTTATTATGGATGAAACTGATTCTGGGTTAGATATTGATGCTCTAAAGATAATTGCATCAAATATTAGAAAACTTGTTTCACCAAAGGTTGGTATTTTGGTTATCACTCACTATCAACGACTACTCAATTATCTTCAGCCAGATGACATCTATGTGATGCAAAAAGGTCAAATAGTTACACAAGGTGGAAAAGAAATTGTACACAATCTAGAAAAACACGGCTATAAGTGGATCAATAAGCATAATGCCAAACAATAAACAAATCACAATTGATCAAAACAAGTATACATTTAAAGACTCCATAAAGTCTGTATACACATCTCCAAAAGGGCTTACAAAAAAAGTCATTAAAGAAATATCAAGACAGCACAAAGAACCTGAATGGATGCTAGAAAAGCGCCTTAAAGCGTATGATATTTTTAAATCAAAAAAAATGCCTCAGTGGGGCGCCAATCTCTCTGACATAGATTTTAAAAACATAACATACTACATTAGACCTACTGACAAGCAAGAAAGTTCATGGGATGATGTCCCAGAAAAAATCAAAAATACTTTTGAACGACTTGGCGTGCCTCAAGCTGAAAGAAAATTTTTAGCTGGTGTCGGAGCGCAGTATGAGTCAGAGGTGATTTATCATAATTTAAAAAAACAGTGGACAGACTTAGGAGTAGTGTTTTGTGACATGTCAGAAGCACCAATTAAGTATCCTGAATTAGTAAAAAAATTCTTTGGATCAGTAGTGCCCGCAGCTGATAATAAATTTGCAGCACTTAACAGCGCTGTCTGGTCAGGTGGCTCATTTGTCTATGTACCAAAAGGAGTTCACGTAGAGCTACCGCTACAAGCATACTTCAGAATAAACGCACCATCAGTAGGACAATTTGAAAGAACATTGATTATCGTTGACGAGGGAGCGTCCGTTCACTATATCGAAGGATGTACAGCTCCTACGTATTCAAAAGATTCGCTACATACCGCAGTAGTAGAGGTAATTGCACTTGATAATGCAAAAGTGCGCTACACTACAATTCAAAACTGGTCACAAAACGTTTACAACCTAGTTACTAAAAGAGCCGTGGCACATAAAAACGCACTCGTGGAATGGGTAGACGGTAATTTAGGATCAAAGGTAACTATGAAATACCCAGCAGTATTACTCAAGGGTGAGGGTGCGGTGGCCGATATCCTGTCAATTGCTTTTGCTGGAAAAAACCAACATCAGGACGCAGGTGCAAAAGTGTTTCACATGGCACCAAACACTTCATCAAAAATTATTTCAAAATCAATCTCAAAAGATGGTGGCCGCTCAACATATCGAGGAATGGTACATATTTCGCCCAAGGCTACAGACAGCAAGGTAAAAGTAAACTGTGATGCACTACTCCTAGATGAGGCTTCACGTACTGACACCTACCCAACAATGAATATTAACAATGAACAGACTACCATAGAACACGAGGCTTCTGTTTCTAAAATCAGCGAAGAGCAATTGTATTATTTACAATCTCGTGGATTATCTCGAGATGAGGCCGAGCGAATGATCGTTGCAGGCTTTTTAGAGGTTTTTGCAAAAGAATTACCGCTCGAATACGCAGTTGAGCTTAATAGGTTAATAGAGCTAGAGATGGAAGGAAGTGTTGGGTAGTATGAACCTAGGAAAATATTTTCAAGACCCCATAAAAGCAGGGAAACTCGGAATTAAGCTAAACTTGTTTAAAGATCTTCAAGTCAACACTGCCGCACAGATCGAAAAAATAGTAAAACAAGGCAGTCTTTCTTCTTCTACAACAAAAAAGTCATCTATAAGCGTGATAACCATTCCTGCAAAAACCAAAGCAGAGATTGTGTTAAAAAACTGTACTCAAACAACGGTATTTTTAGTTGGACAAGATTCTGAGGTGAGCATTATTGATAAAACTACTGCACAGGATAAGCACGTAGTTGTTCTTGCTCGAAAAGGTTCTAAATCTAGCTATGCAAATCATCAATCAATACGCCAGGCAGAGATAACAACATCAAAATATGATATATATTTGCAGGCTGATTGCACCCTAGAAGCTGCAATGCATCACCATGTTGAAGGGAAGGCTCAAATTGATATCACATGTCAACATCAATCAGTAAACAGCACAGCCGAAGTGTTGTCATTTCTCACTGCTACGAATAAAAGTGAAATTAAGATAAACACTATTAATCACCATAAAAAAGAAAACACATTTGGGGATATAAAAGTTAAAGCGCTCGGCCAAGATGCAGCACATGCGCTTATTAACGGCATGATTAAAATCGATAAAAATGCTAAAAATACCAATTCATATCTTACACAAGACATTCTTTTACTGTCGCCACAAAGTACTATAAAAGCCATTCCAAACCTCGAAATTATCAATAATCAAGTTAAGGCATCGCACAGTGCAACAATTGGGCGTCTAAGTCAGTCAGCACTCTACTATCTAATGTCACGTGGGTTAACAAAAAAAGAAGCAACAAAACTTCTTATTGATGGATTCTTTAATCCGGTAATTGATAAGATTAAAAACTCAAGTAGCAGGCAATACTTAGAACAGTTCATGTAAATACATACTGTGCGGGAAGACAAAGATGTGAACCAAGAGCCAAACAAGTGAAGCTGCACGAGCTGGCCAAACAGCTTTTGGAAATCGCTTTGCAATATAATAACCAATCACCATCATCAGTGGATCAGTGATAATTCTATTACCCCAAAACTCTACACCCTGAAACCAAAACGCTACCGCATCACCCGCAAGCCCAGCTTCAAGGTAGTGCTCAATAGTCTCCCAAGCGAACGCTAAAAAAAGAACACCGACAAGGTCAAAATATTTCACCTGAAATATCTCTGCCTTATCTCCAAAAATTTTTTTAAAAACTGAAGCATTCTTTTTTCTGACAGTATGTCCAATCGACATACCAGTTAATGTATGCTCAATACTCCACACATCAAAAAAAGCAATTGTTTTGAGCCCCCAAAGTATATGCCACATAAAATAAGTAACGGTAGACAAGTAAGTAAAAATATTGTTTAATAGTATAACATGAAATCAAATTTTAAGAAAAACTTCCCACTATTATCAGGCAAGCATAAAAAGCTTGTCTATCTTGACTCAGCATCGACTACACACAAGCCAGCTTCTGTGATTAAAGCTATAGAAAAGTGGTATATCGAGCAAAATGCAAATGCTGGCAGGGGAGTATATAGTCTAGCCGAAAAAGCCACTGAGGTGGTTAATAATTGTAGAATATCGGTGGCAAATTTGATAGGTTCAGATGACAATGAAATAGTGTTTACCAAAGGTGCAACAGAAAGCATTAATCTTGTAGCACTTGCTTGGGCTGAAAAAAATATCAAAAAAGGCGATGTGATACTTATCACCGCACTTGAGCATCACTCAAATATTGTACCCTGGCAGCTCCTGGCAGCAAAGATAAAATGCACGTTACAGTTCTGGCCATTAGCATCAAATGGTGCATTGCAAAAACTATCTAAAAAAGATTGGAAAAATGTTAAGTTAGTCTGCATGACTCATTGTTCTAATGTAACCGGAACCATTAACCCAATTAATACAATCACTAAAGAGGCGCATCGATATGGCGCCAAAATACTTATCGATGCCACACAGAGTATTGTGAGTGAAAAAATAAATGTGAAAAAGTTACAGGCAGATTTTTTAGTATTTTCTGGCCATAAAATGTTTGGTCCAACAGGAGTAGGAATTTTATACATCAACAAGCAACGACTCAAAGAAAGTGTGCCTGTATATGGAGGAGGTGAGTCTATAGAGCAAGTTACTTTTACTGGCACACGTTTCAAAGAAGGTCCTCAGATGCTAGAGCCAGGCACACTCCCTCTTGCTCAATTAGTCGGATTACAAACTGCAATTGATTTTATTGAAAAAAATAGTAAAAAAAGGATAAAAACTTACTTAAGCAAACTTTCAGAACATGCACGCCGTCAATTAGAGGCTATAGATGACTGCACACTACTTCCATGCAATAAGTCATCAAATGGGCATATCATTAGTTTCAATATCAACGGTATACATCCACATGATCTGGCCACATGGCTAGATAAGTACAATATTGCAATTAGAGCTGGCCATCACTGTGCGCAGCCACTACATGAAGCACTACAATTAACAGCAAGCGCTCGAATAAGTTTACAAATCTATAATACAAAAACTGATATTGATTATTTCATCAAGACACTAAAAAAAATAATAGTGGAATATAATTCCTCAGTTGTATAGTATGTTATACCCAAGACACATCTTACGGCATGCTAAACTACCTGAAGGCAAGGGAAATATGCATAACTGCACCCATAGCACTATTCAGCAAAACCCAT
Organism: uncultured Gammaproteobacteria bacterium; assembly: GCA_964470025.1. Classification (GTDB taxonomy): domain Bacteria; phylum Patescibacteriota; class Patescibacteriia; order Buchananbacterales; family UBA6539; genus CAYXZR01. The sequence goes on along the minus strand of CAYXZR010000015.1, from coordinate 1,142 downwards.
TGTGCGGTGACACTATCACCTGGCAGGCAATAGTAGATAAAAATGGAAAAATTACCGATATTACATGGAGCGGGGAAGGTTGTGTAATTTCTCAGGCAGCAGCATCAATACTATTCACAAAACTTAAAGGGAAAAAGTTGAGCAGTATTAAGAAAATAAAAAATCAAGACTTTTTCAAATCACTTTCCATCACACTATCACCAACTAGGCAAAAATGTGCACTACTACCACTAGAAGCTATAAAACAACTATAATATGATCACAACTTACCCAGTAAAAATAAAAAGTATCAACGAAATTGCTACCAACACCTCGGCAATTATTGTCGAGCGTCCAGCAAACTATAGATACCTAGCAGGACAATTCACACAGCTAATTTTTCCTAATTGCCCTGAAGATCAAAGAGGGAATTGGAGATGGATGTCTTTAGCGTCAGCACCGCATGAAGATGATTTGTTATATGTTATGAGAAACACGGTTTCTCCGTATAACACAGGTATACGTGGACTTAAGGTTGGAGCAACAATAGAAATTAGCGATGCGAAAGGAAACTTTGTCCTACCAACAAAGATAAATAAGCCCCTTGTATTTCTCACAGGCGGTATTGGCATAACACCAGTTCTGTCCATGCTGCGAGATCTTGAGCATACTAAAAGCGAGCAAGAAACATATGTATTTTACTCTGACTGGACACCAAGCTCATGTGCTTATCTAGATGAAATTAAAAATTACACTAATTCATACATAAAAAGCATTCTCACGATGACCAATGTTGATAAAAATGAAGAATGGACAGGTGAAACGCGTAGAATAAGTAAAGAACTACTAAATGACCACCTAGATGAACCAAGTAGCGCTCTATATTATACTGTTGGATCAACACGCTTTGTTAATGGTATGATAGAATTAATGGAGAGTATGAATATAAATAAAGAAAATATCGTACTAGAAAAGTTTAAAGGATTATAAAAGTTATAATGAATAAACAGCTAAAAATTACTCTAGGTCTACTTCTTCTTGTCGGAGCGCTCGGCGCGCACAGCCTCGGCGCGACGCTTGGTGCGCGCCTTGAGCTTTGCCTGAGACTTGCGGCGACGCATCTTCCGGGACCTACGACGATCGAAACTAGCCATGTTCTTCGC
>CAYXZR010000014.1:0-21431 GCA_964470025.1 uncultured Gammaproteobacteria bacterium | reverse complement strand
GTTAGAAGGAATTTTGGGTTTACTTTTTCTTGATCTGAGACTTGCTTAATAATTTGAGATGTTTTTAGGGCAATACCATTGATGACTTGTGTGTAGTTTGCAAGTACAGACCCTTCACGTTCAAGGAATTTTTGTATTGCAGTGACTGTGAGAGAGTTGTGATCAAAAAGATCTTGATCAGTAATGATGTTATTGGGGTCAAATATGCGGCCTTGTGCTTCTTGTGGAGCAGAAAAGAAGAAAATACTGGCAGTTGTTAGAGTTGCAATTGCCATGCTTAGTGCCTTTAGAGAAGTATAGTGAATTTTGTGCATGATTTAGAGAATATTTTTATTTTTTGGTATGAATATTGTATCATTTTGCCTCCCTTTAGGCAATAGAAAAAACATGATATACTAACAATAGTCTTATTCATTAGTACGCATTTTATATGAAAGATTTTGCTCAAATTACAAGTGATTCATTTAGTGCTATATTTAACGAATTTTTTAGTTGGTTGCCAAATATTTTGGCGGCTATTGTTATTTTTGTTGTTGGTGTGTTTATCGCTAAGGCTATTGGTAGACTTATCGCTAAGGTGCTTGAGAAGGTGTATCTTGATCAGGCTGCAGAAAAAACTGGTTTAGTGAAGGTGCTGCATAATGTTGGCATGAAGGTGAAGGTGAGTACGGCTGTAGCGCTTCTTATTCAGTGGTTTTTATATGCAATTGTATTAGTGCTTGCAGTTGAAGTGCTTAACCTGCCACAGGTTTCACGATTCTTGCAATCAATCGTGCTCTATATTCCAAATGTGATTGTTGCGGTTATCATTCTTTTAGTTGGTGTTATTTTGAGCAACTTTGTTCAGACATTAGTAGAAGAAACTGCTCGAAGCGCGAAGCTTGAGTTGGCTGAAGTACTCGGAACTGCTGCTAAGTGGGGTGTAGTGATTCTTACTATTATGGCAGCGCTTGTGCAGCTTGAGGTTGCTGAAGTGCTAGTGCAGATATTATTTGCAGGCATTATCTTTATGGTTGCACTTGCTGGTGGTATCGCATTCGGTTTGGCAGGTAAAGAAGGTGCTCGAGATTTACTTACTCGTTTGGGACGTAAATAAGTGTAGTATATTTTAGAATTATGAAGATTGAATTAAAATTTGTTGATACAGAACTTAATGCTTTAAAGAAAACGCTTATTAAAAAGCGAGTTGCTCCAATTGAGCGATTATTGAAGCGTTTTGAATCTTCTGGTGAGCTAACCATGGAGGTAGAAGTAGGCCAGACTTCAAAGCATCATAAGCAAGGGAATCCATATTTTGTGCAATTGATGATTATGATTCCAAATAAGCAGTTAGTTGTACGCTCAAAAGATCCAGATGTGATGCGGGCACTTAAGGATGCTAAGGAGGCAATCAAGCGAGAGATTAAAAAGTATAAGGATAAAATTACCACTGAGCGACGTAAGCTTCGGCAAGAAAAAAATCAGTAAGTTAAACCCCTCTGAACAGAGGGGTTTTGTTTTAGATGAATATTTTTACTAGTGCTATTATGGTAACCGCTGTCCAAATGAAGTTTAGAAAATTCGGCCGTAGCGGCTTCAAGTGTATTAATTATTTTTATGGTTATATTTTTTGACCCATCTTTTTTTGAGCAAAGATAAGGATAAGGTTGAAAGGATGAAGCCGAGTGTTGGCACGACAGAGTTAATAAAAGGTTTTGGTAGTTTGGCGGTAGTGAAAAATAGCACTACTATTACATAAGTTACAATTGCGATTGTGATTTTTCTTGTCCAACTTATTTCCCAGGCTTTATCAGCCTCTACCTTTTTGTTTCGTTGTTTAATTTTGATAATTTCTTCTTGGATGTTCATATTAAAGCATGGCGATTAGTAACCAAAATATAATTGCTAGATCGTTTTTGAAGTACGGTACATCAACAATTCCATGAGCTAGTAGGCCTAGTATTGCGGCGACTATCCCTATATGTAGCCAAGGGGTAGTTGAGCTAAGTTGAGCTGTTTGTCGAAACTTTTTGAAAAAGCTGCAAAGGATAAGCAGGAAGCCGATAACACCTAATAGTCCTAGCTCAGTCCAGAAGTTTAGCAGAATATTGTGAGGATAGAGTAGTGCCTCGATACGATCAGGATTGCGAGTTTGATTTTGAATTTCACTAAAACCAAATAGACCTGTGCCAAAGATGAATGTCTGTGGTGATGAAGTGAGTTGCTGCCAAGCAAGATTCCAGAGCCATAAGCGATTTTGACCTGACTGATCTTGGAATGTAAGTGTGGTGTAGATTTTTTGATGTACTGGTTGATTGATGTGCTGACCAAGCGGTGAGGCGATAAGTGTAACTAGAGCGACTAGCGCAATTGCAAGTGAAGCAAATAGTTTTCTATATTTTGTAAACCATAAAAACACACCTACGCTTACTGCAAGCCCAATAAATGTTCCCTCTGATTTTGTAAATATTAATGACAGAAGACTAATGACAACTGTAGTGAGTAGGAATATGCTAGTTTTTTTTGCTTGCTTGAAATTGGCAATACTGTATCCAATAAAGATGCTACACAATGGCGCAAGATACATTCCCAGGGCATTGGGTGAGGTGAATAGCGAAGTAACTCGTCGAGTTTCTGGAGCCACCCAAGGCCCAGTTGGGATGCCTACGCCAGTTAGCTTTTGGTAGAGTGCAAATAGTGCAAGGTAGAGTGCTGAGATCCCGAATCCGATTAGGATGTATTGAAGATCTTTTTTTGAAACTATGATGTTTTTGGCAATTATGAAAAGTAATAGTGGCTGGATAATATACGCTTTCCACAGACCTGCCGCAGCGGTAATGCTCGGTGCGATAATTACTGAAAAAATACTCGCAAGCAGAATAATGCTGATCCCCAATCTGTAGTTGCGAAGGACAGTTGAGAACAGGGTGTTGCGCTTCCAAGCTTGCATAAGCCAGCCGAAGAATGTAAACCATATCAGAAGCTCTAAGAATGTGAATGGCAGCCAGCCAATATTTGATCGGAGGAGGTAGGTCGGTAGTAGTGCTGTGATAATTGCTAAGGAGTAGATTGGTTTTTTGTAGCTATAATATGTAGCTACGCCGAGTATGCTGATTATTACTATTTGAATTGTCCACCACCAAGGGAGGAGTGCTTGCTGTAATTGCCAGTGTAGATCAAGCCAAAACATATTATGCTTTTGAGAGTAATTGCTTTATAGTAGAAGGCGAAATTGCTTTAACTGCGTAGAGAGCTGTGATGTATATAGCGCAGCCAATTATAATTTGCGCCAATACATGAAGCGTTTGGGTTGCTAGTAGTGCTAAGGACATGAGTGCTGTAGCAAAAATAATTTTTGGAAGTAGTGTTGGTTTTGGTAAGAAATTGGTATGCCTATACATCACATATCCAGCAGTTAGCAAGATAATAGTTTCGCTTATCACAGTCATCCAGGCAGCACCCCAGTAGCTGTAGTGGTAAATTGCAAGCGTATAGCCAATAACAGAGATTACTGCATTTGCTGCATAAAATTTTATCATTTGTTTTTGAGCGCCAAGTGCTACTACGACATAACCAAATAATCCAGCAATGAAAATCATGCCAGTGGCAAGCAGTAGGATTTTAATAAGTTCGCCAGATAGTATAAATTCTGTACCTGCCAGAAAACTCATGAGTGGCACGCCTACAAATACGCCGCCGATAATTAGCGGAATGATTGCGACCAGTAGAGCATCAAAGGATGTTTGGATCATTCGTTTTAATTTTGCAAGTTGCTGCTGTGCAATTGCAGCGGCAAATAGCGGGAGTAGAAGTCCAAGAAATATATAGCAAAGATTGATAAGTACTTCGAGTATTCTGTATGGTGCGCCGTATAGTCCAACTGCTGCTTGTGGTTGGAGAAGTGACATAATTACAATGTCTCCTTTGAAGTAAATCAAGTTTAGGGCGATGGTAATTGCTAGTGGCCAGGTGGTTAGTAGGATTTTTTTCCAAATCGTGAAATCAAAGCTGAGACGTAACGTGATTTTTTTTCCTACATTTGTCCAGAGTAGTAGCGTGGTGATGGCAACATCGCTGACCATGGCAATGATTATGCCATAAAGTCCAGCGTCATACTGTACTGAGAGTAGTACCCCTGATAAGAATGAGACTTTACCGATTGTTTCAGCTATTACTACTTTCTTCATTTGTAAGTGCTTCTGGAAAAAGCTGGTCATCGTCGCATTGAGCGAGGCAAAGATAAAGCCTAGTGTGGCAATCCCTGTGGCTGTTTTTACAATGCTGTTATACGGGAAGAGGAGAATTACCAAGGGTGCTGCACCAAGAAAAAGTATTGAGGCGGTGAGGCGTAGGCCAAGTGCATTACTGAGAATAACTGATTCGTCGTTGTTGGGGTCAGCAATAAGCTTGGTAGTTGTCATTTGCAATCCTAAGTCGGTAAGGATGCTGAAAATTGCTAAAAATCCATAGACTGTAGTGTAGAAACCAAATCCTTCTTGTCCTAAATATCGAGTCATGATGCTAAAGCCAAAAAGTGCCACGCTAATAGTAATAGCCCGGCCAATGATTTGGATGATAGTGTTTTGTGCCACTTTTTGTTTTACTGACATATGATTCTATACGAATAGTAGCATTATTTTTGCTTAATTTACAGGGTAATTAAGTTGACAAAAGTGATTTTTTGTGCTAACATGTATATAGTACATACAATTTGTACCAAAAATAAAAATAAAAAATTATATGAAATATTTTGACTCTGTACGCGAGCGTACCGTCGGCTTAATGTCGTCAGTTACAGGCTTGCAACAATCGCAGCGAGAAGGAAGTCGCTCTATGTGGCTAACTGTTATCGGTGCTTTTTTTGTTGTAGGGTTAGTTGGCTATTTGTTGAGTTCAACAACTTCAAGTCCTTCAGTAGAAAGTGCTACTGAGCGCACAGAATCAGAATGGTTCGAAGAAGCGTATGCCTATCAGCCAGGGCAGTTTGTTACCTCGCAAGTTCGGGCTGGGTATATTGGTAGATAGAAGGTCTGTTATTTTTTAGAAAAAGCCGGCACTGGTGTGCTGGCTTTTTATTTTTCATGGTGCTGAGTAACTCACCTAAACCCCTTAAAGCTTAGAGAAGATGTGAGGGTGGGATGATGCCAAGATGCTTGTAGGCGTTTGGTGTAACAACTCGACCCTTGGGAGTTCGTTTGAGAAAACCGCTTTGGATGAGAAATGGCTCATACACATCTTCGATGGTAGCCATGTCTTCACCAGTTGCTGCAGCAATGGTATTTAATCCAACTGGGCCGCCATTAAATTTATCAATGATTGTTTGTAGAATTCGTCGATCAATTTGATCAAGTCCATGAGTATCGACTTCAAGCATAGTAAGTGCTTCGTCGCTGAGCGGTTGTGTGATGCTGCCGTCACTTTTGACTTGAGCATAGTCTCGAACGCGCTTGAGAAGTCGATTGGCGATACGTGGAGTTTTTCGCGCGCGCTTGGCGATTGATCCGGAAGCTGATTGCTCGATACTAATATCTAAAATATTTGCAGATCGATTAATGATTTGCTCAATATGGCCATCGTCGTAAAAATTGAAATGATAAATATTACCAAAGCGATCTCGAAGTGGAGAGGAGAGCATACTGACTTTGGTGGTCGCGCCAACGATAGTGAATTTGGGTAGATCAAGTCGAAGTGTACGCGCTGCAGGGCCTTTTCCAACTACGATATCAAGCGCAAAATCTTCCATGGCTGGGTAGAGAATTTCTTCAACCGTTTTGTGTAGTCGATGGATTTCGTCGATAAACAGTACATCGCCCTCTTCAAGGTTGGTAAGGATTGCTGCTAGATCACCACTGCGCTCAATAGCTGGCCCAGAGGTTATTTTTATATTACTTCCCATTTCTTGTGCGATAATATGGGCTAGTGTGGTTTTTCCTAATCCTGGTGGGCCATAGAGTAGTACGTGCTCAAGGGCTTCCTTGCGCTGTTTGGCGGCTGCCATAAAGATATCAAGATTTTGTTTGATGTTATCTTGGCCAATAAATTCCTTGAGACTTTTTGGACGCAAGGAGATGTCCAGGCTTTGGTCGCCATTGTTTAGCTCAGGATTGATTACTCGCTTACTTTCTTCTTCGGTCATAGTACAGATATAGTAGCGTGGCAGGCTTGTTTTGACAAATTAAAAACCAGGCTATGGTTCGCCTGGTTTTTTTGTCGATTTTATAGAGAATTCTCGGTATTATCAGTATTGTCATTTTTTCGTTCTTGGTTTAGCAATCGAAGTTGCTTAATGGTTCGTAGTGAACGAGAAGTGTCGATATGATTTTGTCGATTATAGTCTGAGCGACTTACCAGCGGTGTGCCAAGTCGATATTGGGTGAAATTGCTAATTGGTGTTGGTACGATAAGTTCTTGCCAATTATCACCAAATACTTCTCGAGCAATTCGTTCAGTGGTGATGTGACGTAGGATGCCGTCATTAGATACAGCGTAGATTTTTGGATCAATGATATTCCATGGAGTCGCACCGTCAACTGCCTGAATAAGTTGCATGCCAGGTCGGGCAAATACATCATTGCATCCTGCAAGGCGATATCGTTTAAACTCTTCTTCTGAGATAATTTTTACATCTGTTTCATCAAAGTCCCAAGCATTAAAAATTCGTCTATTGGCAAATGGATGTAAGCAGTCATTTTGAATAAAAAATACTGCAGATGAACCTTCTTTTTTGACTACATCACCGTCTTCGACGGCTTGTAATGCACCAATGCCAAGTGTGAAGATAATGGCAAGAGTACTAATTCCTAGTAGTGATTTTTTCATTTTTATAACTTAATTGTAAGAGTACTATTAAGTATACCTTTTTTAGAAATAAAAATAAAAAAAAGCGCGGTTAGCGCTTTGAGCTTATTGTCCCTCTGAGCGGGTGACCGGATTCGAACCGGCGACCTTCTCCTTGGCAAGGAGACGCTCTACCAACTGAGCCACACCCGCTCAGAGGGAATAAACTTCTACCCACAGAGTATAACAGGTTTTTACTAAAATGCAAGTATTATTGCCAGCGTAGTCCGTAGAGTGCAATGCCGGCTGCAGTAGCGACATTGAGCGATTCCTTCTTACCAAGCATGGGTATTTCAATAATTTGATCAGAAGCTTTCAGTGTTTTTGGACTGATGCCTTCGACTTCATTGCCGACGATAAGTGCAATAGGAAAAGTGGGTGCCGAGTCAGCAAGTGACTGCGCTTTGGCGTCGGTTTCAAGAGATGCGATTTTTATACCTTGTTTTTTTAGTAGTTTAATGAGTTTATTGATATCTTCGTGATGCTCCCATGGAATCCATTCTTCGGCGCCTAGGGCGACTTTTGAAATTTCCTTTCGTGGCGGTGTTCCAGTATAGCCGCAGAGAAATATTTTTGAAACATTAAAAACATCGGCAGTTCGAAACAATGAACCGACATTAAAAAGTGATCGAATATTGTCTAAAATCAGGTATATTTCTTGGTTTTTTTCAATTGACATATAGCCTAGTTTATTCTATGATACTGAAAGTTTCAAGTCTTTATATGTGCCGTGGTGGTGGAATTGGTAGACACGCAGGACTTAAAATCCTGTGGCTGTATAAGCCGTGCGGGTTCGATTCCCGCCCGCGGCACCATCAGAGAATCAGCGTTTATGCGCTGGTTTTTTGATTGTAAAAAATCCCAAACAATGTGTCTGGGATTAGTTGATAAAAAGAGCTTTCCTTTCTTCATTACGGAAGCAGGTGGTGAGGTGAAGAAGCATGCGTGGATCAAATGTAGCTTGTGCTGAGCTATTCATGATTCCAATGACATCTTCAGGGCTCGGTGGGTTTATTTGGTATGGACGTTTTCCGGTTCTGGCTTCGTAGTAGTCAATTACTTTCATCCAGCGACCGGGCCAGGAGATTTCAGTTGAACGCTTTTTACTCGGATAGCCACTGCCATCATATGCTTCATGGTGGTCTTGTGCCGCGAGTACTAATAGCTGTACTAGTTTTTCCCAGTTTGTCGCTTTGACGTCATCCTCTTGAGAGCGAGCAAGGATTGCTTTAACTGAGAAGTGCACGTGTCGAGTTTGTGTTTCGTGTTGGTCCGCAGTTAATCCATCAGTTTGACGATATATCGCTTGTAGTTTTGGGTCGTTTGGTTTTCCGCAGTCATGCAGTAAGGCAAGTAGATGGAAGAAGCTCGTGCATAGTTGTGTTGCGCGATATGTTGTCTGTCCTTGCGCTCCTTGACGATCAAACAAAACAGAGCACTGCGTTTCGTCGAGAAGAAAGTGTCTCTTGAAGTGAGTGATGTCTTCAGCGGTGAATTCGAACCACCCGGCAAGTTGCTGCGAGAGTATTGCGGTGTTGAAGCTATGGTCTCGGTTGTACTTGATCATGCGTGCAATTTGCGAATGTGCAAATTGTTGCATGAGTATTAAAAACATCGATAATTGAAGTTGCATAGCAACTTTTTCCTCTTTTTGGGAGAGGAGGGCTGTAGGGAGCATAACCGTATCTCCGTATTTTAAATGAACGTGTGGCCAGATTAGCAATGATTTAATGGTCTGTAAAGAAAGTTCTTGACTGTTCGGTTTTTGTTCGGTATTATTATTTTAGTATGACTCGTGATTTTGAAATATCTCAACCCAAAACAGCATTTGCATCAGCTGCTGATGACTTTGCTGAGCGATCACTTGATTTGCATCAGTTGCTTGTGCCTCGTCCGGCGGCGACTTTTTTTCTCAGAGTATCTGGTGATACTTGGAATGACCACGGTATTTTTGATGGCGATATTTTAGTAGTGGATCGTAGCTGTGCGGTTACGCGCAACTGTTTTATGGTGGTAGTAGTTGATGGTGAGCTAAAGATTCAACAAGCTGTTTCGCGTGATGTTGATGGTGAAGTGTGGGGTGTGATTACGGCAACGATTCATCAATTTGTATAAATATGCAATTCGCATTAGTTGATTGTAATAATTTTTTTGTGTCTTGTGAGCGGGTATTTCGTCCTGACTTACGCAACGTTCCAGTTGTTGTGCTTTCGAACAACGATGGTTGTGCGGTTGCGCGTTCGAATGAAGTAAAGCAGCTCGGCGTGGCAATGGGGGAGCCGTATTTTAAATTTAAACACCTCGTTAGCCAGCATGGTATCGAAGTGTTTTCTAGTAATTTTTCTTTATACGCTGATATGTCTCAGCGAATGTTTAGCGTGCTACGAAGTATTTCGGCTAGTGTTGAGCCATACTCTATTGATGAGGCGTTTATTGGTGTAGCGTTTTCTCGGCCGGATGATATTGTAGAGTACTGTCGAGAGATCGTGCAGCAAATTGGTCAATGGATTGGCTTGCCTGTGACAGTTGGTGCTGCGCCAACTAAGACACTTGCGAAAGCTGCTAATGAAATTGCTAAGAAGTCAAAAGAGTGTAAGGGTGTTTTACATCTCAGTGGTACTTGTGCTGACGATGTGTTGCTTCAGGGGCTGCCGATTGAAGATGTCTGGGGAATTGGTCGTGCATATGCTCGACAGTTTAAAGAAATGGGATTGGTTAGTGCGTATGATTTTAAATCGCTTGATCGATTATGGCTGCGAAAACGAATGGGTGTGATTGGTGAGCATATGTGGTATGAGTTTCATGGACAACCTTCAAATGGGTTACGTAAAAAAACATCTGCTCGCAAAACGATACTTTCATCTCGATCGTTTCCACAAGCAGTGCATGAGTTGTCAGAGTTAGAAAAGGCAATCGCGCATTTTGTGACGATTGCTACGGCAAAGGCTCGACGTCAGGGGTCGGCGGTTACTGCAGTTGATGTTTTTATTTCTACGGGACACTCGGCTGGTGATCGATATCGAAATAGTGCTCGTATCGTACTTGAGCGGCCGACGAGTTACACTCCTGATTTAATCGCTGCAGCACATAGGGGGCTTGCCTCTATTTATCGTGGTGAATATGGATACAAAAAAGCCGGTGTTATTTTTTCCGGCTTATTTGATGAGTCTAGCTTACAGTTTGATTTGTTTAGTCAGCCAGTTGTCGATCGTGCCCATCAGTATGTGATGCGGGCTTGTGATGTGATTAACCAAAAGTTTGGTCGGGGAGCTATTATGAGTGGAGCAGAGGGTATTGGTGGAAAGTGGAAACAGCGACGAGCGCGTGTATCACCAGTTTCAACTACTCAGTGGGATAGCTTGCCTAAGATTTTGGTTTAAATTTCGAGTTGAAACTCTGGATTTTCATACCACTCCGATGGTACGATTGGTTCTTTGAATTGATCATAGACTACAATCCAACTGCCAGCAGCAACTACGACCAAAATACCTATTTTGATCCAGTCTGTTTTACTAAATGCATCTCTAAATTTAATCATGCATGTAGTATAGCATGCGTTTTTATAGCTGACTATTTTTTTGGTTTGGTGAATTTCTTTTTTTGTTGCATATTGCCAATGATTGCAAGCGTAGAGAGTGCTCCTAGGATCAGAATTGTTTTGTATGGGATTTTTTTATTTTCTTTTGTTGTTAATGGCTCTGGTGATTGAATAGATGGTGTGTTAATAGTGTTTGTTGGAGCCACTTCATTTTTTTCTGCTTCTGGTTGGTTGGCACTGTTTAATTCGTTTGGAGTGGGTGTGCTGCTTTGTTGCCAGCCACCTTGTTCATCTCTGATATAGCTCATGTCTTCCTTTGAACTACTGTATGACGCACTATCAATTACAGTGCCGTCTGGAGTGATGAGTATTATTTCGTCACTAGAATTGTTAAGTGCAACGTTAGTTTGTTCTCGAAAGAACGCAGTGTATGAGAATGGTTGAAGAATAGTTGGTGTGGGGAATGTGTATGCTTTGCTACCGTTTGGAATGTCATCTAGTTGCCATTGTGCAATATCGATAACCTGGTTTGAATTATTAAATAATTCAATAAATTCGTCGTCGCTGTCAGATCCTTTTGGGTTGGGTAGAAATTCTGAAATTATAATATTTGTTGGTTCATATTGTGCGCCAAGTATGTGTGGTGCGGTGTTGTTGGTACTGGTAGCTGTGCTTGTTGTGGTTTCTTGTTTTGTGACTTTTGGTGTGGGATCTTTAATCGTAATACTTCTAGAGGTGGTAGAGCTATGCTTTGTGTTGCTTGCGGTTAGGGTTATTTCAAATTCTCCTTCTGATAAATATACTTGCCATGGAGATGGGTCGTTTGATTTCCTGCCATCACCAAATTGCCACTCAAATGACAGCTCGTGGTTGTTGGGGTCAAACGAATCAGTGGCGCTTACGTGCAGTAGTTCACCAAGAGCAGCAGTCGTTGGTACGTCGATATCAATTACCGGTAGTTCTAGTTGGGTGATTATGTTTTCTTGTCGAGGCGATGGATGCTCCCAATGGTATTTTCCTTCAGCATCTTGCTGGTAGCTTTTACCGGCTATGGAGTTTTTGATTGTTAGTGTGTCAATTAGTTTGTCTTGAGGTGAGTATAGTGATATTTTTTCTGATTGATTATCGAGGGCAAGGTTAGTTAGTGAGCGCTCGAGTATAAGTAGGCCAGTTGGTCGTATAGTTGTTTCCGGAAGTGTGTAGCGCTGGTCTCGACTGGTCGTGATGTAGTAGTCAGTAAGTGTGAGTCTTTCTTGAGTCATGTTTTTTATCTCGATAAACTCTATAGTATCACTGTTGATAATTGGATTAGTAAGAACTTCATTTATTGTAATGTCATTTTTTGTAGCAGCTTCGTATTGTGTAGCATGCGATGTCTCATTGTTTTTTGTTTCTTTTGAGTTATCAGTTTCACTGTCATCTTCTTCACCGTTTTTTTCTGTTTTTCCCGAACTATTGGTTTGATTGGGTGTGCCTCCGTTGTCGATGCTTGTGTGCCAGGTTTCTTGATCTCTTTCGAGTGTTTGCTTCGTGGTATTGTCGCCACCAGGCCAGCCATCATCTGCATTGATTTGATCAATTACTGCTCCATCAGCATTGATTAGTTGCAGTGTTTCTCCGCTGTTGCTCAACGAGCCACTATATATTTGACTGGCGTTTACGTTTGGGAGTGTTTGGTCATCTGTGCGTTCTAGTATGAAGAATGATTGTCCAGCGATTGTTCCCTCTAGAGTAATTGTGGGTGATCCATCTGTTGCTTTAAGCTGCCATTCGGTTATATCAACTTCTTCTGACGTAGTGTTGTATAGCTCAATCCACTCATCGTTACCTGAGGTAGCAGTACCCATCCAGGCAATTTCGTTTATTATGACTGATTGAGCAAAGGTAGGGAGGGGGAGAAGTATGATTAATGGTAATATATATTTCAACATATCTTTTATTTAGTTATTTAATTCTACTTTTTGAAAAAAGTAGCAAAAACTAGCTCACTGACCGACTTTTTTGATTTACTTTGTATGGCAAAAAGTCGCTCGTGCTTGCGGCATGGTTTCTCAATAAAAAAAGCGCGGCATATAGCCTGCGCTTGCTGATTATGGATAAATGAAAACGAAACGGCAATAAAGCCGTTCCGCGCTATGTTGAGCCTTGTGCTCATTTCGTATAGTAGTGTTTCTATTGGGTTTTGTCAATATATATTGACAATTTGTCGTAAATTAGTATTATAAGAGTCAGATTTACAATATATATGTATATGGGCGAGTGGTGAAATTGGTATACACGCTTGGCTTAGGACCAAGTGCCGCAAGGCGTGAGAGTTCGAGTCTCTCCTCGCCCACCAGAGAATCTCAGTTTATACTGAGATTTTTTGATACTCTGTGATATACTGTAAGCACTATGTCAGATCAGTTTCAACAACCAATTTTTGATTCATCTCGATCATCTTCTGCTACTAAGGTGCAGACAACTGGCTCTTTAAGTTCGGCTGGCTGGTTTGCAATTATTTTATTGATCGGTATTGTATTGTTTTTTATTGGGCAATTTATTTATAATCGATTTATACTTTCTCCTCAGAATATTTTTTCTCGTTCGATTACTGCTTTGCAAGAGGTTGATTCAGGTACATTGGCGCTGCAAAGTGATTTTTCGCTACAACCAAGCACTGAAGCATTTTTGAGTGGAGAGGCTGCATTTCCTTTTTCTGCTGATGTTGAGCTGGCGATGGTTTCGACATTCAACGAGTCGGTTACGCATTCTGAGGTTTCGTTGACATTACCCAGTGAACTAGTGGAATTGTTAAGCCTGGATTCGCAAGTGTTAGACATGGAGTTTATCACGGTTGACCAGGAGCAAGTGTATCTTCGATTGGGCGAAGTATTTCGTACACCATTGTTTGATTTGCGCACTATTTCTAATCAGTGGATTTCTTTGAGCGTCTCAGAGTTTGCTGAGCAGTATGGCGTTACATTGAACCAGCAAGATGAAGTGCAGCAAGAGCAAGCTATGAGCCTCTTTGCTGAGGTATATCGAGAGCATCCGTTTATTGATTGGGAGCGTTTGTATGATGCAGTAGTTGGTGATGTCGATACATTTTATTTGAAAGGTTCACTTGATGAAGAAGTTTTTGATTTATTTTTAGCTGAGTGGAATCAACGGATTACAAACAGTAATACGCCACTAGTTACCATGCTTGAAGATCTTATTAGCACTACTGGTGCTTTTGAGCTTTGGATCGATCAAGATACATACTTACCAGTTCGTGTTGCAGCTGAAATTATCGCACAGCATCCAGACTATGCGGCACGATCTAGTATTATTGCAGAGCTGCGTGATGCTAATTCTGATGTTAGCATTGCACTGCCTCAGCGTGCTATTAGTATTGAAGAAGCGTTTGCAGCAATTAACGCAAACTTGGGTTTTGGGCAGTTTGGCGATACAGCGGTACTTACTCAGCCTGAGGATCAAAACCTACGAGCATTGCAAGCTGCTTTAGAATTGTATTTTGAAGAGCATCTACAATATCCTTTCCCGCCAATTGGTGGAAATATTCTTGGCGTGCATGCAACTTGTTTGGGTAGTGGAGGATTTGGTAATGATGTAGCGAGTTGCGGTGGACAGACTGGTGTGCAGTATATTAATCGTTTTGAAAATAATAACTGGCGTTATTATTTGTGTAGCGAAGGAAATTTTGTGGTGGAGTATCCTGGAGGGTTTTTGATTCCTGGAGGAGTGCCATCAGAAGTCGGAGTTATTGAACAAACTAATCCATTAGAATTTTGTGTTGATAGTGATGTTGATGGGTTGCCATTGAGCTTTGAGCAGCGGTATGGTTCTGATCCAGAAAATCCAGACACGGATGAAGATGGATACTATGATGGTGAAGAGGTTCGCAATGGCTACAATCCGGCAGGACCGGGAGTATTAGAATAGTCTGTTTATATTATTGTTAATTATTTAGTATATACAATATGCCAGAAATAACTATTAATTTTTTAGCGGTGGTGCTTGCCGCAGTCGCGTACATGTTTATTGGTATGCTGTGGTATGGCCCGCTGTTTGGTGCGAAGTGGAAAGCACTCATGGGTTTTACTGATGAGGCAATGAAAAAAATGCCACTGACACCAATCCAAGCAATTATTGGCGGATTTATTAGCGCACTTGTTATGTCTATGGTGCTTGCTAATGAAGAGTTTGTGTGGGCACAGTTTTTTGGTAGCTCAATGAGTGAGGCGATGTTTGCGTTTAACTTAGGGTTCTGGGTGTGGCTTGGTTTTGTGGCAACTACGCAACTTAACAGTGTATTGTGGGAAGGTAAGTCATGGAAATTGTTTTGGTTAAATGCTGCTAATACGTTTGTCGCATATCAGGCAATGGCATTTGTACTAACATACTTACAGTAGATTCATGAGTACCACACCAAACGAAAGTAAAAAAAATTCTAAAGTTGGTGTTGGTATAGCGCTCGGCGCAGGTATTGGTGCGGCGCTTGGTGTAGCGATGGGTAACATTGCAGTTGGGGTTGGCGTGGGTATTGCTATCGGTGTTGCACTGGGTGCTGGACTGGATCGTGGTGAGGCTGCATAAGGGTCTCAGCTTTAGTTGATGTACAATATAACCGCTCGTACTGAGCGGTTTTTTAATTATTGAGTTGTTATTGCCTGACAATAGGAGTACACTAAAAGTAGCTGGGAGAATGGAGGCTTTCAGCTAATAGTATTGGCTCATTGTAACGTATTACAAGGAGAAGGGCGATGAACTTTTTTAAAAAACTGTTGGGCAAAAAAGGGGAGAAGTCACAGTTTAGTAAGGAAGAGCGTCGGGTAATGCAACAACTGCAGCAGCAGATACCTGGCTCCTCTTTGCCAACTGAGAAAAAGCCTGAAGCGCCAAAGTCGGTCGCAGCAACTCACGCTGGTGCGACGCTCACTAAGCCGGTTCCTCAGAGTTTTGTGCAGCAGGCACAGGCAGAAAAACGTGAGCGAACAGCAGAGATGGAGCGTCGTCAACAAATGCGTGCATCTGGGATGAAGCAAAATGAAATTGCTAATACAATTGCCCAGGAAAAAGCAGCAGAAGCCCGAGCAAATTCTCCTTTCGGTAGTAAACGTAAGAAGTAATAGCTCGTTTAGTGTAGCTGAGAGTGTTCTCAGCTTTTTTATTTTATTACATCCTGTATACTACTTATATATGAAGAATATTTATAAAATATTATTATTTGGTGTACTATTTGGCGCCCTTGTCATTCCTATTGCCACGTTGGGGTTGGCATTTGTGTTTGTTGAAATAGTATTTGCACCTTTGGTACTTGTGCCACGATTCATTACACTTTTATTGATCGATACTAGTACTACTGCTGGTATTGTTTCACTTAGTGTACTTGCAGTGATTAGTGCAGTTTTTTATGGATTGCTTTTTGCTGGTTTGTATTGGTTATTCAAAAAGACAAATATAGTAATAGTGGGATTAGTAGCGGTGTTGTTTTATGCGGTATTACTTGCAACTGGTATGCAGCTTGTGCAGCGTATGGTACCTACAGAAGCTAGCATTAAAGAGCAAATAACCGAAGCTAATTATTGTGAGACTAAGGCTGATTGTGTTCAGGTGGTTTCACAATGTCCGTTTGGTTGTTATGTATTTGTTAATGTGGCAGAGGCTGAGCGTCTACAACAGTTGATCGATCAATATCCTTCACAATGTGTGTATGATTGTGTGTCGATGTTAGGATATGACTGCGTTGATAATAAATGCAAAGTTTTAGTGGATTTATAATTAGTAATTATTAATATGGCAGAAAATTTAACAGCGCGTATCACTATTGCGATTAATGCCTCTGCAGAAGAGGTGTGGGCTGCACTGACTCAGCCTGAGTTGGTTAAGCAGTATATGTTTGGAACATTGCTTACAACAGACTGGAAGGTTGGAAGTCCGATTCGTTGGACAGGAGAATGGCAAGGTACTGCATATGAAGACAAAGGCGAAGTGCTTGCGTACGAAGAACACTCATTGCTTACCTATACGTATTTGAGCTCGATGTCTGGTAAGCCAGATGTTGTAGAGAATTATAGTACCATCACCGCGCGATTGTCAGAGCTTGATGGAGTTACGACGCTTTCACTTGAGCAGGATGGCAATACAACTCAAGAAGCAAAAGAGCACTCAGAGAAGAATTGGCAGTTTGCATTGGGTGAGATGAAAAAACTTATAGAATCAAAATAAAAAAGAGTCCTTATTTGAAAAGGACTCTGAGATTTTTAGACTTCGACATCAGGCATGAGTTCAAGAAGTTGTTCCTTACTTATGTCGAGTCGTGTCCAGGTGACAGTGCCAGCTTCTACTGCGCCGAGGATTTCTTGGATCTTGTGAGCGACTGCTTCTTTACTGCCGAGTTTGCCTTCTTTGAGTAGTCGAACAGCTCGAGCAAGTAATGCGGGTGTGCTTTGCGACATTGTCTCACCTCCTGGATTTAGAATGTTCGATACTTTTATTGTTACGCTAGTTAGGGTGGTCTGTCAATTTGCATAAAAAAAGAAAGAGCTGGTCAGGCTCTTAGGGAATTTTATGACCAAAGGAATGTTAGTGACTTGGCGGTCGGAAGGGTAGTTCGGGATTGTCATATCCGGTAAGGATTTTTTGTTGACCACAGTCTTTGCCGATAGCTTGCTGGATTTTTTTTGATGAGTGTTCACCCGAAATAATTATGCTTTCACTCACTCGTGGGTGCTCATGTACTTCTGTGTTCAGATTTGTTACAAGCAGGTTAACTTCTTCTCTGGTCCATGTTCCGTCTTTACGGGTGAGGACTGTGAATTTTGCTTCTGCCTGCAATCTTTTAACTTCCATGCCAATAAGATCCATATTTGGTTCTCCTAGTTTAAGGTTTGATGATTACGCCGCACAGACTTTGAAGGGAAGCTCGGCTTCGCTGACGATGCTATGGGAGTCGAATTTATTGCCAAGAATCTGCATTATCTGCCCTTCGTCGAATTCACCTTCGATGATTACGATGGTGGGTTGATCGGGGCGAGTGTCGATGAGCGATTTGGTGTGTTCGATGAGCTGGTTGATGAGGCGTTGATTCCAGCCGCTAACTCGGGTTAGTAGTGTGTACATCATCTTTGTTCTCCAGTTTTGTTGTTCCACTCTGGCCATGTACCGTCTGCCATTTGTCCATTGACGCATCGGCACCAGCCAGTGTAGTTTGTTCCGTCATGTTCGTATTGGTAACGACCTTGTTGTTGCCAACTAAGTAGGATAGGCATTCTTTTATTCCTTTCTTTTTTGAAATGTGCGATTGTTTAGTATACTATAATACATCTATTTTGTCAATGTTTTGTATGTTTTTTATTGTAAATTAAAAAAACCCTAGACTAATGTTTTGGGTTTTGATGTTGAAGGTTCTGTGGTTATTCTGTAGGGGCTGCTTGTGATCATTTAATATACTACCACTTTCCCCACCATGCGTTGAGCAGAAAGGGTGAAAGAAAGAGTAGGCCTAGAAAAATGGCCACAAGTCCTGTCAAGATGTTCTTTGTTTTTTCTTTCATGTTCGTGCTACCTTTCGTAGAATGTGCGCAATGTGCGATCAGTGAATATAGTATAGAAAGAGAGAGGTGTCAATTTTTAGTTGTTACTTTTTTAGAAAAATATTTAATTTCCACTTTTAAAAAAGTGGAGTAAAATTTTTGTCGGCGAGGACAATTTTGTGAGAATTATATACGCTCGTATCCTATACGGTGCAAGGTCGCTAACGCTCCCGCGCACCGCACTATACGGCTACTCGCTATAATTTTTTACAATTGTCCAGCCGACGTGCTAGTGGTTGATTTGACCCTTTTATAGTGGTAGCATTAATTACTATATTTAATCAATTGAGGATGTATATTATGAGCAAGTATATACAGCTATCTAAGTTGGATACAGCTATTAGACAGTTTAATACAGCCGTTCAGCTTTTTATGACCAACGGTGACGTGGTTTCTATACATAGCTTATGTTCTGCTGCGCATGAAGTGCTTTTTAACTTATGCAAGAAGCAGGGTATAGAATCTTATATAAAAGACCAGATATTAAATTTGATTAAAGAAGAGTACCATGGTAATTACTTCTCAAAAATTACAGAAGCTCAGAATTTTTTCAAACATGCAGATCGTGACCCCGATGGTCTTTTAAAATTCTATCCCGATGCTACAGCATTTGTATTGTGGGATTCCTCAAGAATGATTTTTTCTCTTACTAATGAGAAGCCTGCACTCGCAACTATTTTTGATGTCTGGTTTTATTTAAAACACCCCGATACTTTGCAGGATCAAAAATATCTTGAGGCTTGCTATAAATTAAAGGACATCCACAATCTCCAGGTGGAGAATAGGTCCAGTTTTTTTGTAATGCTGCCTGACCTTCAGAAATATTCAGTGAAACGTACCTAAGGTATTTAACTCTCTATTTTTCCTCATTTTCCCACAGATTATCACCAGACTATTCAGATGGTGATTTTTTGATTTTTAAAGTGGCTTAAATAAGCCAAAATATTTTACGCTTTTTGGCTAGTTTCAGCTCTTGACAGGTTTTATTCATTAGTATATAATCCTCAATACAGTATCAATAACGTTAAGTATCTATTTTATGACTTTAACCTCTTATTTAGTAACACAAACAAGCATGTAGTTTGATTGACGTTTTGATGCCGCTACATTCGCTTGGACAGCGAATTTTTTGTTCCCTTGAAAACACCATAAAAGACAGCCTTGAAAATCTAACATCAGTTGGGTTTTCAAATTCTGTTTTTACATGGACTTTGAAAACTAAAGTGTATTATCTAGCATCTAAATAAGATTCATCTTTGTTATTTGCAACAAAGTAATGATCTTGAACAAGAAACAGAATGTACATTGTCTCGACAACAATGACGTTTCAATTCTTGTGGTTAAATGAAATAAGGGCGTATGGTGAATGCCTTGACATTAAAGACCGATGAAGGACGTAGCAGCCTGCGATAAGCTTCGGAGAGGTGGCAAGCAACCTTTGATCCGGAGATTTCCGAATGGGGGAACCCAACTTGATGGAAGATCAAGTTATCCCATGCTGAATTCATAGGCATGTGGAAGAGGACCCAGCGAAGTGAAACATCTCAGTAGCTGGAGGAGAAGAAAACAACAAAGTATTTTGCTTACTGTGTGTCAGTTTGATACATAGTGAGTAAAATACGTGATTCCCTAAGTAGTGGCGAGCGAAAGGGGAAGAGCCCAAATTCTATAAGCTATATATACTAAAGTTGTCTTTATATATTAAAGATGACTTTAGTGTATAAGTAAGGAGTAAGGTCCGTAATGCCTATAGGAAGTTGTAAGAAATACTTAGTAGACACCTTATTAGTCTACAAAAAGTCAAAAATTAATTTTTTTAGTAGAATCCTTTGGAAAGAGGAGCCAAAGACGGTGATAGCCCCGTATACGAAAATAAAATTAGCTTTTAGTATTTTCTTGAGTACCACGGGTCTCGTGAAACCCTGTGGGAACCTGCCGCGACTATGCGGTAAGGCTAAATATCTTTAATGATCGATAGTGAACAAGTACCGTGAGGGAAAGGTGAAAAGCACCCCGGGAGGGGAATGAAATAGTATCTGAAACCATACGCTTACAAGGAGTCGGAGCCCTATATGGGTGACGGCGTGCCTATTGAAGAATGAGCCAACGAGTTTGTGGATGTTGCTTAGTCTAATCCGTTGAAGCGGAGAAGGCGCAGTGAAAGCGAGGGCTAACCCCCGACCATACTTTTTGAGTTAGTCTCTTTACGAGATTGACTCAAAAAGTATACGGCAGCATTTACAAGACCCGAAACCAGGTGATCTAGCCATGACCAGGGTGAACGTACTGTAACAGGTACGGGAGGCCCGAACCCTCGCGCCGTGCAACACGCTGGGATGAGTTGTGGTTAGCGGAGAAATTCCAATCGAACCTGGTAATAGCTGGTTCTCCTCGAAACAGTTTTAGGACTGGCCTCAAGTTGTAGCTACGGAGGTAGAGCACTGATTGAGGGCGGGTGACTTCGGTCTACCGTCTTCAGCCAAACTCCGAATGCCGTAGTGTAATCTTGGGAGTTAGACTATGGGGGCTAAGCTCCATCAGTCAAAAGGGAAACAGCCCAGACCATCAGCTAAGGTCCCTAATCAATGTTAAGTGTAGAAGGTGGTGATTTGACTCACACAACCAGGAGGTTGGCTTAGAAGCAGCCACCCTTTAAAGATAGCGTAACAGCTCACTGGTCTAGTTGAGTTGCGCCGAAAATGTAACGGGGCTAAACATTGTACCGAAGCTATGGATTTTATATTTATATAAAGTGGTAGAGGAGCATTCTATATGCGCTGAAGGTGTATCGCGAGATATGGTGGAGCGTATAGAAGAGAGAATGTTGGCATAAGTAGCAAAAAGGCAGGTGAGAATCCTGCCCACCGAAAGTCTAAGGGTTCCTGGGCAACGCGAATCGACCCAGGGTTAGTCGGTCCTAAGGCGAGGCCGAAAGGCGTAGTCGATGGATGAGCGGGTTAATATTCCTGCACTATCATGTAACAACCCAGTAGCGACGCATTTTGGATACCTAAGCGTTCTATGGAATGAACGTCCCTAGCCTTGGCTAAAACTGAGGAGGGGGAAGGCAAAGCTTCGGCAGAGCCAATTTGGGTTGAAGAAGTGCCTAGAAAAACCTACTGGCATGGTTATGTGATAACCGTACCGTAAACCGACACAGGTAGACGGGTATAAGAGTACCAAGGTGTACGAGAGAACCTTCGTTTAGGAACTCGGCAAAACAGCGGCCGTAAGTTCGCAATAAGGCCTGCCTCATAGCAATATGGGGCCGCAGCTAAAGACTCCAGGCGACTGTTTACCAAAAACACAGGTCCCTGCGAAAGCGCAAGCTAATGTATAGGGGCTGATGCCTGGCCAGTGTCCGAACGTTAAGGGGAGAGGTTATCCTTTTTTGGAGAAGCTTTGAACTGAAGCGCGGATGAACGCCGGCGATAACTATAATCGTCCTAAGGTAGCGAAATTCCTTGTCGGGTAAGTTCCGACCTGCACGAATGGCA
>CAYXZR010000013.1:12292-22056 GCA_964470025.1 uncultured Gammaproteobacteria bacterium | reverse complement strand
TTGCTTTTTGTAGCAGTGCCGCTGCCAGTAACAGGTGCATGGACGGGCGCAGCAGCAGCTTGGCTGCTAAAAATTTCAAAACAACAAGCATACATCTACATTAGTCTTGGAGTATTGTGTGCAGCAGTAATAATTAGCACACTAACTCTAGGAATCAAACTATATGTCTAAAATTGTTATCGGCAATTGGAAAATGAAACTTGGGCGACAAGAAGCGCTTAAGCTTGCTGATGGCGTAAAAAACATTAAGAATAAATCAGTAGAAACAGTAGTCTGTCCAAGCTTTCTAGATATCGTGGGAGTGAGTCATATATTGAAAGGCTCACAAGTGCAACTCGGCGCACAAGATTGTTTTTGGGAAAACAAAGGTGCATATACTGGTGAGGTTTCAGCCGAAGGAATTAAAGAGGCAGGCTGCCACTTTGCTATTGTCGGGCATTCTGAGCGTCGAATGAATCTGAAAGAAACCAATGACATGGTGCATCGCAAAGTCGCCAATTGTTTTGAGCATGGGATCACACCGATTATCTGTGTTGGTGAGACATTCGAAGAGCGCCAGGCTGGTTCAGCTGATTACGTAGTGATGAACCAAGTGCTGAAAGCCCTAGATGGCGCAAAGTGTGGCATCAACCAGCGCATTATTGTGGCCTATGAGCCAGTATGGGTTATTGGTTCAGGTAGACCTATCGAAACTGACGAAGCGTTGTTTACAGTTGCATTAATTCGCCAAGCGCTATATGATATATTCCCCAGTGAATTAATACAAAAAAATTGCCAGATAGTGTATGGCGGTAGTGTAAATGAAGAAAATATTACACATTTTGTAAAGCACAAAGAAATTGACGGGGTGCTAGTTGGCAATAGTAGCTTAGAGCCAACCACATTTGCAGCATTAGTTGCAAAATCAGATCTATAAATATGTTATATTATCTTATTCCACAAATTATTATTGCTGTAAGTCTAGTTACTATTGCTGTAATCATTGTAAAAAAATTTCCAGCACTCGCGTCACTTAATGTCACGACAATTCCTGAAGAAAAAGAAAATCAGGTGCGTAACAGAATTCTTTTGGAGCGCCTACAACGCAAGGGGACTGAGGCATTAAAACGTGCCGATACCTTTACTAAGCCACTGCGTGAAAAGACTGCAGGAATTATGAAACAGTGGTATCAAAGAATGTTGCAGTTGGAGCAAGAAGTAGTACAGAAGAAGCAACCACTGAAGTCATTTGAGATTAAGCAAGAAGTAACTGTTGCATTGGAAAAAGCAGAAGAGCTCCTCGATGAAGAAAAGTATCAGGAAGCAGAAGAGGCATATATTGAAATTATCAGTCTTGATGCAAACAATTATGATGCTTACGAAGGGCTAGTTGAAGTCTATATTGAAAACCGCGACTATAAGAAAGCTCGAGAAACTGCACGATATCTGATTAAATTGATTAGCAAAAAGCGGGGTAAAGAATATACCAGAGAAGAAAAGGGTAAGCTGGCGGTGATCTACTATGATCTGGGCAGAATCTATGAATTAGAGCATAAGCAGCAGAGCGCCATGACTAATTATCAGAAGGCCATAGAGTTTCAGCCAAACAATCCTAAATTCCTTGACTCTTTGCTAAAAATCAGTATAATACTAAGGAATAAAGATTTGGCATGGAAGACGTTCAATGCTCTCGAAGAGGCAGATCCTGAAAACAAGAAATTGGCCGAAATTAGACAAGAAATCGAGAAAATTGCCCAAGGTAACACTTAAAGCATGCTTTTACAGGGCTGTGGATAGGTGCTACCTATTGTTTTTGCCGAAATAGCTCAGTGGTAGAGCACTTCCATGGTAAGGAAGGGGTCCCGGGTTCAAGTCCCGGTTTCGGCTCCACGAAGTTTATGGGTCTGTACCGAAGCGGTCAAACGGGGCTGACTGTAAATCAGCTGGCTCAGCCTTCGGGGGTTCGAATCCCTCCGGGCCCACCATTAACAATTTAGCCAACGTAGCTCAGTTGGTAGAGCAGCGGTTTTGTAAACCGTCGGTCGTCGGTTCGAGTCCGACCGTTGGCTCCATTTGAAATCTACCAAAAATAATTTTACACGTATGTCTCAGGATAACATGATTAAATTTGAGTGTACCGATTGTAAGCGGGTAACCTATTTTTCACACAAGAATAAGAAAACCCTAAAAGATCGTTTAGAGCTCAAGAAATTCTGCAAACACTGCCGCAAGCACGTGATGCACAAAGAAACCAAATAAGTTTACTGCAGTCCGAAGCGTCACACTAGGAGCGTTTCGGATTTGTAGTTTATGGGGGTGTAGTTAAGTGGCTATAACATCGGTCTCCAAAACCGAGGTCGGGGGTTCGATTCCCTCCACCCCTGCCATGAAAAGTATCGCTGACTAAAGCGGTATTTTTTGATAGTGTAAATACACGGTAGAATGTTTTTGTTAAAAATGATATATTGAATGAAAATACATATATAAACTAATATGAACACAAAAAAAATAGCTGCTCTCAATATAGTCATTGCACTAATATTTGCTATTGCGATAATCGTAGTTTCATGGTGGTATCCAGAGTATTATCCAACATCTACATACATAATTATTATGCTTTGGTTTATCCCGTCAACAATTATCAATGTTATTGCTCTGAAAAAGAAAAACTAATATTCAATTTTAGATAACAATTCTAATTTTTTCCATCTTTTTCCTTTACTAACCACCGTGCAAAAAATCGCCAAACAGGCGATTTTATTGGGAGATTTTGTTATTTATAACAATTTAATTTTAATTTACAAAACAGAATGCTTTTCTTCTTCCTATCCGAATAGAAAATAAAAATGGATTTGAGTAAGCCTACTTTACTTGTGTGTTAAAAGGTTTTAGCGGCAAAATCATTTGTCATAAATACAAAATTAAGTAGGGTATGTTCACAAAGTTATTTTATTTATAGCCGAGCACTAGCTGAAAGATTGCTTGTTGCTCTAATGTCATTACTATATACTAGATACTAAGTTTTATGCTAATTACTAAACACATTAATTATGTTAGAAACAATAATATCACCTGCAGGCTGGGGATCACCATTTGCCCTTGGATTTTTTTTAGTCTGCATCGGTATTCTCTTAGTCTGCTTGGGAGCCTTTCTGTGGTTCATATCAAAAGCCAATCTCCCAAAGTAAAAAATTATTATTTTGAAAATTAATACAATGAAAACTATTATTACTCTTAGGATTCTTTATCCCATCTGGACACTTGTTAGTATCTTCGCACTTCTGTATGCACCAGGATTAGAAAGCGGAACGCTCTTATTTAAATTTGGAGAGCTAGGACAAATTATTGTTCAGTTATTTCAAATTGCAGTGGCATTGCTTTTATATCGGTTGTTTAAAGAGGTTGATAATATCCTTGCGTTTTTATTAGCTCTGTTCGGAATTCTAGGAGTACCTTTCTCCATGATGGCAATTCTCATTCCTGACGCCATACATCTTGCAGGGGTATTTTGGGGATTATGGCTAATTCCAATGGCTATGTTAGCGATAAAATCAAAAATGTTTCCTAAAGCCATTGGTTATTTTCTCTACTTAGGTGCTTTTGGTTACCTGGCAGGTACTATATGCCATTTTTTATTAGGGAGTATTCCATCGTATATTGAAATTTTTACATTTGGAGAGATAGTATGGGTGTTTTGGATTACTTTTGTGGGTGTGAAAAGGCATAATTCAGTACAGTCCACTAATTAAGGTCTAGGATGTATGAGAGCAGATGATTTATAAAATCACCAAACAGGTGGTTTTTGTTATCTATTGACACTTTTATTTTTTTGTGGTATATTCGCACCACTATTCGCTATAAGCGATATATAGGAGCTGGCAGCTTAAGCCAGCCTATCTCGAGTATCATTTTTTGTCGTAAGTATCTGGCTTCAAAAGTGCATTCGGGACTAAGCTAGAAAACATATGACAAACGATACGAAACAGCCACAGTTTCAAGACCTTGGTGTGGCTCCAAAGATTTTGGATATTCTCAAGGCAACTAAGATCACACAGCCGACACCTATCCAGGCGCAGTCAATCCCAGTGGCAATCACTGGTAAAGACATTGTTGGCATTGCTCAGACTGGGACCGGAAAGACCTTAGCTTTTGGTATTCCGACAATTCAGCGATTAGCAGAAATCGGCGGACGAGCATTGATCGTGCTTCCAACTCGAGAGCTTGCTAGTCAGGTAGACGTGAGCATCCGAAGTATTGGCCAGCGCATTGGTTTACGAACCGCAGTACTTATCGGTGGTGAATCAAAAAATATTCAGTTAAAAAGCCTAAAGCGTAAGCCGCACATTATCATTGCCACACCTGGACGATTGATTGATATGCTTCAGTCGCATGAGGTGAGTCTCAAGGATGTGAAGATTGTTGTGCTTGATGAAGCTGACTTGATGTTTGATATTGGTTTTGCGCCACAGATTTCTCAGATTTTATCTGCTGCACCAAAAGAGCGTCAGACGATGCTTTTCTCAGCTACCATGCCACCAGCTATTATGAAGCTGGTGGCGCAGCACATGAAGCTGCCAGTAAATATCGAAGTTGCTCCAGCTGGAACTCCAGCAGAAAAAGTAGAACAAGAGATGGTAGTGATAAAGCGAGAGGATAAGTTTAATCATCTTAAAAAATTACTTACCCAGTACAAGGGTTCAGTATTGGTGTTTTGTCGCACCAAGCATGGTGTAAAAAACCTTACGCACAAGTTACGCAACCTTGATCATCGGGCAGCAGAGATTCACTCAAACCGCTCACTACAACAACGCAGTCGCGCGCTTAAGTCATTCAAGAGCGGCGCGACTCGAATCCTGGTAGCAACTGATATTGCTGCACGAGGAATCGACGTTAAAGGAATTGAATTAGTAGTAAACTTTGACTTGCCAGAGGCAGCAGAGGATTACGTACACCGTATCGGACGAACTGGTCGTGCAGGTACCTCAGGTCATGCGGTAAGTTTTGTCTCACCAAACGAAATGCGTAGTGTAAAAAAGATCGAAAGCATTATCAAACGATCAATTCCACTAACGAAGCTCGCAGAACCATCTAACGATGAAGCACCACGAAAAAGCCGAGGAAGAAACTTCCGAAGCTCAGGTGGTAGTCGAGGACGACGAAGTGGTGGAGGATCTTCTCGTGCAAGCCGCTCAGAAGGTTCAGGAGGCTTTAGTAAATCTCGCTTCAGCGACCGACGCCAGAGTGGTAGTCGACGCTCAAGTGGATCATCTGGATCACGAAAACGTAAACGATACTAAACGCATAAAAATCGCCGAATAGGCGATTTTTATTATCCTGCTTCATACTACGATGCGCTTATAGCTCAGGCTCGTACAAGAAAATTAATATAAAAAACCACGAAGAGATGTCTTCGTGGCGATAAGGATCAGTTAGCTTGAGCGACAAGCCATTTTGAGGCTTGAAAAAAGTTCAAGGTATTCAAGCTGTGTTCACCCAGGGAGCCAGCATTTCCGATTTGGAATAAGTAAAGCTCAATTCCTGAGGGAAGTTTGGGAAAAAGTTCAAGGTTTTTATGGTTGCGAATGCGAATATACCAGCCAATTTCTTCAAAGTGGCTCGTATGACACTCAAAGTCACCAAAAGTTTTTCCATGAGGAAAGTAGAGGGACATAAGGTATCGAGTGTCATCTTCTGTGATTTCATCAACACCATGTTGAACAGCAAGATAGAGGTAGCGAGTATCAATTTCAACACCTGCGGCTTGGACAGCCTCAAGAAATTCTTTTTTGCCGCTAGGGTCGGGCCAATCGGGGTATAGGTGCTTACTTATGAGTGGCTGGACTACTGCCCTGTAAGCTTGAACCTTAGCATCCCACTCTGCTTGAAGCTCTGCGCGGTAGGCTTCAAATTTTTGCCTTGCAGCTTCATCTTCAACTTCCTTTATTGCAGCCAGCCTTTGTTTCTCGGCTTCATCGGCAAGCTTGGCACTGTAATCTTTCTGTAACTCAAGGCGAAAACTCTTGAAGAGTAGCAGTTTGAGCGTAAAGAAGATAATGCCTAAGCATCCAATATCTGGATAACCAAAATGGTGACGGGCCAACTCCATAGGAGCGTACTTGAGGGTTATTTGTTCCATGCTGTCTGGAACCTTCCACCAATGAAATGAACGTATCAGCACATACAGCCGATATAATAATATACACTATTTACCTTAAAATGTCAATGTTTAAGTAAAGAAAAACCACGAAGAGATGTCTTCGTGGCGTAAAGGAGCGGAAATGTGCAGAGTGTAAGAGGGTTAGGATTGGATGGCTTTGTAGAGCCGGATGAAGTTGACATTGTCAGCATCGCCGACTTGGAACAAGCAAAGCTTAGTGCCGGACGGTAGGCTGATTTCAGGTTCGATCATGTTAGCATTGCGGATGCGGACACACCAGGAAACTCCGTAGAGTTCCGAGTCGCCGTACTTAAGATCTTCAATTCCTGGACCGTTGGTCCAAAGTGTATCCTTCAGGTGTTGCTGATCTTCTTTGGTGAACTCATCACCGATCACTTCGTAGAAAGCGTACCGGAAATCAACATGAAAATAGGTGTTGAATGCAAGTTGGATGAGTCGGAGAAATTCGGCTTTGCCATCTGGGCTTCGCCAGTCGGCAGTCAGGGTGGCATGAGCGATACGCTCGGTGATTTCTTGGGTGACGGCTGCCTTGGCGGACCAGTAATGGTTGGCTTCTGCATCCGCCTCTTTGGATTGCCATTTGCTCAGCTGTTGACGCCGGTAGCTGTCCGAGAAGGCGAACTTGAAGAGGTTCCGCACGAAAAGCAGCAGGTAGAGGATGCCAGAGACGATGCCGTCTTTGGAGTCGTTAGGGTGGTGGGTGATGGTGGTGCTCAGGTTCATGGTAGAACCCTCCCTCAAACAGTGTTGTAAAGATCAACTATGATCTAACTATATAATAACATATTTTATATATTTTGTCAATATTATACATAAAAAGTGACTAAAATAAGCTAATAAAGTAGAAGAAAAGAGTTGACAGCTTAGTATCTATATGATAGCTTGTGCTGTTAGCTCTTTACAGTTTAAGAAGTATGGGAAAGTAGCCATAGCTATGAGGTATTACATAGTGATACTTGATAGCTATGGCTGACAGCCGCCCAAGGCCCCGTGAAACCAAATTTTCACAAGGCAACATGTATGTGTTGCCTAGAAAGGGTCTAGATTATGCCAGCATTGAACAGGGTTGATACGCAAGTTGACACTCGAGATCACCAGAGCACTTCTTCTCAGTTGGGCTCTAATGTTGTTTCTATGAAAAGCCTGCTCAAGCAACCGTTGCAGTTTAGTGACAGTGAAGTAACAAGCGCTGATGTACAGCAACTCCTTCGTCTCACAAGAAGTGGCAAGCTCGCACAGGTTATGGGGTTGATTCAGGTGTTTGGTGAGAGCGCTATGCTGCGTCTTTGTAAAAATCAGCTTGATACCAGCGTTGAGCCTAGTGTCCCATCTGGCATGCAAGTTGATTATCATAGCCAAGAGCTTGGTGTGATAGATTGCAATTGCATAAACGCTACTCTATACACAAACCCTGCTCAGCAGAACCATCTCGAACTTATTAATGGTAACGCGCTTGAGCAAGAGCTTCGAGGATTTCAGCTCCTCAATGCAACCATCCTTGATCATCTGCTCAAAAACACTCACCTGATTCCTGAAGAGTGGAAAAAGTATGCTGTGACCTTCTGGGGAACGATCTATAGACGAAAAGGCGACTTTTCACATGCTCGGCACGTTCGGTGTCTTGTGTGGCGAGATAGTCACTGGCAGTCAGAGTTTCGTTCACTAAGCGGTTATTGGCGACAGGATAGGCCTGCTGCAATCATTGCGTAATCACATACATCACACTTCTTATACACCAATAAACCCGCAATACTTCGCTGTACCGCGGGTTCTTTTTTTAGCTGAGTTGCAATATTGCTAAAATAAGAGTAAGCTACAGTATTGTTCTTTTAAGCCATCTAATCACTATCAGCCATATCCAAAAGCTGCCCAGTTAGGCAATTTCTGGCTATGGCTGCATAGGTAGCTTTAGACACATCACACCAACGAGGTTACAGCCCATGGAATCTACTGCATCTGCCAGTGGTCATGAAAGTGGCCAAGGCAACCCAGACATTCTCGCAAGGTACGAGCTCATAACCGACAATCCGAACAGTGTTATCCCGCAGCCAGCCGATCAGAGTAACCGCTTGCCTGACCGTGGCGATCTAGCTATAGCTCTGGTTGGGCTATTTGCTCGCCTGTGGAGGTATCTCTTTTCACAAAAGCAAGAACAGCTCTACAGCTATCGCCATTCCTTGGTTAAGCGGGGTAAGTATAGCCTCGCAGGAAATGACATCCTGGATTTTGTTTTACAGAACCCAGGTAGTGCCCCTGAGCACTGGAAAAACCCTAACATCTTATTGATGTTTCCAGAGGAATACTATCGAGGCGAAAATAAACGGAATTACATTTCCTGCCTGCGTTGGAGTTCTGCACAGAGCGCATTTACCGAAGAGAAGTCGTACGTTGGTTATCAACTGCAAGTCGGAGAGTTCTTCGTGGTTTGTCCACGTGAAGCTACAGTAGATGAAGAAAAATAGATTGGCACACCCGCACCAGTTTCTGGGGCGGGTTTTTTAATTACTCACATCATAGTATACTTATTTAAAGACTAATAACCACAGATAAGTATGCAAAAATTCTCTGCCTTGATGTTACTCGTAAGCATGATCGCCAGCGGTTGTATTTCAAATGGTATTGAAAGTAAGCTTTCATTCAAAGAGCCTGACATAAAAAATGATTTTTGCGGTGTAGAGATTAATTTTCAGTTTTGTAAATGTGCATTTCATGGTGAGTACTGCGGCAGTATTAATCTAGAAAAAAGTGAAGCTAGTCAATACGTAAATACTGAGTTCAACAAGTGGGTTACAGAGAAGAAAGCTAGTTTTGCAAAAGCATGTGTCGAGCAGATGGGAAGCATGAAGTCAGATGAGTGTATTTTTTGTAAAGAAAATTATACTTCACAGAACGGAACATGCGTAGAAACTGGTCAAGAAATCGCACAGTTTCAGGCGGACGGCCCATTGACTAATGAATGTGAAGTAAAGCAAAACGAGTTTGAAAAAGACTGGAAAAAATATTCAGACATTGACGAGCGCATTGCTTTTGACGAGCGTAGTTTTGAAGCCAAACAGGCACTGGTATCGCTGGACGCACAGATTGATCTAACGCTTGAAGGATTTGCCTTAGAGCGTGACTATGAGGTTGAGCTACAAATGCAACAAGAGCTTGAGCAGTATCGCGCGGCACTTGTGCAGGATTTAAAGACAAATCTACTCAAGGCATTTTGGCGGTTGTCATGGGTAACCTATAGTACAATCGAAGGCGGCAAAGGACTTGGCAACTCTTACTCAAGTTTATTAACTAGTGCTGAGGGGATCGAGGCTATTGGTACTGGCCTAAAAGTAGTGCAAGGGGTTGTGCCTGGTGATTCGCAGTTAGCAATTGATACCAACTCACTTAGCGGAAAAGCAAAGTCCGTCGGCGCAAATGTTGCCCTTGAAGCAGTGGAGAGTCTCGGTGATCCAGTAAAAGTCGCAACCGAGTTGTTTAAAAGTGCAGCTAATGCACCATTACCGTCTGCTAGCATAAGTGATGAAGAGGTGGCTGTGCTTAAGCAGCAGCATTTGGAGCAAGGCTTACTCGATGAGTTAATCGAAGAAAGTAAGAGGCGAAATGCAGTTAG
>CAYXZR010000013.1:0-12282 GCA_964470025.1 uncultured Gammaproteobacteria bacterium | reverse complement strand
AAGCGCGCATAGCAGCAATAGAACAAGAGATCATAGAACTACAAGAAGAAGTAGCATACTTTGAACAAGAAGAAAAAGATCGTGTTGCAATATTGTTAGTAGAGTCTTGCAAAGAGCAAAAGCAGGAGTTTGAGAAAAACAATCAATAGCTTATGCAGCCAGAAGTACTTTATGACTCAGCAATACAGCAAGCGCTACGGCAGATCATTTACGAAAATCAGTTGTTGTTTATCGATGGATGGACTTTTGTACATGCGACATCAGGATTGGTTTTAGGCTATCTCATCACTCGCTTTGTCTCAGTTAAATACGCATTAGCAATTGGCATGGCTGTATTGATTGGGTATGAGATCATTGAACCAATATTTAATGGATTACTATTTGTTCCAGAGGATACAAAAGACGTGGCTTGGGATATTATAGTTGGAGGAGTGATGTTATATCTTTCTTATAAACTAACTAAGAAAAAAATATGGAAAAAGCAACATTTGGCGCAGGCTGCTTCTGGGGAGTAGAAGAAACATTTCGAAAACTTCCTGGAGTCATAGAGACCGCAGTTGGATTTATGGGTGGTGAAGTAGAAAATCCCTCATACGAACAAGTGTGCATGCATAAAACAGGTCATGCAGAGGTTGTAGACATCACATTTAATCCTGAAGAGATTTCGTACAAAGAATTACTTGATATATTTTGGAAGAGTCACAACCCAACTCAGCTCAACAGGCAAGGACCTGACGTTGGTGAGCAGTATCGATCAGTTGTGTTTTATCACAATGATGAGCAAAGCAAGATCGCACAGCAGTCCAAGCAAGAGCTTGAAGAAAGTGGCGCATTTAAAGATCCCATAGTGACACAGATTGTTCAGGCTCAAAAATTCTATAAGGCAGAAGAATATCATCAAAAGTATTTGATGAAAAAAGGAGTAGACGCTTGTCACATATAGCTTTCGTTAAATTAAAAAAAGTGGTATAATATTTTTACTTTAAGGTAACGTATCATGAAAAAAAGTAACAACAATGGATTAACTTTAATCGAACTTCTAATTGTTATCGCAATTATTTCAATTCTTGCAGCAATTATTTATGTCTCTGTAAATCCAGCCAAAAGAATCGCACAGTCAAATAATGCGCAACGCTGGAGCGAGGTTACAAGTGTTTTAAATGCCGTATTAAATTATACAGTTGATAATGGAGGGTCGTATCCTGCAGTTATTAATTCAAATGAAAACCTAGGGCAAGTACTTGGTACGAATGTGTCAGGCTGCAATAGTGGCTGTGGTGCAATTACTACAGATACTAGCTGCGTTAATCTAGAAGCAGCACTGGTAGATAACGGATATATTGCAGCAATTCCCACTGATCCCGTGTCTGGTTCAGCTGGATTCACTGATTATTATATTAACCGCGAAGATACTGGTGCATTTGTAGTCGGAGCATGTGATCCGCAGGTAGAGACTGGTACAACTGCGCCAGAAATAAGAGTTTCAAGGTAGGTATGAGTAAAAAAAAGATTATTATCGCTGAAGATGAAAAATCTATTGCAAAGATTTTAGCAGCAAAACTCAATAAGAGTGGGTATGATGCCCAAGCGGTGTTTAATGGTAAAGAGTTAGTAGAGAAGTTGGAGCAAGAAAAGTTTGACCTTATTCTTCTTGACCTTATCATGCCACAGATGGATGGCTTTCAGGTGTTGGAGCACATGAATCAAAAAAAGATAAAGGTGCCAGTGATCGTCTCAACAAATCTTGGACAGAAAGAAGATGAAGATCAAGTAAGAAAGCTCGGTGCCGTTGATTATCTGGTAAAAGCAAACAATCCACTCAACGAAGTGTTAAAAAAAGTAGAAAAGTATTTAAGTAAATAAAATATGTCTAAGGCAAAAAAAGTACTCATCATAGAAGATGATCGACCAATACTAAAAGCGCTTGAGACTAAATTTTCACAAGAGGGCTTTGAAGTTCTAATTGCAACTAATGGAAAAGAGGGATTGCAAGTACTTGCTAAAGAATCACCAGATATAATTTTACTTGATGTGGTGATGCCGCAGATGGACGGTATTGAGTTTCTTGAAGAGATGCACGCCGACAAGAAAACATCTTCAACTCCAGTATTAGTGCTAACTAACTTAAGTGACTCAGATACAATCGCCAGAGCAGCAGTCGAGAAGGTAGCAGGATATTTAATCAAAGCTGACTGGCGACTCGAAGACGTAGTAATAAAAGTAAAAGAAATATTAAATATAAAATAAAAAATAATCTTTAATGGCAAAAACAAAAAAAAATAAAGCATGGGTAGTTGCAGTTGACATGGGGTATGGTCATCAGCGACCAGCTCACTCACTTAATCATCTAGCAGAAACGAACAAGGTACTTACAGCAAACTCATATCCTGGAATTCCAGAAAAGGATCGTGATTTATGGCACAAGAGTCGTTCATTTTATGAGTTTATATCTCGTTTTAAGCGCGTGCCTATTATTGGTGGAAAAGTTTTTGATTTGTATAACCGACTGCAAGCAATTCCTCAATTTTATCCAAGAAGAGATTTATCAAAATCAAATATCCAGGTAAATCAAATTTATCGACTCATCAAAAAAGGGTGGGGTAAGCATTTGATCGAAAAACTTTCAAAAAATCCATTGCCATATGTGACAACTTTTTTTGTTACTGCTTTTATGGCTGAAGAGCATAAGTATCCTGGAGATATTTTTGTCGTGGTAACAGATACTGATATAACTAGAGCTTGGGTGGCAAAAAATCCTAGTATGAGTAATATTAAGTACTTGGCGCCAACTCATCGAGTGGCAGAGCGATTGAAGCTTTATGGAGTACCACCAAAAAATATCTTCTTTACTGGCTTTCCTTTGCCAAAAAGCAGCCTAGGTGCACGTGGACTGTCAGTGCTGAAAGGTGACATGGTAAAGCGACTACAGAAACTAGATCCTCAAAATAAATACTGCTCACGATATGGCAAGGTTTTTGAAGATCATATTGGAAAGAAGTTGCTAAAACCAGATCCATCAAAGGCCCCTACGATAATGTTTGCAGTCGGTGGTGCAGGAGCACAGAGAGAGATTGGCGCAACAATTATTAGAAGCCTAAAGAATAAAATTCTAACAAAAAAAATAAAGGTCATCCTAGTTGCTGGCATTCATAATGATGTAAGTAAATTCTTTAAAGATGCAGCAACTAAAAACGGACTATCAAAAGAGATCGGCAAAGGAGTAGAGATTATCTATTCAAATAGCAAGCAAGACTACTTCTCAAAGTTCAACGATGCGCTACGAAAAACCGATATATTATGGACCAAGCCATCTGAGCTAAGCTTTTATTGCGCTTTGGGAATTCCAGTGATTATGTCGCCATCAATTGGCTCACAGGAAGACTTTAATAGAAAGTGGTTACTAGCTTTAGGTGCGGGATTTAACCAGGAAGACCCTGAGTATACAAATGAATGGCTGTTTGACTGGCTAGATAGTGGCTGGTTTGCTGAGGCAGCCATGGAAGGCTTTATTGAGGCACCAAAATTAGGCGTTGAAAACATTGAAAAAATCATCTCAGGCAAAGAAAAGCAGGCCAAAAAGCCTCGAATGCCAATCCAATATTAATTTGCCATTTCCTTTAACAAACAGCTTAAAAGTGCTATACTGTGGATAAGTAGTAACTATAGCTATGCATAGCGGCTCATCGTTATATATAGCTGATTGAGCTAACTAATTCTTTAATAGCAAGCACAAACAAACGTTTTGTGGTTGCACAAGGAGAACTACCATGTCAGAAATGCTAGTAGTAGGTTCAAAGGTAAAAGCCTACATCAAAGCGAAAGGTCTTCACACATCAGGTGATGCTGTAGAAGCTCTAAGTAAAAAAGTGGAGGCTATGCTCGATGCAGCAGCAGAGCGAACACAGGCAAACAAACGCTCAACTGTAAAACCTCAAGATCTGTAATTGACAGATTTTCGTAAAAAGCCCCGCATTTGCGGGGTTTTTGAGTTGCTTGAATCATGCTATACTGATACGGCTATGAAGCTACTATATAGATATCTCAAACAATACAAAAAGACGCTATTTGGCGCCTTAGGGCTTGCTGCGATCAATCAGATCTTTTCACTGTTGGATCCACAAGTATTTCGATTGATTATTGATAATTATGCAACCAGAGCTACCGAAATTGAGCGCGGAGAGTTTATTAGGGGCGTGCTATTCTTGCTGCTATTATATGTGTTGTTTGCGTTTATTTCACGTACAGCCAAAGCATTTCAGGATTACTATGTAAATGTAGTGACCCAGAAAG
The DNA here is from genome assembly GCA_964470025.1 of uncultured Gammaproteobacteria bacterium. Classification (GTDB taxonomy): domain Bacteria; phylum Patescibacteriota; class Patescibacteriia; order Buchananbacterales; family UBA6539; genus CAYXZR01. The sequence goes on along the minus strand of CAYXZR010000013.1, from coordinate 7,992 downwards.
TTGGCACGCAGCTATATGCTGACAGTGTTAGTCATTCGTTTGCTCTACCGTATGGAATGTTTGAAGATCAGCGTTCCGGAGAGCTACTTCAGAAGCTTGAGAAAGCGCGGACTGATAACCAGGATTTAGTCGCACTTGCTGTTAATGTTTTATTCTTCTCACTTGTTGGTGCAATTTTTGTGATTATCTATGCATTTTTTGTGCACTGGAGTGTTGGTATTTCATATATTGCACTATTTCCAGTACTAGGATCAACAGTGTATTTTCTCTCAAAGAGTATTAAGAAAAAACAAAAAGAAATTGTGGCACAACAAGCAAGTCTTGCTGGGTCAACTACCGAAACAATTCGTAATGTAGAGCTTGTAAAAAGTCTCGGTCTGCAAGAGCAGGAAATTCAAAGGCTAAACAATGTAAACGATGCGATTCTTAAGCTGGAGTTGCAAAAAGTAAAACTAGTACGTCGTTTAGTATTTATCCAAGGTACATTGATTAACTTGATCCGCTCCGCGTTAATGCTACTGATGCTGTGGTTGATTTACACTGGTCAGATGAGCCTAGGTGAGTTTTTTACATTATTCGTATATTCATTCTACGTCTTTGGACCACTATATGAGCTAGGCAATCTTATTACAAAGTATCAAGAAGCAAAGGCAGCTAACGAGCAGCTTGATGCAATTCTTTCTACAGAGCCAGAGGCGATACCAGAGAATCCTCAAGAAGTCGGTCATATCACAAATGTAGAATTAGAAAATGTAAGTTTTAAATACGAATCAAACGCAGCAGATGCTGTAAAAAATATATCACTAGATATCAAACCTGGTCAGACAATAGCTTTTGTTGGTCCATCAGGATCCGGAAAGTCAACGCTTGTAAAGCTCTTGGTCGGCTTGTATACTCCTCAGTCAGGTGTTTTAACCTATAACAATATCAAGTCAACAACTATTGATTATCAGCTGCTCAGACAGCGCATTGGGCTTGTTGCGCAGGAAACACAGCTATTTGCCGGCACTATCCGAGAAAACCTCAAATTCGTCCGTCCAGATGCTACAGACGAGCAGTGTTTAGAGGTGTTAAAGGCGGCAGAGGCAGATACAGTGCTGGAGCGAACAGATAAGGGCTTGGATGCAGTTATCGGTGAAGGCGGGCTAAAGTTGTCAGGTGGAGAAAAGCAGCGCTTGGCTATTGCTCGAGCCTTATTACGTAACCCAGAGCTTATTATCTTTGATGAGGCAACCAGTAGCTTAGACTCATTGACGGAGCAGGCCATCACTGAAACTATTCAAAATATTGAAAAGCAAAATCATGATCTAATTACCATTCAGGTGGCACATAGACTTTCAACTATCTTACATGCAGACGTAATTTACGTTTTGGAAAAAGGAGAGATTGTAGAGCAGGGAAGCCATAAAGAATTATTGGATAAAAAGGGATTGTACGCTGCATTATGGCGACAGCAAAGCGCAGCGGTAACAAAATAATATATGGAAGAAATTACATCATTAAAACAATGGTACGATATCCTAAAACATGCTCAGAAAGAAGCAGTTATTATCTTCAAACATAGCAACCGCTGTCCTATTAGCAGCGCTGCATTGCAGAGAATGGAGGATGGTGTCAAAAGTCAGCATATTAAAGCACCAATCTATAAAATCACTGTTCAAGATCAGCGAGAAATTTCAAATACAATTTCACAAGATGTAGGTGTGATACACGAGACTCCTCAGGTGATTGTATTAAATGAAGGTCGCGCAGTATATGATGCATCACATAATGAGGTGCAGGTAAGCGAGCTTTTGAAAGTGGTATAATATGTTTTTAAGTCCTGAGCGCAAAAAACGTATTAGGCAGTTGGTAAAAAATCGACAGTCAGGGTTAGTCGTGGTGCTTGAAGATGTCTTTGATCCTCACAATGCAGCTGCAATTTTTCGTACGTGTGATGGATTAGGTGTCCAGCATGTTCATCTGATATTTGATCAACAAAAAGCCTTTAATCCGTTAAAGATTGGTAAAAACTCGTCTTCATCAGCGAATAAATGGCTTACTTTTACTAAACATAGCTCAGCCAAAGAATGTCTTAAGCAATTAAAGAGTGAAGGTTATACAATTTTTGGAAGTATTTTAGACCTAATATAAAAAGACATTACAAGGATGGATATAACTCAGTCGCGAGTCGCCTTAGTAATGGGCAATGAGCACAGGGGGTTGTCAAAAAGCGCAATAAAGTATTGCGATTATCTTGTAGGTTTGCCCATGAAGGGTATGGTAGAAAGCTTTAATGTTTCTGTGGCAACTGCCTTGTTTATTTATGAGATAGTCCGTCAGCGTCAAAGCTCAGGCAAAGATTTTTCCCTTGACGTTAAAGCTACTAGAGAACTTCAGGCACAACTTGAAGATATTGATGTAGAGAGAAAGATCAGAAAGAAAAAAAATAGATAGTATGGCGGATAATACACGAGAAGCACAGTTTCAAAAAACAGTGCTTACTTTTTATAAAAAAAACAAAAGAACATTTCCTTGGCGCAGCGACCCCTCTCCATATTTTGTTGTCGTTTCTGAGGTAATGTTGCAACAAACACAGGCAGATAGAGTAGTGCCAAAATTTGTTGCTTTCATAAAAAAATTTCCTAGTTTTAATAAACTTTCACAAGCGAGGTTGCCTGAAGTGTTAATGATGTGGCAAGGATTAGGCTATAATCGTCGAGCAAAATCCCTACACCAACTAGCTAAACTAGTAGTGAAAAAATATAATGGTAAGCTTCCATCCGATACACTCAAGCTTATTACCTTACCGGGTATTGGGCCATATACAGCCGCAGCAATTCAGGCCTTTGCTTTTAATTTACCAAGTACAGTAATTGAAACAAATATTCGCACAGCGTTTATCTTTCACTTTTTTAAGGATACAAAAAATAAAGTAACTGATGCTGAGCTTATTCCATTTATTCAAAGAACAGTGTATAGAAAAAATCCTCAGCAGTGGTATTCTGCGCTAATGGACTATGGCAGCTATCTCAAAAAAAACTATGGTAATCTTTCTCAGAAAAGTAAAACATACAAAAAACAATCAAGGTTTAAGGGTTCAAATAGGCAAGCACGTGGTGCAGTGATCCGTGAGCTGTCAAAAAATCAGCGAGCAACAACTAGTAGAATATCCAAAGAATCTAAAATTGATGACGCATTAATTAGTAGTGCACTAGAGCAGCTACACAGAGAGAATTTGGTAATTAAGGATGGTAGGTCTTGGAGGCTCGCAGGATAGATCGTTACTATGGTAAGATAAATTTATTAATACTTTTAAGTTACTATCATATGAATAAGTTAGAGCCTAAAGCATTAGGATTATCACTTGGCGTAGTATTTGGAGTTGCCTTTTTTATTCTCGCGATTCTAGCCATGACAATAGGGTGGGGCAGTTATGCCATTGAAGTTGTCAGTTCATGGTATGTGGGGTATGAAGCAACGCTTATTGGAGCATGTATTGGTTTGGTTTGGGGGTTCTGTGATGGATTGATTGGTGGCTACATCATTGCCAAACTTTATAACAAATTTAGTAAATAACTAGTTGTCGCAGCGTCTAATCTACGCTATACTATAGACATATTTTATGAGTAATCGGTAAAAATTATGGTACTTCAATCAGAATATGGTGCAGAATCACAATTTCATGGACCTGGTGATAAAAAGCGACTAGAAAGAATGATGCGTGAACTTGAGCGTGGATTTGGCTTTCTTAGTGGATTTGATTATGATCGTGTAGTTACAGTATTTGGATCAGCTCAGTTAAAAAATACTCACCCAGCTTATAAAAAAGCCGAGACATTTGGCCGTGCATGTGCAGAAGAGGGGATTACTGTTGTGACTGGTGGCGGACCAGGTATTATGGAAGCTGCAAATAAAGGTGCATTCGATGTTGGTGGGCGGTCAGTCGGAGTAAATATCTTCCTCAAGCTACAAGAGCGAAGAAATAACTATGTTACTGAAAGCATTGGCTTTGAGTATTTCTTTACTCGTAAAGAAATTTTGACTCACATAGCGCAAGCGTATGTTTATTTTCCAGGTGGTTTTGGTACTATGGATGAATTTTTTCAAATTATGACACTCATTCATACTAGAAAAATGATTGCAAAAAATATTCCAGTCGTATTAGTGGGGAAGAAATATTGGCAAACTATTCAAGACATGATGAAGAAGCTATTTGCGGATGAGTATGGGACATTAACTGAGGAGGCATTTAAAATATGGCAAATAGTTGATACTCCGGAGGAAGCATTTGATTTGGTGAAGAGTATACCAAGACGCATTAAACGAAGTGACGCTATCTAAACCAACAAAAAAGCATACTGATATAGTATGCTTTTTTACTTAACTCGTTTAAGAAATTTTTCTTTTAAACTCTTCAATCATAGGAACATTTTCGGCATCAGCACCATTAATTTCAGCGGTATAAAATGCCGCCCAATCAGCAAGTAGTAGTGAAGAAAAAATTTTTTCCATTACTGTAGAGCCATTCAGTGTAAGTGTCTGGACAGTGAGTCCACGACTGGTGTACTGATCAGCTAAAACATTCATGCGCTTTATGATACGTGGGTGATCTGCATCATCTTGAATAAAAATAAAACTAAATTTTTCCGCTAGAGACTTAGTCGCCTCAGTAACATCAAAACCGTTCATTTCATTATGATTGAGCTCCGGAAATACGTTAGTAAATGCCGGTACCTTGCCAGTTTCATTAAATTTTATTTTCCAGTTATACCCAACAGCGCTATATCTAGTTGAGGTATAAATAACAGGAATCATGCCATTAAGTTTTTCCGCCAATTGTTTACCATCTTTTTCTAGAGATTCGGGCAGCAATGCTTTTGCTAGTCGTTCGCTTTCCTCAAGAAGTTGGTGTTGGACCATCAGTTTAAGTAAGCCTCGTATACTAAAGCCGAGAGCAGAACGTGGTTGGATGCCAGTTGAGGGTAATTCCACATATGGTAAGGCATGTTTTTGTGCAATATCGATTAATTTACCCCCAGTTGCTATTACAGCACACGGTAGGTTTTTATCAAGTGCTTTTAGTAGACCGTCAACAACCTCTTCGGTGTTACCTGAGTATGAGCTAGCAATAAACAGGGGTTTTCTTTGTGCTAAGGAAGTTAAATTTGGTAGGCCATAGGTTGAGTGGATAGTTATATCGAGTTCTGGTTTTATTGATGTGATTATATCTGCGGCCAAGTGGGATCCACCCATGCCAGAAATTATAAAAGAGTTAGCTGGCTCAAACCCATTTTGATTTTCTATAATTGGCGTGTAGGTGAATTGCTTTGCAAAATTTCTAATTGCAGTATCCATCATAATAGTATATTTATTTTAGTAGTAATTTTTATTTTCAGTAGATTTTTAATGTATGCTATGACAAGAGTTCTATGGCTTTTTTCGTAATTGCTTTTGCAGAAATATTCTGATGGTTTAAGAGTTTTTCTGGAGTGCCACTATGAGGCATTTTAGAGACTGCAAGAGAGCTGATGATGCATGGTACTTCGCCAAGGGCACTCATTACTGCTTCACCAATCCCTCCCTGAGCAAAGTGATCTTCGACAACTATAAGCGCCTTTGTTTCTTTTACTGCGCTCATAAGTGTTTTGATATCAAGAGGTTTTATGGAGTATAAGTCAATTACTCTTGCCGTAACACCGTGATCTTTAAGTAGGTTATGTGCCTGCAAGATTTCATGAGTGGTGATTCCAGCTCCGATTAATGTGATATCATCAGTAGACGATTTTTTTAGAGTTTTGCTACCACCGATTTTAAAATCATCTTTTTTGGAGTAGAGCGTCGCTAAATCCATTCTGGTAGTACGTATATATGTTAGCGATGATTGTTTAGCAGCAAGGGAAGTGAGCTTTTCTTGAGAGTAGTGATCACTTGGATACAGAACAATGCTATTTAATAATGCACGGAATTGCGAAATATCTTCTAGCCCCATTTGTGATGCACCATCTTCGCCAATAGAGACTCCGGCATGTGAGCCGACAAACGTAATATTTGAGTTTGAATACTGTGCAAGTCTAATCTGATCATGTGCTCGAGTAAAAAAAGCAGAAAAAGTAGATACAAATGGTTTCTTTCCTCGAGCAGAAAGCCCAGCAGCTACGCCGACCATATTTTGCTCAGCAATAAACATTTCAAAAAATCGTTCAGGGTGTGCTTTCGCAAAATCCTGTGCATATGTAGAGTTGCTTGTTTCTGCATCAAGGGCAACCAAATTCGGCATTGTATTACCAAGCTCTACAAGTGAGTGTCCATATGCTTTCCTGGTTGCAAGTGGTTGTGAGTAATCATGCTTCACGGTTGTTTTAGTGATTGTTGGTTTGGCTGGGTGCTTTTTCAATGGCTTAGACAATGAGCCTTTAAGCTGGAAGTTAATTGGGCCAAGCTCTTCAAGGGCTGTTACAAGCTGTTCTTCATCAAGTGCTTTTCCGTGCCAACCTTCTTTATTTTTTAAAAATGATATGCCATTGCCTTTATATGTTTTACAGATAATCATCATGGGAGTGCCAGTATTTTTCCTTGCTTTGCTAAGTGCAGAGTCAAGGTCTGCTAGATTGTGACCATTAACTACAATAGTTTTCCATCCAAAAGCTTTACACTTTTTTTCATAGTCAGCTACCTTGTGTCCAGATATAGTCTGGCCGCGTTGTCCTAAGCGATTTATGTCAAGAATTCCAATCAGTGAATCTAGCTTATAATACGAAGCAAGTTGCATTGCCTCCCAGTTTGAGCCTTCTGCCATTTCACTATCACCCAGCAGCACGTAAGTATGATATGGAAGCTTGTCTAGATATTGTGCATTAATCGCCATGCCGACACCTACTGACAGCCCTTGTCCTAGCGAGCCAGTTGCTACTTCGGTGTATGGAAATTCCATAGTTGGATGGCCTTCAAGAGGTGAGGTGAATTCTCTTAAGGTGAGGAGTTCCTTGAAAGATACTGCACCAGCTGCAGCCCACATAGCATAGAACAGTGGTGCCGCATGACCTTTTGAGAAAATAAGACGATCGTTATTGTGGTATTTAGGATTTTTTATATCATAGCGAAAATGTCCAGCAAAAAATAATACAGACATTGCATCAGCTGCAGAAAGGCAAGAGGTTGGGTGACCTGAACCCGCCTTGGTTGTTGCTGTAAGGCTGTAGTATCGCAGTAATCGAGCTAAGTTTTCTACCTTTTGTTTATTCATTGTTATTTTCGTTAGTCTTTTTAACGACGCTATGTCCACCAAACTCACGGCGTATCGCTGCAATAAGACGTTTGCCAAGTTCGAATGTTGGTAGGTTTTTACGTCGGACATCACATGCCACATCAAAGGCAGGAGTAAAGCCTTTTACTTTCTGAGCAGTTTGTTGAAGCTCATCTATAGTGACACTGTTAATTTCAGTACCAATGTCATTAAAATCTTCTCTATTCACTGCGTCAATTGTACGATCAAGAAGCCAGCTAGAAACAATGCTTGATTCCTGCCAAACAGAAAAAGCTTTCTTTATATCTATCGGATGCTCAAAATCACCTAAAAGCTCAGCACCTTCAGCTAGTCCTTGTAAAAAAACATATTCAACAATATTATGCACACTTTTTACAAAGTGACCTGAACCTGCTGGGCCAAAAAGATTGTACCCATGGGAAGAAGAGAGCGCTTGAAGGTACGGCTCGATAATCGGATATTGTTCCTCAGGCCCACCAACCATTAGTGGGTAACCATTTTGCAGTCCCCATTGACCACCAGAGACACCAACGTCAAAAAAATGAATTCCTTTCTTTTCACATAGGCGAGCATGGCGTTGTGCGTGCTCATAATAAGCATTTGCACCATCAATTAAAATATCACCAGCTGCTAGTAGGTTTAATAGTTCATCAATATGCTGCTCAGTTACTTGGCCAGCAGGAAGCATAAGCCAAACAATCTTTTTCTCAGATTTTTCACCAAGTGCTGTAACAAGATCAGCTACT
>CAYXZR010000012.1:0-24541 GCA_964470025.1 uncultured Gammaproteobacteria bacterium | reverse complement strand
TTTTATAACACCACGCTTAACAATCGTGCTTGGTAGCAACGTTCGTGCATATGCAGTTACTCGTGGGGGCTTACGAAACTGAGCATCAAGCTGCACTGCTTCAATAGAATGATCTGAAATATCAAGCCCAAAATATTTTTTTGCCATACGGCTAACCTCCTTTTAATTTTTGTTTCAAAAAAGTATAAATTTAAAACTCTTTCCAGTCGGTAATATTTCTATCAGAATCAAGAGTTACTTCAATGTGTTGCGTAAACACATCAACAGTACTTGTGGCACGAATCGTTGCAGAACTTCCACTCACGCTTGTTTGTAGTATACAAGAATCAGCGCCAACTTGTAAAGTAAAAGTGTGTGATACAAAATTGTTTCGCAAGCGTTCAAGCGACTCCTCTACACAAGAAACAGTTACTACGCGTGCCGCCCGAGCTTGCTGAGTACCATAACTCAGCTGCAACTCTTCAACGCCTCGCAAGCTAATAGTAATACCTATAGTCAGCCCAAGAGCCGCTACTATCAATAGTGTCATTAATGCAATATACCCTTCTGAGTTTAAAAAATATCTACGCATATTATTTTCTCCCTCGTAACTCCATACTAAAATCAACAGTCGAGCTTGCATTAAAATCAGGGGAATCATCAGGATTGATAAATGATGTAGTTACAGTAATTCCAACATGCTGTGTTCTTCCATTGATCGAAAGATCAATAAACTCTCCAGCAACCTCCACATCATCGGCATGTAAAACAATCGGCGTACCAGCGCCTTCTGTTTTAGTCAGCGTACTTGAAGCAAAAGAAAAAGTAATAGAGTCAGAGTTAGGTACAAACAACTGCAGTGTAGAAGTTGAAATAGAAGTAATTGAAGATGCTTTTGCAATGTCTTTTTTGATTTCCGAAACAATGAAGCGAGAATTCTGCACAACTTCTTGCCGAGCATACGATCGCGACTGACCACCAAGTATCTCTAAAGCAAGTAGTGACAAAGAAACTAAAATAACACCAACCAAAGCAATATAAATAATTAACTCAATTAAAGTAAACCCTTTTTGTTGATATCGACGTTTCATGGCAAGTATGTTATAGCAACTTCTTCTAAGGTAGGTGAAGCCGTACCATCACCTTGTAGCTCCGCACGGTATTGCACCCACTGACCAAAATTTAAATCAGTACTAATCAATTCACCTGAAGGATCTGTAAAGTAAGTACCAGCACCACTGGCTCCGTACCACGAACTCCAAGTTCCAGGAGCACCAGCAACATCAGGAGCAGTACGAACTTGTAACTGAACCAAACAGGTTCCACTACACGCCGGAATAGTTTCAGTCCAATCAATAGTATGAACTGATGCTTGAGCACCCATATCAAAAGCAGATGAAATAAGCCACCCAGAAGTTTCAAAACCCGAACTTCCACCACCATCCCAGCCGACAGTGACACTATCAAGCTGAACCTGCTGTGTACCATCACTAACCAAAAAAGCTCTAAAATAAATTTGATCCTGTGTCGTTGGGAAACTTGAAATATTCGCATCAACTACCGATGCTGTATTATACTCTCCACTCTGCGCTGCGCTCCAAGTCGAACCATTCCACCAGCGCCAGCTTGAGCCATTAAAAGAAAGTTGATAATAAATTTCTCCGCCATTCTTTACAGCCGACTCGGTAAACGAACTCCAGCTAGTTATCGAAGGAACAGAAATTGAAGTATCACTCTCAATGCTTGGCTCAACTGTTGAGTACGTTGGCGAACTCCAGCTACAGCCTGCTTGACTAGAACAGCTAAGCTCACTGCTTACAGAGCCACAGGCAAGAGCAGTGCCACTACAAGAACCGACGCCATTAGACCAAGTTAACGACACATTGTCATAACCAATTGTTAAAGGTCCAGTTAATTTATTTGGCGTTTCTACCCAAACCGCAGCTTTCAGATAATACGTTCCAATAGCACTTAACTTCGATGAAACATTTAAAGAAGTGACTGAATTCCAACTCGAAGTTGAACTAATCGGTCCAGATGTCCAAACATGTGAGCCAATAGTAGGCGCACCAGCTACACTGTCTACAAAAACATATAATTGAAACGTATTTGGCGTAGCACCATACGCTGAAACCAACCAATCAAAATTCATAGTTGCCGTTGGATTAAGCGATGTAGTAGTAAACGATTGCTGCCAATACCCACCTAGCTCATCATTACGTCCTGCTGGAAAAGAGACATTAACAAACCCTCCCGTATTGCCCCCTAAGGCGACATATGTACCCGTAACATCAACCTCTCCACCACCTTGATTCCAATCCGCATACGTCCATCCAGCTCCATTTACAGTAAAGCCAGAATTAGTAGTACTATTCTGCATTGCTGCTGACCAACTGCATCCAGATTGAGCACTACAAGTTGGCTGTGTGATAAGCGAAGTACAAGCTGTAGCCGTACCACTACAACCTCCACCAATAGGAGCTAACTGAGCAAGACCGCCCGTCACCTCTATCCCTGCGTCATACGTATAGTTATTCTCAGTTGTAAATGGCCAGCTTTCGCTACCAGAAGAAGCAAGTGCAACTTCTCCTGCAACTGCAGTGGTGATAGTCCCGCTATCAGTATTGTATCGAGAATCACTGCTCCACTCCGCTTGCCCTGAACCACCAGACCAATCGGTCTGGCGCCAGGTTTCGTCTTGCCATGCCGTAACATAACTAACAAGACTTACCTCATTTTCAACTCCAGTAACTGCAGTATAGGTGACTGTTGATGACGCTTGTTTGGTACGAATATCAATCTCGGCATCAATGTCATCACAATCAGCAATAGCACCACCACTATCACGACATACATCAGAAATACTAATTACCCGGGTAAAAATATCATCAATCAAATCAGATGATCCAGAAAAATTCCAGCTGCCACTAGAGTTATCTAAACCATACTCACCGCTCTCAAGCTGATTAAATGCTTCACGACGAATTGACCACACCGCCTCAATTCCTTCTTCTGCATACTGTACTGCTATTTCTTTTTCCTCTGCCTGCACATCACTATCAAGTGATGCGAACAAAAGACCTATTAGCGCTGTTGCAAACAAGCCAAAAAGTGCAATTGATAAAACAATCTCAACCAAAGAAAAGCCTTGTTGCTTAATATGACACATCAACAACTCCCTCCTCATTAATATCAATAGTTCTTAATGCATTATTACTACTCATCATGCTAATACTACCTGACTCCGACGGTACACCTAGGTACTCTGAAAATATAATCTCATCACCAAAATCAGTACTAATCACAATCTGCTCATTATAATCAAACTCTTGATCAAGCTCCTGATCACGATCAAAGTAGGAAACACCATTAAATAAAATAAACTGAGAAGCTGATGTATCAAAATATACACCCCATGATCCTGTATTACGACCCTGAATAGAATACTGTTGTGCTCGGCGAAGCGTCGAACTAACTGTGCTAGCTTGAGTATCAAGATCAGCAGTGAGTTGAAATGTTTGCAAAAAAGGTGATGCCAAAGCAGCAGTAATAGAAACAATCGCAATAGTAAGCAAAAGCTCTAAAATGGTAAAACCATTAGCGCGCTCTAAACTGTGAGGTAACTTCATAAATAGGAGAAATAACTGACACTGCCACAAACCCAACAATCAAACCAATAAATAATAAAAGTAATGGCTCGATAGTTGTAGAAAGATTTTTTGTAGCCGTATCTACTTCTTTACCAAAAAACTCGGATAGATAAGTAAATGATTCATCAAGCTTACCAGTGCGCTCTCCCACTCCGATCATCTTAACCGACAATAATGAAAAATATGAGTTACGCTTATCTTGTTTCATCTGACGAAGTGCACCAGAAAAAGTTTGTCCACGCTGCACCTCAGGCAATACGCGTTGCAGCATTTTTTGATACACTACATTTTTTGTGGTCGCAGTCGTTGCAATAATTGCCTGATCAATTGTAAGACCGCTATGCAACAAAATACCCAATGTACGATTAATTAACGTAAGATTGTAATTACGCACGATACTGCCAACCACCGGAAGGTGTAAAACAAATCGATGCCACCATCCTTTAAATGGCGCTATAGTCACCAGTATCCGTAGTCCAATAAAAGCCCCTATCAAACCAAAAATAATATAAAGACCATATGAATCCATCACATCAGCGATCCAGAGCAAAAATCTCGTAGTCGCCGGGAGTTCAAAATTAAGTGTAACAAAAAGCTGTGTAATCTTTGGGAAAACAAAATATGCCAAAATAATTCCTAAACCAAAAGTGGCGCCAAGCACAATAGATGGATAAAATGCTGCGCCTTTAATTTTTCTTCGCAAATCAACCTGCTGTTCCAATTCCGTTGCTAAAAAATCCAAATTATCGTCCAGCGTACCACTCTCTTCACCAACTTTAATAATATTAATCATCAATGGATCAAACGCTTTTGGATATCGCTCAAGAGAATCTGCCAAGCGTAAACCACTTCGCACATCTTTAGTCACTGATTCAAGAATTTGACGAAACGATGATGATCGAGTTTGATCAGCAATTGCATCAAGACTTTCATGGATACTAATACCAGAGCGAATCATAGTCGCCAAATGCTTAGCAAAAAGCGCTCGATTGAGTAACGAAACCTTCCCGCCAAAACTTGTAGAAAAAAAAGCGCTCTTTCCCCCACCTTGCGGAGAAATTTTTCGGACGTACCAACCCTTTTTTATTAAAGCCAACGTCGCATCAGACAAAGAAGCTGCCTCAATAGTCCCACGCTCTATTTTTTTTTGCTGTGTAATTGCCTTGTAGCGAAAATTCATACTACTCCCGAGTAACTCGTAATACCTCTTCCAGTGTAGTAACTCCACTAAATGCCTTACGCAAACCATCTTCGATCATAGTAGTCATACCACCCTTAATCGCACGCTGCTTCACTTGATCTGAATCTGCCTTTTTCATAATCAACTCTCGAATCTCATCACTAACTTCCAATACCTCAAAAACACCAATTCGTCCGGTATACCCTGAGCCACCACAAACTGCACATCCTTTACCGACATACATACGAACTGTGCCAGATTTTTTTCCATGCAAAAACTGATCAAGTGTTTCACGCGAAAAATGCTTAGCAATATCTTCAACGGGGACTTGATGTGAAGTAATACACTGCGTACAGATTTTACGCATGAGGCGCTGTGCAACCACAATATTGACCGTTGAAGCAATTAAAAACGGCTCAATTCCCATCTCATTAAGACGGGGTAACGCAGTTGGGGCATCATTTGTGTGAAGGGTTGATAACACCAAGTGTCCTGTCATAGCAGAGTTAACTGCAATGCCAGCAGTTTCCTGATCTCGGATTTCACCAACCATAATAATGTCTGGATCTTGACGCAATATAGAGCGAAGTCCAGATGAAAAAGTCAGATTAGTTCGATTATTGACTTGAATCTGATTAACCCCCTCTAAGTCATATTCTACAGGATCTTCAATCGTTGCAATATTTACCGAGCGCTTATTTAAAATTTTTAATACTGAATACAACGTAGTAGTCTTACCTGAACCAGTTGGCCCCGTAACTAAAATCATCCCATACGGCTTTGCAATAGCGCGCTTAATTGTCACTAAGTCGTGATTAGAAAATCCAAGATCATCCAACCCATACTGCCTATTGCGAGCTGACAATAAACGTATCACTACCTTCTCACCATCAACAATAGGAACAATCGAAACACGCATATCAAGCGTCTCATCATCAACCGAAGTACGAATTTTACCATCTTGAGGCGCAAGATGTTCATCGGTTCTGAGGCGTGACATAATCTTAATTCGCGTCACGACTAAGTCATGTACACGTTTCGGCAAAGTAACAATATCGTGTAAAATACCATCAATTCTAAATCGAACCACAGTTTGTTTTTCAAAAGGCTCTATATGAATATCAGAGGTATGATTGTTAAAAGCATATTCAAAAATCGTATCAACAATTCTAATAACTGGAAGATCTTCCGCCTTGTCACTCTTTTGAGCTTCAGAAATATTTTCTTCTATAATATCTGCAAACTCTTTCTCAATTTGCTTTTGATATTTGTTCAACGCGCTATCGAGATTTGTTTCAGTAGTAAAAAAAACTTTCAATCGATCTCCCAGCTTTTTCTGCAGCGCGCTACGTATCTGTAAGTTGCCAGGATTAACCATCGCAATATGAAAACCATCTGCACTTCGCTTAAACACAACCACTCCTTGCTTCTTAGCCATAAGCGGTGGAATCAGGGTAAGAAGTGAATCATCAATAGCAACACTATCTAGATCCACAAAATCATAACCAACAAAGTCAGCCAATACTCGGCCAATAGTATCATCAGACAATAAATCACGCTCGACTAACACACGCGTTAGTGAGACACTGTTCTTCTCAGCAAGAGCGTACGCATCTTCTAAGTCAGTAGAAGAAATTAAATCCAACTCTTCAACCAATTCCTTAACTTTTTCATTAGTAATTAATGCCATTTTTAAAATAAAATAACCCGCCTACGAGTCGCAAACGGGTTTAAAAAATAGATAATAAAAAACACACACATAAACCCTTTCGCGATACAACTATACCATTTTTAGCAGTAATTTACCAGTAAAAATGTTAACAAAATTGACAAATCATCAAAATTATTATAATTTCGCTACACTCATACTAATGAGTAGATCTTTACAAGTCAGAAGGAGAACTGACATGACTATATCAGGTAGTATACTCTTAGCCACATTTCAACATCCATATTGGCACAACGGGTCGATACCAAGCTTCAAAGAAGAAACGAGTATCTATTTAGAAGAAAATGATGCAGAGAACCCATTTCGCTCAATCACTAAAACCTCTAGGTATCAAAGCCTCATTGAAAAAAGCCAACTAGTACGTGACCGAAGGGAGTTAAAAGCAGCCCTGCATCTAGCCCTCGAATACTTGGCACAAGCATCACAAGAAAATCAAAATGCTAGCGAACGATATGCTTACCAACACGCAATCTTTCTTGCTCTACTAAACACTCTCCTAGAAGATACACCTCACACAATCACCGATGCAACACACGTGAGATTTACTGAGCAGCAAGGCACAATCTCGCTAAAGCATGATGATGACACGGTTATAAAAACCTTCAGCGCAAAAAAAATAGAAGGCCTAGCAAAAAGACACTTATGTCTTTCAACTCTTCAAACTCAGATCGAAAAGTACAAAATTAGACAAAGGCGAGTGGAAGAGTTGGTTAAGCAGTGCCAAGATGCGTTAGAAAAAAATACGCAAGAAATAAAAAAGCAACTAATTCCAGACTTCGTAGTAGCTTTTGAAAAAGCAGTAGAGCAAGACTGTGAAATCTCTCCTGATCCCAAAAATGACAATATTTTTGGAATCAGAGAAGATGTAAATGAAGTTGAGTATCTTATAGAAAATGGCAAAACATTCAAGTACTCAGACGCTGTGAAGCATGCCCTACAAAAACTCACCGCACCACCTTCATTAGCCCAAAGAGAAGCATGTAAATCTCTGGGTATCAAAGATCCCTACGAAGAAACTATAAGTTAAAATCAATATCGCACATAAAAACCTTCTCCAAAAAATAGAACCGAGCAAAGCTCGGTTTTCTGTCTTTTATAAAACCTTTTTATTCTATTTTTTCTGTAAGCCAGAAACTTTATACATTGCAAGCAATAACACTATTGCTCCACCCCATTGCACTACACTCAAGCTACGCCCATGAATCAAATATTCAAGAGCTACTGCCGACAAAGGATAGGTCAGCTCCAAAACAGTTGAGGTAGAAGCTGGGATTCGCTTTAAACCATACATATACAAAAGCATTGCCACACCACCTGATGAAAAAATAATCAATACAAACACTTTCCATTGATCAATAGAAATCGCCTGAAGCTCTCCCACTACTCCTGTCGCAGCAACAACGATAAACATAAGTACTGTGGTTAACAAGAATCGTACATAGGCACCCATAACAAAACTCACCTTTTCAAGCGCTCGCTTAGAAAAAACAGTTGATGAACCCCAGGCAAAAGCTGCCCCAAGCCCAAGAAGAGCAGCAATAGGTGTCTTATCACCTGTTCCCAAGTTTGGCACCGCTCCATCAAAAACAATAAAATAGGTAGCTATAATTGCCACTATCGCCCAGCCAAAAAATTTCTTAGGCATGCGCTCCTTTAAAAACAGTCGAGCTAAAATCAGTGCAAAGAGTGGTTGCAACTGCTGCATTAAAATAACCACGGACAACTGTGCAAACTCTACATAAAAAAGCGCTTTGGTAATAAACAGTGTTCCCAACACGCCGCCAAATAATGCCACCCATCCAAATGAACCCCAGTCAGCCAATCCCAATCGACGTAACTCTCCCAAGTGTTTAATAATAAACGGGGTAAACAATAAAAACACCAAAAGGTGCTCAATAAAAACAACAAGTTCTACAGGCAGGCTGTATAGTGCCGGACGTAACACCACTCCATCCATTCCCCAGAAAAATGCTGCAATCACAATCGCCAAGCCCGGCAATAAAAATTTCTTCATATTATAATCCAAAAAATTTCTTTCCTTTTTTAATATCTTCCTGAATTTGTTGCTTGAGTTTTTTTACTGAAGAAAACTTTTCAACACCACGCAAACGAAATAACAATCTAATGGAAACAGGTGTATTATCTTTTGAAACTTCGTTAAAACGAAACAAAAAACTTTCACACGTTGGTCGAGATAAAAAAAACGTCTTGGGCGGACCAAGATGAGTAAGTGCGGGATATGTAACACCTTTAACGCTTACCAACGAACAGTACACTCCCCACTCTTCATCATCTAGATCTCGAGGCGCCGCAATATTAATTGTTGGTGCACCAAGAGTTCTACCAACCTGTCTTCCAGAGCGAATCACGCCTTCTATTACTCGCATATTATTTCGAATGCGCCCCCAATAACACAACAACTACCTGAAACGCTGTCGCCAAGAGAACCACTGTCGTAAAGCTCAACACAAGCATTGCAGCAATACTAGTAAATAAACCTGACAACTGAAACAAAAGTAGCAGCACAGACAGAAGTGCGATTAAACCAACAATAGCAATCAAAGAAGTAAAGATAATCACAGCATAACGATGCTTAGAAAAATAAGCACCCAACAACTGTCCATATCGAAACCAAACCACCGCTGCACCACCGGCAAAAATAAAAAGTACCATCAGCGGTAAAAACGCATCATAAAAAGTCGGTATGTAAAATCCCTGATACAAAAACTGTATAGCCATAATTCCAAAGAAAAAACAAAAACCAAGAAGAATGTCAAACCCAAGAAGTGCTAAACCATAACGAATAATACCTTGGGTCATTTTTTTACTTCTACGCTTTTTAGTGAGCGAAAAAAACTTTTTAAACATATTATTTTTTTACATACAAAGTTTGCGTTGGATAAGCAAATTCAATTTTCTCCTTGGCAAATGCTTCAAAAATTTGAAGATTAACATCCTGACGTATATCCATATACATATTATAATCAGGAGTGTCTACATAAAACACCAGTTCATAAAGCAACGCTGAATCACCATATTCATGAAAATGACATCGATCAAACTCTGTTTTATCAACTTTTTTAATAATATCTTCCACCATCTTAGGAATCATCTCTAACTTTTTCTGAGAAGTATCATATGTGACGCCAAGTGACACCACAACTCGTCGTCGATCCATCCGTTTAAAGTTTTGAATTCGTGCTGTTGTTAATTCTTGATTTGATACAACTAATTGCTCACCAAGTAATGTACGAATATGCGTTGATTTCATTCCAATTCGCTCTACTGTTCCCATGTCATCGCCAATCACAATAAAGTCACCAACCTCAAACGGCTTATCAAAGTAAATAGAAAAACTGCTAAATAAATCACCCAACACATTCTGCAACGCAAGAGCAACAGCAATACCACCGATACCAAGCCCAGCAATAAGTGACGTAATATCAACACCAATATTTGAAAGAGCAAGCAACAAGCCGGCTGACCAAACCAGTATTGCAACAATGGTCTTTAGAGTTCGAAACATTGCACGACTCTGCATTTCCTGCGCTGGATCCTCACCAAGTCCTTTTTTTCTTGCATAGCGCTTGAAAGAAAAATCGATCATATGCTTACTTGCTTTTACCACCTCAAGGGTGATAGCAAGCATAAGCAAAATAGTCATACCCGTGTCTACATACTCTGGAAGCTCAAGGGAAGCTAAACCAAAATACAACGCGACTACAAAGTAGAAGAAAAAACCAATGCCGCTGACGATGCCAACGAATGTGTCATCAATTTCATTCTTAGTTTTACTTGACCATGACTGCAAACGAGCCAATACAACCACTTGAAAAATCTTTAGGCCAATAAACCAACCAAAAAATATCACACCAGCCCAAAACCACTGTGTAGCTGAATTATTAAAAAATGAAGTATCAGGAATAAATGACAAAAAATCCATAAGTACAGGTTCTATATTAATAATAAGCTCACTCTAAGTATATCAAAAAAAATACAGCATTTAAAGCTGCATTTTTAACTACAGTGGAAGACGAATTTTATACTTCAGCTCAAAAAGCACGCGTTTTTCCACAAGCCACTTACCAAAACCAGTGATAAACGGCAGTCGAAATCCTTTTGAACTTCCAATCGTAATTACTCCATCATACGTATTAAACGCGATAGCTAAAATATTCCAGTCACGCATCTTTTTTGGAATAAATGCCTCCCCCTTAATCGCCGCCACTACATACTCTCCAACTTCCCTACCTTCAATCATAGCATTATGAGCCGTTGGCAATTTATTCGATCGAGCAACATCACCAGCAAAAAACACTCGCTGATTATCTTCAGCTGATAACGTGCCAGTAAGCTCTACTTTTTCCGCGTATGGCTCAATATTTGGCCGCATGCCAGTTGCAATAATAGTCAAATCACTTGGCAGCTGTTCGCCAGAGCTTAGCGTAATGTCTGATTGAGTAACACGATCAACCCCTTGACCAAGTACCATCTCTACATTTTTTGCTCGCAAGAATGCATCCGTCTGCTGACTAACACTCTCCGCCAAGCGATCAAGTACTCGATCAACCATATGCACGAGACGAATTTTTTTCGACGTTTTCGATGCAAGTAAACCAGCAATTTCTACACCTGTGTACCCGCCACCAACTACAGTAACTTGTTGCGCCGTTTTTAATCGCTCACGAACAGGTAACACGTCTTTAAATCGACGCAATGCAAAACCAAATTTCTCAAATGACTCATTGCCATAATAATTTGTTCGTGAACCAGTTGTTACAATCGCATAATCAAATTCATATCGAGCGCCACTCTTTCCATGCATTACGTTTTCACTAATCTGCGTAATCTCATCATGTACAAAATATTTTTTGTAATACTTCTTCAGTGAAAAGCGAATTTTCTGATCATACCGCTTATCGGTCAATGCAAAATGTAACGATGGTGTGTATTCAAAATACTCATCTTTATCAATAAGAATGATAGTTAAGGAAAGTTTTGATGACAATAACGTAAGTAAACTTGAAAGACCAGCAAAACCTGCCCCTACGATAACAATTGTGTATGTTTGTGTGTCTGATTTCATACGATGCAGTATACATGAGAATACATAAAAAGAAAAAAGTCCTTGCGTTAGGGCAAGGACCGGAAGGAAAGATCAAAGTAAATTTAAGCTGCTTGTGGTAGCTTGTTATTAACCCACCGCAAAAACTGTAAGATAAGTTTGAAAATGCCGTAAGCCATAAAGCGGCAAATCTTATTGCCCCACTTCCGAATAAACGTCGCAATCGGCTTATTGCTAAAGAGAGCGATGACCTGGAAAAATATCCAGAGGGACAAAATAGCCAGGTAATACCAAATGATGCCCTGCAGCACAGCCGAGCAGAAAGGCAAAAGTGGCTGCGAAAGAGAGCTAAGGGTAGCGGAAATGTCAGCAGAAGTCATGACACAAACTCCAAATTGAAATGAACCTTTTTGAGTATGTTATATATAATAACATATTTTTATAATTTTGTCAATATATAAAAAGATCACATACGATGATGTGATCTAAAAGTGCTCAATTATTCAACAAAATGACCGAAGTAGACAGCGGCAACTCTTCGCTCTCCGTCTTTAGAGTGGTTAACCGCATGGTGCTGTACCGCTTTAATAGAGCCCCCCGTAAATCGCTCCAGCTTGTCACCGGCAAAGATTAAGCTCTTACCGACAGGAGCAACTTCAGGTGCTTGCTGAGAGCCAAGCACTACACCAGGAGCAGTCTCTGCAACATGCATGGTAATACCGTCTTTATCGGTATGATCACTGGCGACTTTACCATCCCGCTCCTTAACATACATCAAAAGCCGTAGCCGTGATATATCAATCGCTGCCTGCTGATTCATTAAGGCACCCAGCTCAGGATCTAATACAGTTGCAAATCGGTTGACGTTCAAACAGCATAGTTCAAAAAGCGCTTCACAACTTTGAAGCCAGCGACCAAATTGATCTACACACTGCTGTGGCAAGTGGCGTATTAGAGTTGGACTCCAGTGGAAGAAGAATTTGTGATCATAAAAACCACCACCCTCCTTTACACCACCTTGCTTTTCGATAATCCCCAAATCAGGATCACCTGTGCTGTGTTCATCGATACACCAGTCATTGTAACTAATGTTTCCTAACTCAATTTCGGTAACAAGTCGTCGAAAACCCGCAAAAACATCCTGTATTAATGCGTCTTCAATAGCAGGCTCTGTTCTCAAGTAGCATGCACCGCTACTTCTAAATGAGCCTAGTGCTTTAGTCAAGGATTCACTCATGACGTAAAACCTCCTTTGGTTGATGACTAAATAGTACGGAAATACAGAATAAATAGCAAATAAAGTAAACTTATCCACAGAACTATATTGACGTTCGGTTTTTGTACGGTATAATAGAAATACCGAACGATTTACGAACATAAAAATAACTATATGTCGTTAACAAAAAAACAATCGCTCATTCTCAATTTTATTTTAGACTTTCTAGCTGACAACGATTACTCCCCCTCTTACCAGGAAATAGCAGACCACTTTGGACTAAGCAGCAAAGCCACCGTTCATCAGCATATTCAAGCTCTCCAGGACAAAGGATACTTGAGCAGCGACGGATCACCGATGCGAAACCTAGTTCCAAGTAAGAAGAAGTTCAACCTTGCCCAAGCCTTCGAGCTTCCCCTCTCTGGACTTATCACCGCTGGGCAGCCAATCGAAGCGGTAGAAGGAAACGAAACCATAGCAATTCCAGCCAACCTTACTCTTGATCCCACTAATTCGTTTGTACTGAGAGTCAAAGGAACGTCGATGATCGACGAGGGAATTCTAGATGGCGACCTAGTAGTTATACATCGAAACCCCTCACCAAGAAATGGCGACGTTGTCGTAGCACTACTCAACAACCAATACGCCACACTAAAAAAGTTTTACAGAGAAACAAATCGAATCAGACTGCAACCAGCAAACAAAACCATGAAGCCAATTTACGCAAAAGACCCGCTGATTCAAGGAGTTGTCCAGGCAGTTATTAGAAAATTTCAAACAATTTAAAATAAATAATATAAAAACGATATGACACAAAAAGCAAATCAATTTCTCTGGAACCACTTTTTCGACTATATGTTTAAAAGAAACCTTGAAAAATTATTAGAAAAAAAAATCTCAACCAAACTTCTTCTAAAGCAAGTCAAGAGTTTCTAAAACGTTAGTTGATGCGCAAAAAAAAGAGATGCTCCCCCCCTTGCATCTCTTTTTTAATTATTTATTTTTTAGGCACAGAAAGCACTTCATACTGATGACCCGTAGATCGCAAAAAAGCCTTAAACATTTCCTGCGATAACTCTAGTGTAGCGCTATTATCATTTGGATGAATAAGGACCACCTCCTGATCAGTAACTATACTATCGATCAAGACAGTAGCTCGCTTATCAATATCGTGAATTAATCCACAAGGCGAGACTGAGCCTGGAGTAAGTTGCAACAATGATTTCATAGCATCTTCAGAAGCAAAAGAAAAACGCTTCTCACCTACTTTGATAGCAAGCTCCTTAAGATCAACTCTTGCACTACAGAGTGTCACAACCAAAAAATACTGCTCATTTGATTGTAAAAACAAATTTTTAGCATGTTCACCTCGATGACCTAGGCCAGCTGATTCTTCACAGGTAAAAACAGGCATGTGCTCATGCAATACATATGATAAATCATGTGAATCAAAATACGTAAGTACAGCTTGCCTATTATTCATAGAGTTTGGTAGTATAGTTTCGTTAACTATTGTTAGTGTACTCATGCCTAGAAAGAAAATCAAACGATTTGCCCAGCTCTCAAGATTTGCCAATGTCTATGAATGTAACAATCCTCAGAGAGTAGATGAGCTAAAAAACAAACTCAGCTCTTCAAGCAAAACTATTCTCGAGCTTGCATGTGGTAAGGCAGAATACACAATCTCCCTGGCCAAGCAAAATCCCGACACACTGTGCGTAGCAATGGACATCCAGGGTGAACGACTATGGGTTGGCGCTAGTAAAGCAAAAGAAGCATCGCTAGATAATGCTATTTTCATTCGTGGACACATAAATCGTCTTCTTGATTACATCCCAGCACATTGTATTGATGAAATCTGGCTCACCTTCCCTGACCCATTTCCACGAGACAAACAAGCAAAGAAGCGCCTCACAACTCCATATTTTCTCAACCTTTACAAAAAGGTATTAAAAAAAGATGGAATCCTCCATCTCAAGACTGATAGCCAACTGATGTATGAATTTAGTAAGCAGACACTAAAGCAGCAACAGTGGCAAATCCTAAAAGATTTTTCAAATATTGATCGAAAACTATTCAAGCCAAAAGCACTAAAAATCAAAACCTATTTTGAAAATATTCACCGAGCCAAAGGTACAACCATTAAATACCTAAAAACAAAGGTACAATAAAACCCCTATGCTCAGAGGGTGGGACTCGAACCCACAACCAATTGATTAACAGTCAACTGCTCTACCATTGAGCTACCTCTGAACATAGGGGTCTTAGTAATCTATACTAGTAGTCCCGTAGTTTGCTGATCAAATGATGTTTTTCAATCTTCTCAAGCGCCTTTGCCTCAATCTGTCGAATACGCTCTCGAGTAACGTCAAACTCTTGCCCAACTTCTTCCAGGGTGTGTGACACACCGTCGGTAAGTCCAAAACGCATCTCCAAGATCTTTTGCTCTCGAGGAGTCAAATCCTGGATAATCTCTTGGACATAGTCTCGCAAAAGTTCTAAAGCGGCCATACGATCTGGAGTTGCAGTCTTTACATCCTCGATAAAATCCTCAAGTTTCGAGTCTTCATCGTCTTCACCTACTGAAGTTTCAATCGAAATCGTATCTTGGCTTATTTTAATGATATGGAGCACTTTGTCAAGGGTTTCATTCATCTCTGCAGCTATCTCCTCTGGTAATGGCTCACGACCAAGATCCTGGATAAGCTGACGCTCAACCTGCTTAAACTTGTTAATAGTCTCTACCATATGCACTGGAATTCGAATAGTTCGAGACTGGTCTGCCAAGGCACGAGTAATTGCCTGGCGAATCCACCAAGTCGCATATGTTGAAAACTTATATCCCTTACGATAATCAAACTTCTCTACCGCACGGAACAAGCCGATATTTCCCTCTTGAATCAAATCAAGTAGTGACAAACTTTTACCAGTAAATCGCTTAGCAATTGAAACCACTAATCGAAGGTTAGCTTCAATTAGTTTTTGTTTTGCTTCTATATCACCACGTTCAGATCGTTTCGCCAAAGAAATCTCTTCTTCTGCTTTCAGCAATGGCACCTTACCAATTTCACGAAGATACATCTGAATTGAATCTGAAGAAATATCTGCAATATCAATTCGCTTTTTGCTAGTACCAAAGCCTACTTGATCAAGCAGTCCTTGTTGCTGCTCTTTAGAGGTTAAGATTGTTGGCTGATTTTCTACAAATGTTGCGCCAATGTCTTCTAAGTCACGCAAAAACTCTTCATACAAGTCTAAATAATCTTCTACTTCTGAAAACACTTGCACAACCTCACGCTCAATTACAAAACCTCTTCCACGTGCTTTCTTTAGAAGCTTAGTTACAGCAGCTTCATCAAGTACAGCCTTAGGAGGACGTGGTCTTTTTGCAGCAGCTGTTTTTTTTGTTGTAGTTTTCTTCGTCGCTTTTTTTGCAGTCGACGCTTTAGTAGTGCGCTTACGTGTTGTAGTTTTCTTCGTCGCTTTTTTTGCAGTCGACGCTTTAGTAGTGCGCTTACGTGTTGTAGTTTTCTTCGTCGCTTTTTTTGCAGTCGACGCTTTCTTTTTTGTCGTAGTTTTTTTCTTTGCTCGTGGCATGGATACTCCTGTTGCCTTATAAAAGATGCAGCTGTTGTATTATTTCGTTGAAGCGCTGAGTAAGTTTTTGCACTTCTTCAACATTGTGCTGGTCTTCGGCAAACTTAATTTGTTGTTCAATAGATTTTAATTGTTGGGAATAATATTCTTTACGCAGAAAAGCTACAGATTCATCTATTTCTTTTCCAATAGCAACATACTCGGCATCACTAAAATCATTCTCGGCCTTAAGCACGAGAGTATCAGCTAATGCAGTACCTTGTTCAGACGAAAGAGTCTGCGTAAAACCTCTGTACTCAAAATCTGAAATGTTATTTTGAATGTCACTAGTATAGTAAATAATTAATTGTTTGTAAAGGGCTCGTAGGGCTTCTGTAGCTAAAATATCTGGCTCAAGTTTATCAATACGTGATGGCAGATGATCTGGGAATGCCAGCAAAAGGCCAATCAAATGCTCACTAACACGAACAAACCGACTCTTTGGCGGCTGCTGAGCAGTTGAAGTCTTCTCAGAGCGATCTTGAGCTACTGGCTGGACTGCCACAGCTCGATTAACTCCACGCTTAGGCATTGCTTCATGAAGGATTGTCTCTGGTACATTTACCAATCCTGACAACTCCTGCACCCAATGGGTTCGCTCAACACCATCATACAGCTGAGAAATAATCGGCAACAGCTCTTTAGTAGCGGCTTTTTTCCCATCAACCGAAGTAAGGTCATATCGCTTAGTTGCCCGGGTTACATAGTGTTGCATAATTGACTGTCGCTGATCAACAACCTTTTTCCATGCATCAGCACCTTGTTTAATATAATCATCAGGATCTTTACCCTCAGGTAGTGCAACTGTTTTAACATCGAATCCTTCCTGCCATGCCAACGCCACACTTCGTCGTGACGCTGACTCACCAGCAGCATCTGTATCAAATGCAAGTACTAGCTGTGTAGTGTAGCGCTTAAGAAGAAGTAGCTGCTCTTGAGTAAACGCAGTTCCAGACACTGCTACAATATTTTCAACGCCTGCCTGCACCGAAGCAATCACATCCATTTGCCCTTCAGCAACGATCACAAATCCTTCGCGACGAATAGCATGCTTAGCTTGATCTAAGTTATAAACAACTGCGCTTTTATTATAGAGCTCTGTTTGTGGTGTATTAACATACTTGCCACCCTGCTGAGACTCATCAAGAAGTCGGCCAGTAAATCCGACAACTTGCCCCTGGACATCTTTAAGCGGAAACATTAATCGATGTCGAAAACGATCAAAAAATCCTGAACCACGATCCTTCTTTACAGTAATTCCCGCCAAAAAAATTTCCTGCTCAGTATAACCACGCTTAATCAAAAATTGTAACGTTGCTTCCCACTCTTTTGGCGCATATCCGAGTACAAATCGTTCAGCTGTTTCATCTGACACACCACGTTGCTGTAAATAATCACGCGCAACCTGTGCCGCATCGGCATCACGAAGTACCTTATTCCAATACTGCGCAGTGAGTGAACAAATTTCTTTCAAGCGTTTCTTTTTTGAGTTGCCCTCACCTTGGTAGCTAGGCAATTGTACGCCCGCCTTCTGAGCAAGATGCTGCAATGCACTTGGAAAATCCATTCCGTCAATCTCTTGAACAAAGCTAAAAACATCACCACCCTTACCACAACCAAAACAATGCCAGATCTGCTTATCTCGCGATACCATAAATGATGGTGACTTCTCATTGTGGAACGGACATGGTGCCTTCCAATTAGTTCCGGCCTGCTTCAGTTTCACATACTCAGAAACTACATCCACAATATCTAGTCTATTTTTTACCTCTTCAATCTCCCGGGACATAAAATATACAAAAAGTCAAGATATACTAAGCTATCTTTAAGTGTACTGATTCTACACTGTTACTGCAAATAAACCAACAAAGTCAGGCTAGTAGCCTTAATTTAGCCAGAAAACCTGTATTACTCAGTAGTTGCTGGAACTGGCTCAAAAAACATAGAGCCACCGTCTTCAGAGAGCGTTAAGACTAGCTCTCCATCATCAGAGATGTAAAACTGAGCAACCTGCTCAAGCATCTGAGCATATTCAAACTCCTGCGTAGCTCCTGGGCAAGCTTTTTTGGTAGCAGCCAGTGGTCCAATCTGTATCGTATTGCCAGAGATAATATATGCACCAGCCAAAGTATTGCAGTCAGTTGTTGACCCAAATGACTCTTCTCCAAACTGCACAGTAAACTGAGAAGAATCTACTGCAGTCACCACAGATTCATCAGCATATACTGTTTCACGCCACTGCCATGAAGTATCATCCAAGCTAATAACCTCGTCTTCAGGCTCTGGACGCACATCCTTCTTACTAATTACATCAATAAGAGTATAACTAAATTGATTTTGATCAGCTGGGCCAGGTTGTTCACGTCTCGTGCGCTCTACACTAATTACGTATTCATAGCCTTCTTCAAAAGCAAACCCATCAATTCTATCGTAAAAGTATTCATTATTTACCACCAAGCATTGCTGTGGTCCAACTCCAACACAGTCTTGTCGATATGGAGCAATGGTCCAAGTAAGCACTACATCGTCATCTTCACGCTCATCATCATTGAGCATGGTGCCACTGGCGTCAGAGTTTTCTGCATTTGGTAAATCAGCCGCATCTTCTGGTGCAAATGTTTTTTGACTAGTTAAGAAAAACACTAAGCCAACTAAGACAATAACCAGCAGAACAAAAATAATTTTTACAGTCTTAGATGTTTGTAAACTAACTTTTATAGGTTTAGACATATGTATAGTTTAGTTAAAATCAATATTATGCTCTTCAAGCACCTCGCTTGAGTAGCGTCGCATGCCAACTGTACTGGGTGAAATCACAACCGCCACCTTGTTACTATGACCATGTTGTAAGACTGGCAACTTTTTAGCAACCGTCTGACCATCGTCAAGCTTCTCGGCTAATTTATTTACAACTTCAGACACAAGCGATGCATCAAATCGTGCACTACCTGCAATACGAACAGTCTCCCAGGTTGACTCATCAGTCACAGTAAGTACCACATTTGGATTATGCTCAATATTTTTAAATTTCTGAGTACCTTCAGGTGTAATAAATAAAAAAGTAAAATCGTCATTCATCACAAAATAAATCGGCGCAGCATACGGCTTACCATCAGTGCCTACTGTTGAAAGTACTGCTAGCTTCTTTTGATTGAGAAACTGCTTTAAATAATGATCATCTAATTTTTGCTGCATATATTTAAATTTATACGAATTCAATAGATAAATGTAACTATTTTTTAGTGAAAACCGGTTCTGTAAAAAATACGTAATAAAAAATCTTTTTAATAAGCCAATACACTAGCCCAACTACCATCGCCCACACAAAACCGGCAATTTCTACATCACTCCAAAGCAATCCACCAACAATTAAAAACAAAGTAATCGCCATATAACTACTCCAGAATAACACTTGCAGTAGTCTAAAATACCAAGTTTTATGAAAAGCCTCTTTCGTCATGCTATTTTTTATTTTTTTTACTTAGTACAAATTTTTGAGGGGGACTTAAAGCCTTATCCTTCCGATGAGTACACCCAGGCCAGCAGCACGGACGACGTTTGCCTTTTACTAAACCTTCAATAGCGCGCTTTACATGCTGCTCTCTAGTTTCAGCTTTTTTAACTATAGTAACCCAGCAAATCCATTCATTACGTGCTAACGGTGTAATATCCTCCCAGGCAGCACTAGCTTTAGCATTTGCAAGTAAAGCCTCGCGCAAATCACTTGGAAGCTTATGAACAACACCCTGGGAAAGTGTAACACTCATACAACAATCTAGTTCTCACAAAGCTCTTTTACCAACTGTAATGCCTTAGGCCAACTACCTTCTGACATTTCCTTAAAAGCATTATCCATGGTCATTACCACTTCAAGTTCGGTTGTAGTATCATCAACTTTTTTAAAATAATACTCCTCTAAAGAACCAATCCACTTTTTCATATTCTCATCAGTTGGTGCTAGTTCATTATTCTGCAAGTCAACCATAGCAATGTGCTTAAATCGTACATACTCACCTGGACGAATCTCCTCTACTATCGCCTTAGTGCCACCTTGTGTTTGATCGTGAAATACCACTGTCTCGCCTTCCTTCCATTCGCCAGTATAGGTCATTCCCTCTCCCCAAGCCTTTGCCCAATCTGAATACAGCGACTTATCTGTCATTACACTAAAAACATCGCTAGCTGGTTTATTAATTGTAATTGAATATGTAAATTTTTCCATAAAACGTTAATACAAATTACTTCTTTTGAATATATATTTCACCTTCCAGATCTAGAAACTTGTCCTCGATAAATTTTTTAGTATCTTGTACGGCCTGATTATATAATTCTCTTCCCAGCTCTTCAGTAAAAAATTCAATCACCCTTCGTGTTTGAAATTCACTCAACTCAATCTCAAAATCCTCAAGAAACATCTTCTTAACCTGGCTTTCTATTTTTCGATAGTGGTCATCTTTTAATACAATTTCCATATAAGCTTAGTATAACAAAAAAACCACTGATAAACCATTTTAAAACTACACCAAATAAATTGACAATGTAATAAAAAAATGGTACTATAGTCAATCGTTCATTGCACAACACTCTAGGAGGCAACGATGTCAATCACACCCCAAGAACTCACACTAATGACCAAAAAAGCGCTCAAAAAAGCTGAACGCGCAAAAGCCGCGGCAGCAGAGCAGCAACGAGCGGAAGCCGAAAACCAACGACAAATCGAAGAAACAAAGGCCCAAGGCATTATCCAACAAATCCCTCATCGGGCAAAGACAGAAGCCGGCCAAGGTCGCTCACACGCCACTATCATGAGCGTTCATAATAAAGACTATCAGCGTCCACCACTCGACAACCAACACGATAGGTGCAAACCTGAATGGCTTATTGGTAGCTGTAAAATAGTCTATGACTATTGCAAAAAAGCAGGTCTCGAGCCAACCATCGAGTACTGGCACGATGGTGTCGGAATTAACAGCGGCTTTAACATCGTCATCCACTGGCCAAATGAGTAAACAAAAACAATACAACCCCGTGAAGTATCACAGGGTTTTTTTATTGATAATCTGGCGGAGAGGATGGGATTCGAACCCACGGAACCTTTCGGCTCACCCGCTTTCCAAGCGAGCGCACTAGACCACTATGCGACCTCTCCATAAAAATAAAAATCCACTCAAATGGTGGATTGATTTGTAATAGACTATTTCATAAAACACAGAAATTCATACCAGAGCGGAGAGGGTGGGATTCGAACCCACGAGACCGTATGAGGGCCTAACGGTTTTCAAGACCGTCGCATTCGACCACTCTGCCACCTCTCCGCTCTAATATCAATTTTAAAATACGTATGCTCAATTAAATCAAACTGAGTAAAAAAAGTCAAGCCTACAGCTCTGGAAATCGAGTATGCCACTCTGTTGCCTGTTCATACTGATGACCCACTTGCAATATCGTCTTCTCGTCAAATCGCTTACCAATCAATTGCATTCCGACTGGTAACTCATCTGCAAAACCACAAGGCACTGATAATCCTGGCAATCCAGCAATATTAACCGGTACAGTAAAAATATCAGCCAAGTACATCGCCAAAGGATCACTAGTCTTCTCACCAATCTTAAAAGCTACAGTCGGCGAAGTAGCACCAAGTATACAGTCAACATCTTCAAACACACGCTCAAAATCTTGTCGTACTAGCGTACGAACCTTTTGCGCTTGCTTATAGTAAGCATCGTAATAACCTGAGGACAATGCATAGGTACCAATCATAATTCGACGTCGAATTTCATCACCAAACCCTTGCTGACGAGTCTGCTTATAATTCTCCATCAACGTTTCTTGACCCGCACTAAATCCAAAACGCACGCCATCATAACGAGCAAGGTTTGCACTCAATTCTGAAGGCATTAAAATATAATACACTGCTAATCCGTACTTTGTCATTGGCAATGACACATCGACAATCTCTGCACCAAGTTCTTTTAATTTTTCAACGGCCTTAAGTACAACTGCTTTTACAGAATCATCAATTCCTTCAGCAAAAAACTCCTTAGGAATACCAATTCGAATACCATTGATAGCATTACCAAGTGATGAAGTAAAATCCTCTTTAGCTCGCTCAACAGTAGTTGCATCTTTAGGATCACGGGCTACAAGTGCGTTGAAAACTAAAGCACTATCCTCTACTGTCTTGGTAATAGGACCGACTTGATCAAGCGAAGACGCCATGGCAGTTACACCAAAACGAGAAACACTACCATATGTTGGCTTCAACCCCACGACACCACACAAGGAGGCTGGCTGACGAATTGAGCCACCAGT
This sequence comes from uncultured Gammaproteobacteria bacterium, assembly GCA_964470025.1. Lineage (GTDB taxonomy): Bacteria > Patescibacteriota > Patescibacteriia > Buchananbacterales > UBA6539 > CAYXZR01. Next base: position 1,774 of record CAYXZR010000012.1, on the reverse strand, counting down.
ATCAGTACCGATCGCATATTGAGCTTGCTGAGCTGCAACAGCTGCCGCAGAACCACTAGAGCTACCTCCAGGAACACAGTCAGTATTCCATGGATTTTTCGTAGGACCAAAATATGAGGTTTCACCAGAGCCACCGCAAGCAAACTCATCAAGATTTGTTTTACCAACTAACACCGCACCAGATTTTTCAATCAACTCATATGCGGTAGATGAGTATGGTGGAATATAATTTTCTAAAATTTTTGATGCCGCGGTAGTGCGCACATTTTGTGTGCACAGTAAATCCTTCACGGCAACTGGCACTCCAGCAAGTGGTTCATCAAATTGCCCTTTCTTATCAATATCTGCTGCCATCTCTAAAGCCTTATCTTTTGTAATAGTAATAAAAGAATTAAGCTCAGAATTTGTCTGCTCAATCCGGTCAAGACTTGCCTGTGTCAACTCAACAGAAGAAAACTTCTTTTCCTTCAATCCTTCATGTGCTTGTTTAATTGTCAGTTTATGTAATTCTCCCATTATGATTTCTTTTCAAATACACTCTTTGCTTTTACTAACTCGCCGTCACGCTCCGGTGCAGCATTAAGCAGTGCTTCTCGTGTAGTGCTGTCAATCTGTTCAATCGCGTCATCACGCATAACATTTTCTAAACCAGTCACCTGAGAAGTAGGCTCTACAGAAGAAGTGTCAACCTCTTGCAGTTGCTCTACATACTCCAACACCGAAGATAGCTGTTGTGAAAACAGTTCTTTTTCCTGCTCTGTAATACCCATACGTGCGAGGTGGGCAATGTGCTCTACTTGTTCTTTTGATAACTTCATACGCTGACAGTATAGCGGTATTTTAGCCAAAAAGCAAGGCTTAAAAACACAAAAAAAGAACCGCCATACAGCGGTTCTTTAGGGGGTATAAGTAGCTAGTTAGTTACTTGACTGGCCTTCCTGCCCTTTCTTCTTAGTATGTTGGTAGTACCAATACAGTAGAATTAAGATTAGCAGCAGTAGCCACCACAACCATGAGTAGTTTCCATCTGAATCTTCTTCAGAATCGTCATCAGTACTATCAGTTGAAGTTGAATTATTAGAAGTTGGAGTCACTTCTCCATTGTCAGTACTAGTAGCTGTCGTAGTATTTTCTTCAAACTCTACACCAGCGACAATACCTGTGGTAGTAGGTACACTGAAGCCAAGATTTCCGCCACCAGTTCCACCTGTTGTTCCAGGAGTATTACCAGAGCCACCTGGAGGTGTAGTACCGCCTCCACCTGGAGTAGTTGGAGGGGTGCTTGTAGAGACACCCAATACGCTTCCTTCTGCATCTGTAGTAAAGCTTAATTCGTCACCAAAAGCCTGGTTAAATCCTTCTTCTGAAATAGCTCGCCAGTAATAAGTAGTATTTGGGAGTAATCCAGCAATATCAACAGTGTGAAAAGTAACATCAGTTGGATCAAGAACGGTTGATAATGGATATCCATAGTTTGGCGCTGCACCAAGTGTTGACTGAGAGACAGTACCATACACTACTCGACTATCGGCAAACCGATTAGTTGACCATGTGACAGTAGCTGTTGAAGTAGCAAATCCTGACACAGTTTCGGCGTTGATCACAAGACCAAGGGTGCCTCCGCCGCCTCCGCCGCCAGAACCGCCGCCTCCGCCGCCGCCTCCGGTATTTCCATCATCTTCTTGGTAATTGCCAAAATATACTACAGTATCACATGAGCTAAAAGTAACAGTCTTTACAGAAGAAGATGAAGAGATCCAACCCTCCTGAAGAG
>CAYXZR010000011.1:0-25332 GCA_964470025.1 uncultured Gammaproteobacteria bacterium | reverse complement strand
ATTAAGAAAAATAAAAAATCGTTGACAGGTAAGTATCTCTCAGGAGAGTTACAAATTGAACCGCCAAAATCATATCGAAAAGGAAATGGAAAATCAATTGATATTATTGGTGCTACTGAGCATAATTTAAAAAATGTTTCAGTTTCTATTCCACTTGGTAAGCTGGTGAGTTTTACTGGTGTTTCTGGTTCAGGTAAGTCAACCTTGATGGAAGATATTTTAGTAAAGGCATTGGCGCGGAAGTTTTTCCGGGCGAAAGAGTTGCCAGGTGCACATAAAGAAATAAAAGGAATTGATAATATTGATAAAGTGATTGCGATTGATCAATCACCAATTGGGCGAACACCGCGATCAAATCCAGCCACGTACACTGGTGTGTTTACCTATATCCGTGATTTATTTGCAAACACAAAAGAAGCTAAAATTCGTGGATATTCAGTTGGTAAATTTAGCTTCAACTCTAAAGAAGGCCGCTGTCCAAACTGTGCAGGTGAGGGTATGGTCAAAATTGAAATGAATTTCTTGCCTGACGTGTATATTCAGTGTGAGATTTGCCACGGTATGCGGTACAGGGCAGAAGTTTTAGAGATTCATTATCAAGGAAAAAATATTGCTGCAATTTTAGATATGTCAGTAACTGAAGCAATGCGATTTTTCCGTCAGCAGCAAGTGATTTACAACAAGCTTCGAACGTTGCACGATGTTGGTCTTGGGTATGTAAAGCTTGGCCAGCCTGCAACAACACTTTCTGGTGGTGAGGCGCAGCGTGTGAAGCTTGCAACTGAATTGTCTCGTCGCTCTACTGGTAAGACATTGTATGTGCTTGATGAGCCGACGACTGGTTTACACTTTGATGATATACGGCGATTGCTAGAGGTTTTGAATAAGTTGGTTGATAAGGGGAATACAGTATTGATCATTGAGCACAATTTGGATGTAATTAAGTCAGCTGACTGGGTGATTGATATGGGGCCAGAAGGTGGTGCAGGTGGTGGTCAGGTAGTTGCTCAGGGAACGCCAAAAGATATTGCAAAAGAGAAGAAGAGTTGGACTGGTAAGTATTTGAAGGAAATTTTATAATATGAAAAATGCAATTTTACTTCACGGTAAGCCATCAAAAGAGGGTTATTATAATCCTGATCGTCCGGCACAATCTAACGCGCATTGGTTTCCATGGTTGCAACATCAGCTTTTGTTGAAGGATATTTTGGCACAGACTCCAGAAATGCCTCGGCCATATGCACCTGTGTATGAAGAATGGCGAGAAATTTTTGAAGGTTTTCTTATTACCGATGAAACTATTTTGGTTGGGCATAGTTGTGGTGGCGGTTTTTTGATTCGATACTTAAGTGAAAATAAAATTAAAGTTGGAAAAGTTGCTCTTGTTGCACCGTGGATTGATCCTCAGGATACCATGAAGTCAGATTTTTTTGATTTTACGTTTGATAATTTTGTTGATAGAACGGATGGCGTGCATGTTTTTTATTCAAAAGATGATCATGAAGATATGCGGATCACTGTTGATACCTTAATGGAAAAATGTCCCGAGATAATTCTGCATACGTTTTTAAATAAGGGCCACTTTGTTCTTAGAGATATGGAAACGCAGGAATTTCCAGAGTTGCGTGATGTTTTACTGGGGTAACAGTATCTTGCAAAATAGGCGGAATTATGGTAGTTTGAGTGGAGTTTATGAGTGTATATGAACCGCAAAAAATAGAGCAAAAATGGCAACAGTACTGGGATGATCGCCAGACTTTTGCTGCAGATACCTCTTCTAAAAAGAAGAAGTTTTTTTGTTTGGTTGAGTTTCCTTATCCGTCTGGAGAGGGTTTGCATGTCGGACATCCTCGCAGCTATACAGCAATGGATATTATGGCACGCACTCGACGTATGCAAGGATATAATGTGTTGTATCCAATCGGCTTTGATTCATTTGGATTGCCCGCAGAAAATTATGCAATTAAAACTGGAACACATCCAGCAATTACGACCAAGAAAAATATTGAAACATTTTCTCGGCAGCTTAAGTCACTTGGATTTTCATTTGACTGGGATCGCGCTGTAAGTACTGCGGATCCTGAGTATTATAAGTGGACACAATGGATTTTCTTAAAAATGCTCAAAGCGGGCTTGGCTTACCGAAGTAAGATGACTATAAATTGGTGTCCTAAAGACAAGATTGGTTTGGCAAATGAAGAGGTGATCAATGGCAACTGTGAGCGATGTGGCACTCAAGTAGAAAAACGAGAAAAAGAGCAATGGATGTTTCGAATCACCAAGTATGCTGATCGATTGATTGAAGATTTACAAAAAGTTGATTACTTAGATCGAATTGCTATCCAGCAGGAAAACTGGATTGGTAGAAGTGAGGGTGCTCATGTTACTTTTGCCTTACCTGGATTTGATCATTCGCTTGAGGTATTTACCACGCGACCCGATACACTTTTTGGTGTGACGTATATGGTGATTGCACCAGAGCATGAATTAATCCAGTCATTACTTGAAAAAGTTGAAAATAAAGATGAGGTGTTAGCATATATTGATGCGGCGAATAAAAAGTCTGACTTAGAGCGAACAGAGCTACAAAAAGAGAAGACGGGGGTTGAGCTTAAGGGTGTTACCGCATTGAATCCCGCATCTGGTGAAAAAATTCCAGTGTGGATTTCTGATTATGTTTTAGCAAGTTATGGTACTGGCGCTATTATGGCAGTGCCGGCTCATGATGAACGTGATTGGCAATTTGCAAAGAAGTTTAACATTCCGATGACGCAAGTGGTTGAGGGCGGTGATATTACTGAAGCGGCTCATACGGATATTGATAATAGTGTCTTAATTAACTCAGGTGAGTTTAATGGTGAGCTTGCACGAAATGCAATTGGTTTAGTGACTGCTTGGCTTGAGGATCGCAATTTGGGAAGAAAAGCCGTGAGCTATAAGCTTCGTGACTGGGTATTTTCTCGTCAGCGATATTGGGGTGAGCCGATTCCAATTGTTTATTGTGAACACTGTTATACAGAGAGCACGGATGCAGTTGAAGGAGTTGATTATTCGACTATCGATGGTAAAAAATATGCGATTGTGTCAGTACCTGACGAACAGTTACCAATTACACTGCCAGAAGTAGAGCATTATGAACCTACTGATTCAGGTGAATCACCTTTGGCATCTGTAGAAGAGTGGGTCAATGTACCATGTCCAACCTGTGGCGGTGCGGCAAAGCGGGAAACTGACACTATGCCTAATTGGGCGGGGTCAAATTGGTATTTTTTGCGCTATACTGATCCTCATAATGATGAAGCTTTAGCTTCAGATAAGGCGCTTGAGTATTGGATGCCAGTTGATTGGTATAATGGTGGCATGGAGCATACTACGCTTCACTTACTGTATTCTCGGTTTATTTACAAAGTGTTACACGATATTGGAGTTATTCCAAAGCAATGTGGTCCGGAGCCATATGCCAAGCGTACTTCTCATGGCATGATACTTGGTAATGGTGGAGAAAAAATGTCAAAATCTCGTGGTAATGTAGTTAATCCTGATGATGTGGTTGCTGAATATGGTGCTGATACATTTCGTATGTATGAGATGTTTATGGGTCCATTTGATCAAGCAATTCCATGGGATACTAACGGTGTAAAAGGTGTGCGGCGCTTTTTGGAAAAAGTATGGGATGGATTTATTGGTGGTAAAATTACCCTTGTTAAGAATGAGGATAGTGAGGTGACTCGGATAACACACGATGCAGTCAAGAAGATTACTGAAGGAATTGAGACACAGTCTTACAATACGTGCGTGTCTACACTTATGATCGTTGTTAATACTTTTGTAAAACATGGTAGTATAACTAAACAATCTGCAGAAATGTTTGCTCGATTGCTTGCACCATTCGCACCGCATATCGCTGAAGAGCTATGGCACTTTTTTGGGCATAAGGGTGCTGTTGCACATGCAGCATGGCCTAAATATGATGAATCTGTGCTTGAGACGCAAGAAGTTACTATAGTTGTCCAAGTTAATAGTAAGGTGCGTGACCAGCTTGTGATTGATAAAGATGCAATGCAGCAGGTGGTGGCTGAAAAAGCTCAGGAGCAAGAAAAAATTAAAAAGTATTTAGAAGGCGTGGAGATTGTAAATGTTATTTATGTTCCTGGCCGTTTGATTAATTTTGTAACTCGTTAATATATGCAATTCATTGAAGTTGATGCAGGTCTTAAAGAACAATGGGATTTATTTGTAAAATCAAATGCTGCTGATGGTGGTATACTGCAATCTTGGGCGTGGGGAGAATTTCAAAAAGAATTGGGAAGAAAGATTTTTCGAGTGGCTCATGTAGATGATGAAGGCGCACTTGTTGCTGTGGCCTTGTTGGTCAAATATGATTTACCATTTGAGAATGGATATTTATACTGTCCTCGTGGGCCGGTTGTTTCGAAGGATTTTTTTGATAATAGTAGTGTACTGCTTAAAGAATTTCGTAGAATTGGGGAGCAAGAAAAGATTTTTATGGTGCGCATGGATCCCGCATGGCATTTAGAAACCGCAGATACAATGATTGCTTGGGGATTGCGTAAAGGGTTAACTGATGTACAGCCACGAAGTAGCTTTATTATTGACATTCAGGCAGGTGAAGAGGAGTTACTAGCTGTAATGAAGCAAAAGACTCGTTATAATGTGAATGTTGCACAAAAAAAAGGAGTTACGGTGCGCATGAGTCAAGAGCCTTCTGATGTTGAGCATTTTTGGACGTTGATGAAAGAAACATCAAAGCGTAATGATTTTACTCCTCATCCAAAGGAATATTATAAAGTGCTTTTCCGTCAGCTTATTAAAGATGATATTTTACAGCTGATGATTGCAGAATACGAAGGAAAAGTTGTGGCGGCACATTTTGTTTCTTTCTATGGATCTATGGCAACCTATCTACACGGCGCTTCTTCAGTGGTGTATCGTGGAGTTATGGCCCCTGCACTTCTTCAGTGGGAAAGTATCTTAGAGGCAAAGCGTCAGGGATGTAGTTATTATGATTTCGGGGGAGTTGTTAGTCCTTCATATGATAATGCTGCATGGAAAGGTATTAGTTCGTTTAAATATGGTTTTTCACCTGAGACACCGGCTCAAGAATACGTGGGAAGTTATGAGCAGGTATTAAATCCCGTAGTGTATTCAATCTACAAGTTTATCCGTCAGATTCGAGGCTAGTTATGGAGGTGGTTAAGCCTGATGATCGTGGATTGGCACGTGCGGCGCAAGTTGTACGAAATGGTGGAGTTATAGTATACCCGACCGATACAGCATATGCGTTGGGTGGCAATTTTAGTAAATTGTCTGTTGAAAAAAAGATATTAAAAATTAAGAAGCGAAAAGATACAAAATTTACACTCGTTGCATCAAGTTTTTTTCAGGTGCAGCGTTTTTTTGTACTTCATAGTCATCTTGTACGTCGAATGAAGCTATCTTGGCCAGCAGCAATATCATTTGTAGTTAGTGATAAGTATTCTGTTCGTGTTCCAGCTGCTTATGTTCCACGAAGTTTAGCGAGACGAGCTGGTGTGCCGCTTATTGCTACATCGGCAAATATTTCAGGTGAAGATACGCCGTATTCTGCAAAAAAAATTATTGATCGATTTAGCAAAGAAGTTCAACAGCCTGATTTGATTATTGATGCTGGTGTGTTGTCTTTTAAAAAAACCTCGACAGTCGTCGAGGTTGATGAGCAGGGGTCACTTGTTTTTTTACGTCGCGGTGCTGATATTAAAAAACTTAATTTATAATCCGCCTCTGAGATAGGGGAATGGAGAGAAATAATCACCACGACAGCTGTCGCCAACCAAACTCTCAAGTGGTGTTCCCTTGGTTCCAGTTATGAGTGGATTTGGAGCAAAAAATAGTCCTTGTCCTAATGCGCTTCCTGTGACAAATCCAAAATTTTGACAGGCTGGTATTGGGTTTTCAACAGGAAAGAGTACCAAGACAATTGAAGGTTGCATTCCTCCAGGAACTACTTGTTTGATTCCTTCAACAGCAATTCCAACTGGCGATACATTTCCTGCTTGAAGCCCAGGAAGTGCACCCCCGCATAACACGGTGCAGTAGCCGCCTAGACCTAAGGCATTACAAAATTGTGGGCAATACTGTCGCTCTTTTGGCTCTAGAACATCGTCACGGAGAGTGTTAAATGCATTTTGTGAAGAGGTGAGTGCGTAATTGTTGAAAACATGCAGTGTGAATGGTACTTGTAAGATACATCGAACAAGCAGACAAATAGGGTTAAGGCACGTGGCGGCTGTGTCGCATGATAGTGATGCTAGTATTTGTCCGCCAAATGGCATAGTGGCATTGGGTAATCCTTCTGGAATAATATCTAAAGGGCTCCCTACTGCTTGAGTTTTTTGTGGGGCAAGAAGCGTTACTACACATAGTAAACAGAGCCCCAGAGAGCCGAGTGAGTAGTTTAGTATTTTGTGATTTGAAAATTTCATTTTTAATTTATACTTCCTAAGTTTCTAGAAAATAATAAATAGTGCCACGATGATAATTATTAAAACAAGGCATGATATAAAAAATGGAACTTTCTTTTGTAGGACAATTTCTGGGTATGCCATATTTATTAATTGTCTATCTTTATTATGTTATACATGATACTGTAAAATCATGAATTATTCCACTTTAGATCAAATTAAAACTATCGCCCAGACTTACGGCATATCACCTCAGAAGTCAAAGGGGCAGCATTTTTTATTGGACACGGATGTTGTTGTATCGATGGTTGAGATAGGTTCGGTTACAAAAAAAGACGTTGTTCTTGAGATTGGTCCTGGGTTGGGGATTCTTACTGAGGTGTTAGTTGATTCTGCAAAAGCCATTTATGCAGTTGAGCTTGATACGGAGGTTCTTGATTTTTTACGAGACAAGTTTGCAGGGGTGCAGCACCTCAATGTTGTTAATCAAGATATTTTAAGAGTTGATACGCAGTCACTTATTGCTGGTTCATATAAAGTCATTGCAAATATCCCGTATAATATTACTTCAATGATTCTTAAGAAATTTTTGACTTCTGATCATCAGCCAGAGCAGATGGTTTTAATGGTTCAAAAAGAAGTTGCTGAGCGTGTTTGTGCACAGCCAGGATCGATGAGTTTACTTGCATTGTCAGTTCAGTTATACGGGGAGGCTGCTATGGTTGCTACTGTGGATAACGATAGTTTCTGGCCTGCACCTAAAGTTGATTCAGCATTATTACATATTTCAAATATTCATAAGGCAGAGACGGTGTTGGGTGATTTGCCTGAGAAGCATTTTTGGCAAGTTGCGCGCATTGGTTTTTCTGCAAAACGTAAGCTTTTAGCCAATAATTTAGCTAATGGTCTTAGAATGCAGCGAGATACTTTTTTAAATCTTTTTAGTGAGCTTGATATTTCCGAAACTGCTCGTCCGCAAGAGTTGAGTTTACAACAGTGGATATCTCTTGCAAAAAACATAGAAGTGTTACGTAATTAGCATTGTTTTTTGCTTGTTGATTTTTCAATTTTTTGGTAAAATAAGAATACGAAAGTTTGTAAATTTGGCGCCAATCTAACTATTGCAGTGAGATGAGTTTCCTTGCAGCAAATTTTATTTTTTATTTAGGTTATCCAACATAAATGATGGCAAATCGAGAACAATCTGAACAGGCGGATGTTTTGTCAGATATTTATGCAGGTGGTGCTTCTGATTCAACTTCGTTAGAATCTTCAAAACCTAGACAGCGATCAGCATTTGTTGACCGAGTTACTGAGTACTTTCAAGAACCAGGCACTGTAGAGCGCTGGTTAGCGGGAGGTATTTTTGTTTTTGGTATGGTAGGCGTGGTTTTTGGTGTGGCGCACCTTGGTTCAAGTATTGGTGATCCACTTATGCCTTTTATTCCTGAGAAACAGTTTGATTTGGCTGGTTCAGCCTCAGGTCAAATAGCCGATAGAAGTAAAGATACTGATCAGGACGGTTTATCAGACTTTGATGAACTGGAGGTGTATGGCACAAGTCCATATCTTCAAGACACTGATTCTGATGGTATTTCTGATCAGCAAGAGCTGGCGCAGAACTCAGACCCTACATGTCCCCGTGGTCAGAATTGTTTTGGAATCGGTGAGCTAGATGATCTCCCACTTGATAGTGGTGCATCAAATGCACAGTTGCTCAACGGTCAGACTTCACCAGCTGAGCTTCGAGCACTTCTAGAAGGCGCAGGATTTTCTAGTAATCAGGTTGATCAGCTGTCTGACCAACAGATTTCACAGCTTTACAATGATGCTTTGCAGAATGTGAGTGGTCAAGCGTCAGGCGAGGCGACGTTTGGACAGCCACAGGTTACTATTCCTTCAACTGAAGAATTAACACCAGAGAGGATTCGTGAGCTTCTTCTTGCGGAAGGGGTGGCACAATCAACACTTGATCAAATAACTGATGCGGAGCTGTTACAGCTTGCTGAAGAAACTCTACAAGAGATTGAATAGCAATGTCACAACAAAACAAAAACAATTCACGTAACGCACGATCTTCGGAGATACTTACTGGAGCAATTATTTTTGCCATAGTTGGAGTGTCTCTGTTTTTTATTAAGCCTATACTTGGTATTGCTATTCCGATTCAGTCGTTTAGTTGGTTTACTGCAGTAGGAATAGGTGAAGATGATGCCTTGAGCGTTGTGGGTTCAACTGGTGCAGTAACTGGAGCTGCAACAGCAGTTCTTCCAGAAGTGCCAACAAGTGATGCGACTGCTCAAGCGCTACAGGAGCGAAATATTTCTGCGGTTAATCGAGTTAATGAACGAGAAGAAACTCGAGATGCAGCATATGCGGAAGAACGTAGAGTGGAGCGTTTGATTAATGAAGCAGAGGCAGTGGTCTGGAAGCAGGCATTGCATTTTTTTCTTAATACCGTTGCATATGAATCAGCTGTATGGTTAGCAAGTGGTGGAGAGGGTCAGTCACCACAATTTCATACCAAGAGTTGGGGAGACTACTTACTTGATGTAGGTGATCAAGCACTTGGCTTATTTGTAGAAGGGATTAGTGATGATTTTTTGGGCGGATTAGATATCTGTGAGCCTAGTTTGAGTGTTAAATTAAATATTGGCCTTGGAATATATCGTCCTGAGCGTGCTAAAGGGCCTAATTGTAGCTTGACTGAGATAACTAATAACTGGTCTAGCTTTGTAACTAGTGGTGAATTTTTAAATAATTTTTCTGCCAACTTTGATCCATGGAATAACGATATTGGTATCGCACTTGAGTCTTCTGCTAAGTATGATTTGTTTGTTAAGTATCAACTTGAAGCGGCAGAGAAGGATCGTCAGGAATCTGATGGTATCAAGGCAGTAACTGACAAAATTAGTAATATTATTTTAACTCCGGGTTCTGCAGTGCGTAACTTGTTTGCAACTGAAATTAACAATAGGGCAGATGCTGACAGTGCATACACTGGTGAGATCTTAGCTGATGCAATTAACACCTTTACTTCAACGCTTGCTGGTAAGTTGTTTCAGCGATTGTTTAAAGAAGGTTTAGCATTGCTATCTGGATCAGATGATGATGGATTTGGTACAACCTTTTCTGGTTCATTTTCTGGACAGGGAGACCTATATGATCCACAGAACTCTGGTAGCGTGATTAGTGGTCGTCAGGCTGCTTCTGAGCGCTTTACTGATTTTTATTACGCAGGTATTCGAAAAGGTGGTGGTCCATATAAACTAACCGAAGAACTATCAATCTGTGGGGATATTAATAATCCAGGACCAACTGAATGTGTTATTGATCACAGTTTACGCCTGGCTATTGAGCAAGAGCTTACTGTTAAAGAAGCACTCGATCGCGACTTATTAGATGGGAACGCGCCTTTTGGTTTCACCTCATACAACCAGCAGCCACGATACAATGAAGGGTATCCATACCGAAGTCTACTCATCTTAAGATCTCATCGAATTGTTCCTGTGACATGGGAGATCACAGCAGAAATGGTTAATAAGATGTTTAGTGGTGAGTTTGGAGACTTTGCTATCCAGGGTGCAGTTACACTTAACAGTCTTGTGGCAGCCTATGATGATGAAGCAAGTCCTTTTTATAAGTTGATTGATCCTGATTGGGTGCTGAAGGCTGAAGAGGTTTTTTGTACTGAAGAAGGATATGGTCCACAGCTCTCAGGTGATTTTATTATTGATGGTCAACGTAATGTCTCACGAGAGTTGTACTGTGCTAATTTTGAATCTTGTATTCAAAAAGATGCAGAAGGGAACTGTATTTTTGGGTATTGTACCGAGGAGCGACGTGTGTGGAACTTAGGAGCAGAGAGCTGTCCAGCACGATATGCAAGTTGTCAGATTTTTACTGGTCGTGATGGTGGTGCTGATGCGTATCTGGCAAGTACCTTGGAGTACAATGGCTGTAATATCGATAATGTAGGCTGTCAGTGGTACTGTCGTGATTATAATACGGTTAGTGATGTGTGGTCTTGTACAAATGCTTCTGAGCGAATTTTAAAATCTTGTGAAGTGGCTACTGGTTGTCCACTTGCAGTTAATTGTGAAGTTGATCCAGGCAATAGATTGTGTGTTGATGATGTAACTGGTGCAACACTTACACTTTCACAGCCTTGTTCTGAGGGTTCTCAGTGGTGGAATAGCACCATTAATCGTTGTGTGGTTGGAACAGGCTGTACTGTTGGACTTGGTGGTGTTTCTTGTGAAATTAATGGTTGCGAAGATGCAAATAATATTTTAGCAAATCCAAGTTTTGAGAACACGCCGCAAGCAGTTTCTGAGCCAAATAAATGGTACGTTACACAAGGATGGTTCACTGATAATAGTGGTGCGCCATACTTCCAGCAAGTTAACTCAGGCTATGACCGTGTATTTAGTGGTCAACGAGCTGTTCGTTTTTATAACTCTGGTGGACCTGCAGCAAGTGCAGAGAATGGTGTGACACTTCGATCAGACCCCATTTCACTACGTGCAGGTACGTATACTTTTTCATCACAGATTTTTAATAATCTTAACTTAGGCCAGATTGACGTTCGAATCGTTCCAGTTGATGGTGCTCAAGCAACAGTAACGCAAAATATTTTACCACTACGACTAAACTCTTCAATTTCACGAAGTGAGTGGTATAGTCTTTCTACTGACTTTACCTTCTTTATCGCTGACTCAAATGATCTAACTGAAGAAGTGCAAATATTGCTTAATATCAAAGGCGATCAGGTAAGCGGTACTATTTGGTTTGATGACTTCTTTATTGCGAGTGCTTGTTTTGTCGACCCAGTTACTTTGGCGCTAAGTGGAACAGTCGAAAAAGACCAAAGTAAGATTCATTTTGATAGAGATGTATTATCTTGTGATGATGAGAATGATGGATGTTCTGAGTTTGTGCGAATGCAGTCAAATATTGGTACAAATATTTTGATTAATCCAAGCTTTGAATTATGGTCAAATCTTGCTGGTGCTCCTGATGCGTGGCAGAGCTTTGGTGGTCCAAGTAATCCAGGCTATGGAACAGATACTCGTCTTGATAATGAAACACGATTTATTCGAGACACTCAAACGCCGGTTGTTGGTAGTCAGGCTGTAGGGTTTACTCATAATCATATCCGCACTGACTTAACCTTTATGCAACCAGGTGTTGGCTACTACGTTTCATTCTGGGCGCGATCAAATAAAAACACTGATAATGGAACCGCGGCAGTTATTCTGTGGCAAGAGCGTCATGCTGAAGGAGCAACCGACCCGCAAGGTGCCGGATGGGCTCGATATTTGAATTTAAATTATAGAAATGATCGGCCAGAAATACCACTTACCACAGAGTGGCAACGATTTGTGCTTGATCCATTTGTTTTACCGGTCAATGCAGATCAATCAACGATTACTTTGCAGTTGAATCATCAGCAGTCATGGTGGTCAAATCCACTTGATCAAAGTGCAGAAGTGTATATTGATGGAGTTCAGATTGAGGCAGTAGATTTTAATGGTGATTACTCAGACTACTCAGATTACGCTGGTAATAATGTGGTTCATCTTCGCCAGGCACCAAATTATCTTGGTTGTCAGGGATATACACTTGAGCGACCAAGTCCTTATGTACTTGATGGAGTAAGTCAGGCAGCCTGTAAGGGTGAAACACTTATTTGGCGTGAAGATAGTTGTAACGGCGGATTTTGTTGTCACGAGATAGACCCAGGAGAGTGCTATGATTATGCACTTTATTGTCAGCAGGATGAAGTTGGTTGTGAAGGATACACACCAGTAGCTGGTGGACCTACGATTCCTGGTGTTGTGTCATATACTGATTACTGTCCAGTGGAGTGCGTAGGGTATGATGCATATCGACAGGCTGCAACATATTTTGAAACTCAAGAAGAGGTAAGCTATTTTATTCCAGATACTGCAGAGCAATGTGTGGCTTCAGCTGTAGGCTGTGATGAATTTACTAATCTTGATGAAGTAGCACAGGGTGGTGAAGGCACAGAATACTTTACCTATATTCGACATTGCTCTAAGCCGTCAGAGGCTAACTGTCAGAGTTTCTTTGCATGGCAGGGTTCTGATGAAACTGGTTTCCAGCTTCAGTCATATTCTCTACAGGCAGAGGCTGATGGTCCAAAACTAGCTATAGAAAATACTAGCTCTTGGCTTGATCAATGGGGTGAACCAAGTAGTTGTGACGGCCCAGAAGATTTACTTGTTAATCCTTTCTGTCGAGAATTATTTGGTAGTAACGGCCAAATTTATTATCGAATTTTAGATAATACCGTTAGTTGTTCAGACAATTGTCATCCATTGCGAAAGACTGCACTTGGTGAGTCAGAGGAAGTAGCGCGGGCAAATTGTGAAGCATCTAATCCAGCGTATGTTTCAGGAGTTTCAGACATTGCAAACCCAGGATGGGAAGATGGCGCTTGTATTTATCAGGCAATTCCTGAAGAAGGTCAGCGTTGTGCGGCTGCATTTGTAGGATGTCGTGAGTACCGAGGAAATCAGAGTGGTAATGTGCGTGTTGCTTATGAAAATACTTTTGAATCAGGTACTGCGCGTGGTTGGCTTGAAGGTGAAATTAGTAGCGCTTCATTGCAGGTGGGTGGACACTCTCTTCAGAGTATTGATCGTTCGGAGCGAGAAATTTTCCCAGCTGCATACAATAGCATCACTACATTCTTTGGTAATATGGTATTTACTCCTGAGCAACGTGCTAATTCAGGTTACGACTCTGGGTTTAGTGTTTGTGATCCTGATGTTGTTCCTCGATGTGATGCGGCAAACGGCACAGCACAAGTACCTTGCTATAGTCCTACTAAGAATGTGTGTATAGCGACTATGCCAGTTTCTCCATCTCAGACTTGTGAGGTGAAGGTTGGTGATAGTGGTTGTGGTGCACTTGGTTCAATCCTTCTAGCAAATAAAACATATACGGTGTCTTTCTGGGCTCGTACTCAGAACCGTGAGCGCTCTCAGATTTCTGTTGGTCTTCTGGGGCACAAGTCACAGCTTATTACAGCGACTGACGCTTTTGACTTGGTGACGTTACAGGATATTTCTTTTGGTGATCCACCAGGATCAGTTGAAATTACTCGTGAATGGCAGTACTTCAAGCTTGGGCCATTTAGATTTAATTCTATAGAACCAACTGTTGCATTTGGAATTAATAGTGAAGCAGGGCCTGGTAATCTTAATAACGGATTTTATATTGATAATCTTCGTTTCGAAGAAGTCAATGATAACGAGTATTTGATTAAGAATTCATGGAATACACCATTGAGTTGTGATACTAATCCATACACTGATCCTCCAATTGCTTCTCCTCAGTACATGCTTGGTTGTCAGGAGTACACAGATACTTCTACACAGTCACATACTTTGAAGTCATTTACTCGGCTGTGTCGTGAAGACGCTATTGGCTGTGAGGCGTTGATTGATACACATAATTCTGATTCACCATTTGCTCAGGTCTTTAATGCAGTTGACGATGTTAGTTCGGTGTCAGTGCCTGCTGACTCTGTTGTGTACATGACTAACCGCAGTGAGTTTAACTGTAGTGAGTTTAATCAGGGTTGTGAAGTTGTTGGTCTGCCTACTGTGAATCCTGCTGGTGAAGTTACTGCATATGAAAGTGTGGCATTAATTAATGATCCTGACCGCTATGACTCAATCTTGTGTGGCAGTGATGAAGTTGGCTGTGAAGAATTCCAGTCTGACTTAGGTTTTTCTTACTTTAAAGATCCTGGGCAGAAACGTTGTGAGTATAGGTCTGCCTTGGGTGGTCGTCGTGCTGGTTGGTATAAGATTGATTCTTCAGCAACTCAGCCAGATTGTCCTATCGAAGCATCTCCTACCGGAGTATTCCACCCAGCTGATAATTGGGTTGGTATGTGTCCTGATTCATATAATGGTTGTACAGAGTACTTAGATCCTGTTAGCGATATTAGTCAGAATTTATTGTTTAACCCTGACTTTAAGCAAGATACTAATCCAAACGTAGACGATGGACCAGATGGATGGACTCCAGAGTACTTGGGTGGTGGTGTATACCAGGCAATGTATCAGCAAGTACAAATCAAGCGAAATACGACCTACACTATTGGCCTTACAGTTGACAAATCACTGCCTCAAGGTGAGCGTGATGCAGTATTGAATAACTTTAGAATTAGAATGGCACAGACATCTGGGTTGACCAGTATTGATCGCACTGTCCGTGTTTCTCAGTCAGGTGGCCAGGCGCATATTTGTGAAAATACCTATCTATCTAATCCAAATGATCCATCAGCTTGGAAGGTTTGTTCACCTGGAGCGCCTCAAGTACCTGGATACACCTGTACTGCCAATGAAGGTGCTTGTGTGCATTCATCAACGCTTGATACTACGATTAATATTTGTCGTAATGAATTTTATCAAAATCAAGGCAACTCAGCTGGCTGGGAGGCATGTCGTACTGATAATGACTGTGGCGGAGGCAATATCTGTGTAAATACAGGTATGGTTTGTTTGGAAGATCCTGGTCAGATTTGTTCTCTAGATAGCCACTGTGCTGGTGCGGGTAATATCTGTACTGCACGATTTTATGATCTTGAGTGGAGTACGTATAGAAATGACAACCGAAATGTGACTGGTGATGTTACCTACACGGGGCGATTCCACACACCAGATTATATAGTTGATCCAACTGTCCGTGTCGAAGTAGTGTATCCATTTAATGAACTTGATGAGATGCAGCGAGTGATTAAACAGGTATCCCTACGTGAAACTGGTATTTACTATGGTATTGAATCAACCGTTGATACGGTGAGCTGTAATGGCGTGGTTAATCCAAGTGAGGGTTGTGTCTTGTTTAATGATCGAAGCGAAGTAAACTATCAGATTGGTGAAACTGATACAAGTTATTTGATTTTTGATGCTTCAGCAAGTAGCCCTAACTTTAATAACGGTCTACCTACTACCCAATGTCTTGGTGCTTGTGACTCAAATAAAGTAATTAACGTGCGGCCTGATCGTGTCTGTGGCCAGTGGCTTGAATGTGCGACTGAGTACCACGCAGTAGGTGAAGGTGGTATCGAGCAGAGCTATTGTCTTGATCTTGCTGTTTGTGATCAGCTGGATGAAGAGGGAAATTGTACTAACTTTGTTTCTGACTATCGCTTACAGCCAGTTCCAGGTGATGAAAATCAAACTGCAGTTAGCCCCGAGCAATTAAAGAATGTGACTGGATTTACTAAAGCAGGACTAATGTCTCAGACTGCTGGTGGTGATAATTTATCAAAAGAAGGATATCGACACTTTGGTAACATGGAGCAAGTAGGCGAGGTAAGTTATATCCAAAATGGCGGCTTTGAGTTTTTCTATACAACTGGTAAGCCTGTTGGTTGGCAGTATGCAACTAGCGCAGTGAAGTGGCAGCCAGCATTTTTCTCTACACTTGCCAATACGTCATTTACTTCAGCCGTTGAAGGTGTTGATATTCGAGAGGGTAATGGTATGTTGCGCCTATCCGCGGGTACTGATATTTATCGTGAGCCATATGCTGCTGTTTCTGAGTCTTTCGAAGTGATGCCGGGTCAAAATTATAATTTTTCAATTGATATAAACACTTTAAACTTAAAGCCAGATAATGCTGAATTCTATGCGTATCTTGAGGGAAGAGTAGCTGGTAGTGCAAATGATTATACTCCACTTGCCAGCACTGCTGTGCGAGTCTCTTCGGGTTTGGATTGGAAGAGTAGATTAATCTCATTTAACTCAGACAATTTTGATTTATTGAGAGTTCATATCACACATATTTTGCCAGTGGACGGTACTAGTTTTGGCTTTGGTGAATGTGCTGATAGTGATGGCGATGAAAAATGTGATCTCGAAGGTGTTTCATATGTTGATAATATTGCAATTGTTCCCGCACTATTGGCACAAGATGCTCCTACGACTGTTGATCGGAATGGAGACGGTGTGTTTGATAATCAAAATTTAATTGCTCCAAGTTGTCGGATTTATCCTACTCAAGATGCACTTGCATGTCAGTACGTTGATGATCAAAGTATCTTCAATGTTGGTCGTCAGGGCTACTGTTTACTTAAGGACCCTAGTGATCCAGATGTTTGTTTACAGTGGTACCCAGTTGACCTGATTAAGGGTGATTTCGTTGATGAGTTTAGGGGGTATACTAACAGATCTCCTCTCTACTACTGCTCCCAGATGTCAAATACTACTATTCCAATTGTGGTTGGTTCTACTGGTAGGCGCGGTACTAATGGAGAAGATCCTGGAATAGGTTTTTGGACAATGACACCACCTGTTTCTTTTGGTAAACCATCATATATTACTGTTGAGGTATTGTTTGATGGTCAAGGTACGGGTAGTTTATTCAGATTCCCGAAATTGTCTCTTAACCCAGGAAATAATTATGAAATAGGATGGCTTACTGAGTACACTGACAACAATAATATGCAGTATAGTGACTACAGTGATGGTAGATGTGCTGTAAATCAGACTTCAGCAGTTGTTGATGGTAAGTCATATCCTTGTGAAGATAATTCAATTTACAGTACTTATGAGGGTTGTGGTGATGAAGATGGAGGTTGCCAGCAATACTTTACTAAGCTACCTGATCGACTACTGGAGCAGGCTAAAAATATTGAAGCCGGTAGAGACGGTTGGTCTACTGATGATCAAGATGGCAATGGACTTAAGGATATCTGGAATGGCGCTCAGCGTGCGAGACAGGCTACTGTTGATTATGGTTATTGTAGGCGAAATTATAATAATGGACTTGATAACCGCAAAAAGACCATTAGTTATATTAAGGCAAATTTTGATGGAGATGACCTACGTAATATTGAATACGGTGTTTGTGATCATACATCAGATTCAGGCCAGTTTGAGTGGCAATTTAAATTCCATTATCAATTTTGTGAAGAATTGGTAGAGGTTGTTACTTCAACTGGTCAGAATAAGGCATGGTTTTCACGACTTACTGCAGGTACAGATTACTCTGTGCCAACCTTAGATTATACATATTCTCAAGATGGTATTCCATTTGGAGCAGTTGTTAACCCTGCCCCAGTTGATGATCCATCTGCTTGGGATGCAAAAGACGATGCAGCTGACAACCCTAATTCACCAAATGACGATACGCTCTTTATTGGTAACCAACCTTTGTTTGTAGAAACTGCCGACACGGATAATTTTAATCCACCATATCAAGCTAGAGCTGGTTCACCTTACTCTTGCAATAATCCAGACGGCACTGCTCCTTGCTTCCTACCTGATCGAACATATATTGAGGTTTCTGACTCTGATTCCAATGGTAGTGCACAGGCTGCAGAAAGATTGAAGCGTTTATTTGCACAAAGCTACAGTGCATGGACGTGGAATTCTCGAAATACAGGTATTGTTGCTGGTCAGGCACGTCTTTGTAATCCATTCACGCCAAATGAGAATAGTATTTGTACTGTTGATTCTGATTGTTTCAATCTTGGAGATGAGGTTATCTCTGGATCATGTGTGCAAAGAAGCCCGCAGTATATTAGAACTGATAAACAAAATCTTATTT
Organism: uncultured Gammaproteobacteria bacterium; assembly: GCA_964470025.1. Lineage (GTDB taxonomy): Bacteria > Patescibacteriota > Patescibacteriia > Buchananbacterales > UBA6539 > CAYXZR01. The sequence goes on along the minus strand of CAYXZR010000011.1, from coordinate 7,273 downwards.
GGTCTACTCCGCAGTTGCAGTGTGTTGCAAATAGAAGGCCCGCAACAAATAATGAAGCTACATTTACTGCAGCCGTAACAGCATGTAATGATGGCGATCCATCAAATGACGCAGCATGTGATTACTGTGGTGTAGCGCCGATTGTAAAAAATATCACTGTTAATAATGCAGTTGATCGAGAGATTGAGCTGATTAATCTGCGTGGTGCGGCTGAGATTTCTCTAAGCTTCAATGGCTCAGTTAATGGTTCACAATTGCCATTGTCTCAGGTTCGAGTTGATTGGGGAGATGCTTCTATCTCTACTTTCTCAGGACAGCAGTTGCGTGATCGTCCAAATGCTGAAAATCCTTATGTATTTAGCCACTCATATAGTTACTATGATCTACTAGAGAGAGATCGTGCTGAGAGTGCAAGTAATAATAGAATTTACTGTCCTGATGCAACAAACAATCCGCCAGCATGGTTTAATGATCTAGGTATTCAAGTTGAAGGTCGCCGTTGTTACTTGCGTCCGCGTATTCAGTTGATCGATAACTGGGGCTGGTGTAATGCAGAGTTGAATCGATTGGGCTTGCCAGTTGCAGGTAATGATGTGTGGGGCTATGTTGGTTCAGCTTGTGAAACTGAGCAAAACGCATGGACCAGCTACCCTGATTATATAATCGTTGGTATTGAGTAGGTATGAATTTACTTAGGATGAAAAAAATATTTAACATTACATTGATTTTTTCTTTTGTACTTGGCTTTTTTGTTATGACTGCTCCAGTGTTGGCACAAAGTACTGGAGGAGGGGGTAATGTTACTGTTGCTGCTGAGGAAGAAGATAAAGGATTCTTTGAAGAAGCAATTAGTAGTGCTTTTGATTCTTTCTATAATAATGTAGCTTACGTCGTGTATGTGGTGGTTTCTGCTATAACAAAAGTAATTGGATGGACATTGGTGAGAGTTGCATTATTACTTACTGTATTTGCTCAATATAGCGATATTGCTAACGCACAACCCGTACAGTTAGGCTGGACACTTCTTCGTGATGTTGCCAACTTGGGCTTCTTGATTATAACGCTGGTTATTGCTATTGCGACTATTCTTCGAATTCAGTCATATAATTTGAGGGCATTGCTGCCAAAATTGTTAATGATGGCAGTATTGGTTAACTTCAGTCGTTTAATTGCCGGGTTGCTAATTGATGGTTCTCAGATTGTCATGCTGACCTTTCTGCGAGCATTTGCCGCGGCAGGTGATCTAGGTTCGGCGATTCTTGCAATGCTTCAGGTGAATCATTTTTATAATGACACATTAAGCCAGGGGACGATCTCCAGTGTGGGTGCAACAGCAGATTTGGTATTTGCAGCAATTTCTTCTTTGATTTTAGCGGTTATCTTTAGCTTTGTGGCACTCGCTATCATATTTTTATTTGCTACAGTGCTACTTGTTCGTATTGTAATGCTATGGTTTTTAACTATTGTTTCTCCATTGGCTTTTGCCGCAGCTGCATTGCCGCAGACGCAGGGCATCTCAAAGCAGTGGTGGAGTGAGTTTGTTCGATACTTATTAATTGGTCCATGTGTGGCTTTTGTGCTTTGGTTGTCCTTTGCCTCATTGAATCCACTACAAGTTGTTGATGACCCGGTTGGACCTGCTGCAGGTGGTGATCCGACTTTTGAGGCGATAACTGCTAACCTAGATCAGTTGGGTGGAGGTGAGCAGCCAATCTCTGGACTGCGTTCAAATACTGTATGGTTTAACTTTTTTATAGGTTTTGGTTTACTGATCGGTGGATTTTTGATGTGTTTGAAGTTTTCTAATGTTGCTGGTTCATCTATTATGGCAAATAAACTAAAAGGCGGCTTAACAGGATCTTTGAGCTGGATGGGCAGAAGACTAGATGACCGAGTATTTTCACCTGCTGCTCGTGGAGTGGGAGTGTTAACTGGAAAAAGTATTAAAGGAGTTGGTGGATTGCTTCCTCAGGAGGGAAGGTTTAAGGGTAAGCTTGGTCGACGTCTTGTTGGATTAGGTTCAGATATTGAAAAATTTGCGCCGAAGATGAAACTCCGTACAATTCCCCAGTCATTAGCATTGCGTCGACAGCGTGTAGAAGAAGAGGCAATTCGTGGTTCAGCTGAGGCCGGGGCTGATTTATTTAACCGACAAATTGGTTTTAGTACAGGCAAGGTAAGAGCTTTTGGAGCTTTCGGTGGTGATATAGGTTCTCGAACACAATCACGCCTATATGATCAAGCAATTAATGCTGCTGTTAGCGGTGAGCAGCGTGAGCTGACTGATGTTATTCCTCAGTCACCTGAGCAGATTAAAGAAGTGCTTAATAATTTAAGTAGCGATGGTCAGTTTTTGGGTGATAACGCTAGTGAAAACTCAGCTGCTGCTGCACTGCAGGTCGCTGCAGCAGATCGAAATCTAAATGATTTCATGCATGAATACATGAAGTTGCATAAAGGTAAGATTAATAAGTTTGCTGCAGATAAGTTTGATGGGTTGCAGCTTGATGAAGGTACTACCTACTCAGGTCATGAAAAAGCTTCAATTAATAAAGAAGCGTATGACAAGTTAAGTGATTATGAGCGTGAGAAGTATGTTGAGGTTAACGATGGTGAATACCATAAAAAAGCTGGCTTTAGTGAAACTGCTTACAACAATCTTTCTGAAAAAGATAAGCAAAAGTATGATCTTACACAAGAAAAGGTTGGTACCTACTCAAATAAGAATGTCTTGCTCGCGCTTGACTACATGACAGGTGGTAATCAAGAAAAAACAGCTCGGCTTGTTAACCAGGTTACTAAACATGCCATGGCTGCAGGTGAGTCACAGCTATTTGGACTGGTTGAAGTTGATAAGAATGGCAATAGGGCCATGGTTGATCCACGTGAAATGGGTAAGATTGCTGCTGGAGCAAACTTTTCTCTTTCGCTTAAAGAACCTCAACAGGTTGCTCGTGAAGTACGTGCTGAAATGTATCTACAGCAGACAGAGTCATCTAACGGCGAGGCTCGTGGGTATGCTGGACTTCAAGAGTGGACATTTAAGAATGAAAATATCTTAGCTCGATTATTTGACTCCTTAAGAGCTCAGGCGGATCGTGTTCGGCCTAAGGCTCGGGAAGATTTTGTAGCAGAGGCTGACAGAATTCGAAACCAGGTTAACGCACGCGATGATATTTCAACTAATACAAAGATGCGTGTTTTGGCTGGGCTTGATGCTTTAGAGAAGGGTGGAAAAGCTGATTTTAAGGAAAACGATTTTGATATTGAAGATATTAAAGATGACAAGGGAAAAGTGATTCGACAAGAAGTTCGCCGTAAAGCTTCTGATGATAATGACACATCTAAGGGAGAGACAAAGAAAGGTTCGGATACAGCTTCTGATGCGCAAAAGTCTGAACCAGTTAAACTTGAAGCATCTGATGATTTGAAAAAAGTGGCGTCTGAGCTTAAGGCTAGTGCAAGTAAGAGTGATATTGATGCAGCACTTGGTGCTGGAGATGGCTCAAGTGCATCTCAGAAAATTTCAGCTGAAGCGACGAAAATTAACCTGACTAGTGAGATCTCTCAGAGATCAACAGTGGCAGTTAAGGGTGTTCGTGAAGCTATTATTGCTGGTTCACAGGAGCAAATTAAGGCAGAGGTTGAGCAGTTGAATAGTGAGCTCGAGAAGATGCAAGCAATTCTGAATTCTCGCAAAGGCAAGAATGCTGATAAAGAACAGATAGTGAAGCTTCGAGTTAGATTGGCAGCTAACGAAAATTCAAGTGGTAATTATGATCCTAAGGCTTTGTCAAATACACTTGATGCTATTCAGAGTGAAGTCAAAAAACATAAAGTATAACGTTATATGGAGTTGCCATACACTACTTCACAATTAGGACTTAAGCGAGTTGTTTCTGATATTAAGAAGCGGGCACGTGCAATCATTGAGGCAAATGATATTGTCGATGCTTATTATTTAGCTGATATATTAAGTAAGTCACTTAAGTCTGTTAAACTTTCTACCTCAATTGAAGAAGAGTACCGTGAGCTGATTTCTGAATTGCAGGTTTTGTCACTTCACCGATGGTCTACGCAAGTGGCAGGTGTTTTATTCGGCCAGAATATTGTTGCTTCACTTAAAAATCAAGATATTGATATTTTTACTTCTGTAAAAACAATGCTGTCCTTTTTGCCCTTAGAGCAGAGGGACACTGTGCGACGTCAACTCATTAGATCGCTAGATCAAAACCAGCAGGCCTTAACTAGCGCACCTTTTAGTCTCAAGGGTGAGACAGATAAGCCGACAGTTGGCAATTGGTTAGCTGATTTTCGGGATAAGTTGGGTGGTGATTTAGTTGAACAAGTTAAGCGAGTTGACTATATTGCTAATGATAAAAATACTCAGCCATTATCAAAAGGTGAACGAGACGTATTAACTAAACTATTTGATCTTTATGAATACTTAAAACTTTCTTCAAAAGATCAGTTTGGCTATGAGGATATGGAAATGATTGATGATGGTGGGGTGCTAAAGGTTTTTGATGCTGGTTTTGGGTATACTTTGAATGGTTCTTCTATTGACGAGAGTAATGACGATGAAGATGTTACAAATGTTCAAAATAGTGCTTCAATCTCCGATGTGCAACAGCAAATTATTAATGCATATCAAGGTGATCAGAAATTTGAGAAAAAAGTTTCAGAAGAATACGAGAAAATTCAAAAGCAATTTGTAAATGATGATAAAGGATTGCAGCAATTTTTCTTTGAATCTGTGCAGAATAATCAACCAGCAAGCGTTGTTGCTGCATTTCGATTACTTGTAGGTAATAGGCAACTTGTAAGTTTTCTTGAGCAGGATAAAAAATTGCGTGATTTTCTGACTGTTGCGTGGCAGAAAAAGTATAATGAAGAAGTGGCACGAGAGTTTCAAGAAAATCCAAGCTCAGTGCGCTTTGTGCGATTGTTTATCCAGTATGTCTTAGAAGATCGACTTGGCATGAGTGAAGGTGATGCAGCACGGCAGGGTGCTCATTTAGCTAGTATTTTTGTCAGTACAGGTAAAAAAGAGTATAATAAAGTGGCATATTTTGATGTTGCAGCTAAGCAATTCAAATGGTTTAGCTAAATAAAGGAGGTATGGTTTCACAAAAACCAGCGAAAGATGATTTTTTTTCGATGTTGGCTCAAGATGATTCAACACAGCTTCAAGGTGCTTCATCTCAATCTCCAAATGTAGTTGTTTTTAAAGATGCTGATGGCACAATGAAGCAGTTGGTCAATGGAGTCGTACAGCCTTTGTCAGATGATGCAGCTATTGATGCTACGTTGCAAAAAAAGAATGCCGCGAGTTTTGTATCTGAAAAAAAAGCTGAACAACCTCAGATTGACCAATCTGCCAAGAAAGATCAGGCACAATCTAAGATACCAAAGCCAGTTACGGTTCAAGCGTCTAGTAAGGTTGTTGCGCAACAAATGTCTGCACCAAAGCCAACTGTGTTGCTTGCAAAAAATCCACTTGCTGCTAAGCAAGTAGATGAAGCGCTTGAGTTTGCACAAAGAGTAGAAAAAGAGGCAAAAATTATGTTTGCGGATTCACAGCTGCGTTCGCGTTTTGAAAAATTATTGTTGTCGTATATCAAAGGTGTTCGTTCGCGAGTGCAGCTCCGCGATACACTTGGACGAGATGTTGCTATGGGTGGAATTGGGCTGAAGCAAGAAGAAATAACTAAGGTAGTACAGCTACTTGATACTCATAGCTCGAAGCAAAAGCAAGGTAATCAAAACCTTGTTAAGCAGCAAATAGATGCTCCAGCTATTACCTTTCATCCACCAAAAGAGTTGCCAAGGCGGCCTTCACCCGAGGTGCAGCAACAAATTGATTCATTAGTGAAGGGTGTGCCACCTATTTCAGTTTCACCTAGAGTAGAAGTAAAGCCGTCAACTGCTGCAATTTCCAATCAGCCTTCCGTAGCCAAACCCGCCACTAAGCCAACGCCGACTCCACAGCAAAAACCTCGCATCGACGATGTTGTTTTTAAGCCAAAGTCAGTTGGGCCTATTGAAGAACTGGAAATGCTATCGGTAAAAGATTTTCGTAGCTTAGCAGCAACTCCTGAAGCGTCAGCAGCTAAGGTTGAAGAGAAGATTGATTTAATGGAGCAAGAATCATTTGTAAAACGACTTGAAGCAATTAAGGCGTGGAAGCAAAGTGATGTATATCAACTATACATTGACCTTGGGCATGAGAGCATAGAAGGGGCGAAGAATATTGAAGATATTATTACTTCGCGAACTGAACAGAAAGAACCAACGCTTACTATTGAAGAGTTTAATGCAGTGTCAGAGCTAAATAGTCGTTTACGTTACTAATGTATGCAGCAATTTACAGTACCACAATTTATTGACGTAGAAGATAAAGTCATAGGGCCAATTACCGTACGACAATTTATCATACTGCTTGTTGGTGCTGGATTTATTTTTGTTGCATACAGGCTGTCTGATTTCGCTTTGTTTGTATTACTTTTTGCACTAATTGGTGGAATTACATTGGTTATTGCATTTGTAAAAATTAATGGAAGGCCAATACATTATTTTTTCTTAAATTTTCTGCAAACTTCTAAGCGTCCGCGTTTGCGTATTTGGGGAAAAATGGTAAATCTTGCTACAATAAAGAAAGATTCAGCGAAACAGGATGATGACACTTTACTTGTTGTTCCACATAAAGAGCAAGTAGGATCTTCTCGTTTAGCAGAGTTGTCACTTATTGCAGACACGGGGGGTGTTTATTCATCTGATGAAACATTATAATAATTTCATGAAATCAAAGAAGCTAGCCAATAAAAAAGTAAGCGTCTCAACACAGCAGTTTTTAGATATTGCTCAGATTAAGGAGGACTGTGTTATTTTGAAAGATGGAACATTGCGCGCTGTTATCTTGGTTTCAAGTATTAATTTTTCACTGAAATCAGAAGATGAACAGAATGCAATTATTTCGGCATATGTAGGATTTTTAAATACTTTAGAATTCCCACTTCAGATCGTTATTCAATCTCGCATGCTTGATATTGATTCCTATTTAAGTAAACTAGAGAAGATTGAAAAAGAGCAAACTAATGATTTGCTTAGAATGCAAACAGCGGAGTACCGTGGATATGTCAGTGAGTTGGTTAAGATCGGCGATATTATGACAAAGCGTTTTTATGTTGTTGTATCTTACGACCCACTTTCTGATGAGCAGAAGTCATGGTTCAGAAGATTTACCGAGCTATTTACTGCTGCGGACGCTATT
>CAYXZR010000010.1:20663-26562 GCA_964470025.1 uncultured Gammaproteobacteria bacterium | reverse complement strand
CGCTCCATAACCGCAATAAGATCGTTCAAGCCATTAACTAGTTTTTTTAATGACTTAACCGCTTTTTCGATATCAGCAATATCTCGCGTCTCAAGAACTTCACTCCACTCTGCAACTTTCTTGAAGCAGTATATTTCCGATTTTGTGCTACAGGTTGCAACAAAGCTGCTAAAGTTTCGCCAAAAATCTGATGGCTTATAACTTCTACCAGTCGACTCTTTACCTGATACTCTTCGGATTAACTGTGTAGCCTGCGGATTGGGCAGATGCTCTGCAATAACCTGCGAGGCAACTTCAAACTGCTTATCACCGTCTGAGATATGATTTGCGATTTGTGTCGCAATCGATGGCTTAAGTCGCTGATCATCTGGCAAGTCAGGAGAAAGTAGTTCCTGCACCTTTCGATCAAGTCTCAAAAGCGCTAATCTACCTCGGACATGCCCAAGAGATTTAGAGATACGTTTCGCAAGCTTTTGCTGACTAATCCCTTCGTCACGTATCATTGCTGCAAATGCCAAGGCTTCATCAATCTCGCAAAGATTATCTCTGTTCTCATTCGCAAGAAAAGAAATCTCATACAAAACCTTAGTATCAGAAACTTGAACAACCACACCACGAAGTGTCTCAAGGCCAGCTAACTTTGCTGCTCGATAACGACGCTCACCATCGATGATCATAAACTTCTCACGATGTTCTATATCATCTGGGTGCACCAAGTGATAAGGCGTTACCAAAACCGGATGAATCTGCAATGTCTGAAGTGACTCAGCTAAATCTGCAAGTGATGATTCATTAAAATACTGACGTGGCTGATTTGGATTAGGAATCAAATCCTCCAAGGCCATATCAATAACCTGATTTGCATCACCAGTGAAGAGCCCCAAATCACTTAAAGTAGTAAAAACATCTGGTTGCACTGGTCGAGCTTGCGAAGATGGCACATCGCTACTTAGCACATGAAATGGAATTCTCTTAAGTAAGATCGAATCAGGTATATCGATATCGACTCGATCTACATACGCAAAGCGCAATTTAGGATCATTCAACCACCTTCGATGCTTCTGTGCAGCATCACTATAATGGGTCTTCAACTCCTGTAGTGGCCCCATTGCAGGACAATCTCGAAATTGAATACCACATTCATCCATTTTCTGACACACGATTCTGAAATACGTCGCAACTACTGCGTCAGCAACTGAATGCCAACCGTATTGCATCAAGTCGACGAATCTCTCAATATCAAGCCCATCACTAAGCTTGACTGCGATATCATCGCCTAACACCTGCGCAAGGGTTAACTCGCCAAGAGTAACTCCATCCTCAACGGAAAGCTCATTTGTTATATCGACTGGACCATGACCATTACGTTTCGCGCTAGAATCACCCGCAACACTTGCAGTAGCTCCGTTTCCATTACTTACTGGCACCTGCTGCTCTCTTGGACGTCGCTTGCCTTCAGGGTAGTGATAACCACCGCTGCCAGGAACCAGCGGAACCTCTCTATCTATGTCATCAACTGGCTCATAAGAAGCCTCTGCTCTGTGGCGCAACGGTTGTGAAGGATTGACCAGGACAACTAAAGCATGTCCATACTCACCTGCAGGATCATCTGGAGCTGCTTCATCCAGCGCCTCGCCAATCAGACGCAGCTCAGGATAGCCAATTTCATTATTCACAGCACCCACAAACTCCCTATAGCAATTACTCGCACGTGGGTATCGCTGCTGTAAATTTGCAAAAGTTACAATTCCAAGGCTGCCAAGGACTGTTGCAAGCTTGTTGCCTTTCCTTGTTTTCGCTTCTCCCAACAATTCGGCAAACCACAACTCTTTAACTACCGAGGTCTCAGATGTCATCTTAACAGACTTAAGAGATGCTAGAGTCATTGCTGAGGAAACAAGCTTCTCATCGACATGAGAAGTATCTGCGCGCCACTTTGAACTAAAGTTGCCCAAACCTCTACCCGACAACTTCTCTTGTTGAGCAGTTAGGTCATCACCATCATCGAGCTTGAACCACAAGGTCCCAAGTTCATTACCTTGTTCATCAAGCGTATGGCACTCAAGTAAGATCTGAGACAAAAAACCAAGTTCAGACCAACTAAGTCCAAAATCATCCCGCAACTCATCCACCGTATGACCGGTAAGCGCTGAGATGCACAGCGGCTTCAGCCTGTCGTCAACTTTAGCAACCTTATCGGTGATTACCTTAAGTTTTTGCGTTGCATTCTGCCATTTTACCAAACGGCAGATAGCGGTTTGAGAGAAATCAGTCCAGGGAAAATGCAACTCCCCTATTCTGATGTACCCGACGGAGTTTTGAAGCATTTTCATGGCTGTTTCCTTTCTTGTAAAGAACTATAATTGTACCCTAACACAAAACCACCACCTCCACAATAAACCTAAAAAGAGCCATTATTTGAACATTGGCAGACTGGAAAAAATTTTACCTCTATGCTATAATTTATTCAGTTAAAAATCCTTACTTTATCTGGAAAATCACATATTATGCCTAAGAAAACCGATAAGAAAGCAAATCCAAAAACTGTAGCCACCGCTACCTCCAAAGTAACCAAAAGCTACTCAGCCAAAGAAATCACCGTCCTAGAAGGACTTGATGCTGTCCGAAAACGGCCAGGAATGTACATTGGTAACACTTCAACAGAGGGGTTACACCACATGATCTGGGAAATCGTCAACAACTCTATTGACGAAGCCATGGCTGGATATGGTGACACTGTAAGCATCTCTTTACTTCCTGATGGATGGGTATCAGTTGCAGATAATGGTCGAGGTATTCCAGTTGACACTCACTCAAAAAGTAAAAAATCAGCACTTGAACTTGTAATGACTGAGTTACACGCCGGTGGTAAGTTTGGCGATGGCGGATACAAAGTATCTGGTGGTCTTCATGGTGTTGGTGCATCAGTAGTAAACGCACTATCAGAAGAAACCAAAGCCGAAGTCCACCGAGATGGAAAAATCTGGGTACAAGAATACACTCGAGGAAAACCGAAGAAAAAAGTAGCGCCAACAGGCACAACCAAGCGCACCGGTACCACAATCAGTTTTAAACCTGATTCAGAAATGTTTACTGTCACTGAGTTTAATCTTTCAACTGTTTTAGACTATTTACGAAAACAAGCGTACCTAACCAAAGGAATTAAAATTGCAATCTCAGACCTTCGTGATGAAAAAAAACCATTCCACTATACATTCTACTTCGAAGGTGGTATTGGCTCATATACTCGACACTTAAATCTCAACAACGAACCAAAGCACGAAAACATTTTTTACATCGACAAAGAAGTCGATCAAGTTCGAGTTGAGCTTGCAGTACAGTACACTGACCAATATCGAGAACAAGTGTACTGTTTTACCAACAACATCTTCAACCCAGAAGGCGGAATGCACTTAGCTGGCTTCCGAACTGCCTTAACACGAACGATCAATAGTTACGCTCGTGCAAAAAATATCTTAAAAGAAAAAGACGATAATCTCACTGGAGATGATGTACGAGAAGGATTAACTGCAATCATTTCTATTAAAGTACTTGACCCGCAATTCGAAGGACAAACCAAGGCAAAACTTGGAAACGCCGAAGTAAAGCCTATTGTTGACGCCATCATGTCTGATGCGTTCTCAACTTGGCTCGAAGAACACCCTAAAGACGCCGAAGCAGTGATCGGTAAATGTCTACTAGCTCAACGCGCCCGCGTTGCTGCTCGCGCCGCTCGCGACACCGTACTTCGAAAAGGAGCACTGGAAGGACTCATGCTTCCAGGTAAGCTTGCTGATTGTGCATCACGTGACGCTAGTATCTCAGAGCTATACATCGTAGAGGGTGACTCTGCTGGTGGTTCAGCTAAACAAGGCCGTGATCGCGACTTCCAGGCTATTCTTCCGATTCGAGGTAAAATTTTAAACGTTGAAAAAGCACGACTTGATAAAATGCTTGCCAATAATGAAGTAAAGTCCCTAGTAATTGCACTCGGCACAAACATTGGTGAGCAATTCAATATCGAAGCATTACGATATCACAAAGTAGTGATTATGACTGATGCTGACGTTGATGGATCTCACATTCGAACACTACTACTCACGCTCTTCTACCGACATTTCCCCGACCTAGTAACCAAAGGACATCTCTACATCGCACAGCCACCGCTATACAGTATTAAAACTGGAAAAAATGTAGAATGGATTTACACTGACCAGGGACTTGAAGACTACAAAAAGAAAAATGGCATCAGTGATAGTGATATTGAAATCACCGAAGAAGATGAAGAAAATCCAGAAGAAGAAGTAAAAGCAAAAACTCCAAAACTAAATATTCAGCGATATAAAGGTCTTGGTGAAATGAATCCTGAACAACTCTGGGAAACCACCATGAATCCTGAACATCGCATGATGAAGCAAGTCACCATCGAAGACGCTTCGAAGGCAGATGAAATCTTCCAAATCCTTATGGGATCAGAAGTAGCGCCTCGCAAACAGTTTATCCACTCTCACGCCAAAAGCGTCAAAAATTTAGATATATAAAAAAAGGTTTACACATTTGTGTAAACCTAGGAAAAAGAAAACTGAGCTTAAGTAGCTCATGTCTTTTGATCAGCGGTTAATTCGGCATCCGTTTTAAGGAAGGCCCATCTTACATGATCATTGACATAAGGAATCGACTCGTTAAGCAGGAATTTTGCAACATACCTTACTGCTTGGCGCAATTCAGCCTTGACGACCTTTTCATCGTTCTCATGAGGCGTCCGCATTCTCCTGAGATCATTGGGAAAATTGACATTACCCATGCTGATTTCAAAACAGGCTACAGGATTTTCTTTTTGCCAGAAATATCTGTCCTTTCTCTTCCTCCGAGCCTTGTAAATAAAAATCTTGACATTCCTAGTAGCACAATCATCATAACGAAAACGCTGCACCATTACTCGCCAATGTGTCCACTCATCATCAACATCAGTGGACTTTCGTGGTACATATTTAACAACACGAAACAATATGGGCGCTCCTACGAACATGGCAAAATCCTTCTTTCATATAAATTTTCAAGGATCAATGCTGTCCCTTAAATGAATTAAAAAATATAACAAAAAAACAGCAATTAGTCAATAACTACTCTCCCTTGACAGCATTGACTCAAGGTGGTACTATACAGATATAGTAAATCAAGGGCCGAAAAGGCCTTTTTAGGATCCAAAAATTAGCTAAATTTAAACACTTATACGTATGAATCCGATTCAGTACATCCGAGAATCAAAAGAAGAGCTCAAGAAAGTGACCTGGCCTTCTAAAAAAGAAACCACTCAGTACACCATTCTTGTAGTGATCGTCAGCATTATCGTTGCAGCATTTCTTGGTGCACTCGACGTAGTGCTTAGCAACGCGATTCAACGATTTCTATAATTTCACACTTTTTACTCAACGACTATGCCTAAACAAACAGCTCAACAAGGTCGACGCTGGTACGCAATTCACACCTACTCAGGTTATGAAGAAAATGTAAAGCGAAACCTTGAACAACGTATCGAATCAATGGATATGGAAGATAAAATTTTCAGCGTATTGATTCCTACCGAAAAGAAAATTAAAATCAAAAACGGAAAGCGAAAAATCGTCACCGAGAAAATTTTTCCAGGATATATTCTTGTGGAAATGGTTGTTGACGACAACTCATGGTACGTGGTTCGAAACACACCAAATGTTACCGGATTTATCGGAACCAGCACCACTCCAACTCCCCTCTCAGAAAAGGAAATCAAAACATTACAGAAACGAATGGGAGTTGAAGAACCAACATATACAATTGATGTTCAGCCAGGCGATCCAGTACTTATCAATGATGGGCCATTCAAAGGCTACGAAGGTAAGGTTAATAATATTGACCAAGC
>CAYXZR010000010.1:0-20620 GCA_964470025.1 uncultured Gammaproteobacteria bacterium | reverse complement strand
ATCAAAGTACTTGTTTCAATGTTTGGACGAGAAACACCAGTTGAGCTTGATTTCTTACAAGTTAAAAAAGCTTAAATAATTTATTCATTGTCTTGCTGCAGTAATGCAGATGCTTCTCAAGATCACAAAATAACATGAGACAATAATATGCCAAAAAAAGTATTAACAGTAATTAAACTACAAATCATCGGAGGACAAGCAAACCCAGCACCTCCAGTTGGTCCAGCCCTAGGTCAACACGGACTAAACATTGCTGAGTTCTGTCAAAAATTCAACGAAGCAACTCGAGACAAACAAGGTCAGGTTGTACCAGTTGAAATCTCAGTATACGACGACAGAAGCTATGACTTCATCATGAAGACACCTCCAGCTTCAGAGCTACTAAAAAAAGCAGCTGGAATCAAAAAAGGTGCTGCTGACCAGCTCAAAAAGAAGGTTGGTACCGTCACCCGAGCACAGCTAAAGGAAATCGCTGAAATCAAAATGGCTGACTTAAGTGCTAACGATCTCGATGCAGGAGCAAAGATCATCGAAGGTACAGCTCGACAAATGGGAATCAAAGTAGTCGACTAATACGTCATAAAATGATAAAATAAAGCCGAGGAAATAATCCTCGGCTTTATTTAATTACATTCATATGTCAACTAAATCACAACTCCACAATGCAAAGTCATTGTTTTTATATCTAGGCCTTTTCTTCTCCCTAGGAATTGTTGCCTTCGCAATTGGTGGCGTTATCTTTCAACTCATCAATGTAGCGTTTCCAACCATCATTAGCCCATGGGGTGTCGACACGCAAGGCGTGAATCAAAATGCGTTACGAGCAAGCCTTGCTTCACTTATTGTCGGTATACCTTTTTTCTTCATCTTTTCTCTGCAAATCAGAAAGGCACTAAATCATGATCAGATTCAAGCCAGTAAAGGTCCTCGACAATGGGTAAGCTATTTAATTATGTTTATCGTTGTCGCCATTGCCATTGGTGATTTTATTGCTACCGTCAACACCTTACTTGATGGCGACCTTACTGCACGATTTGCACTAAAGGCACTCACTATCCTTGGTATCACTGGATGGATCTTTAGCTTCTTCTGGATTGAATTAAAATCAGAAAACGCATTAAAAAAATCAGTTATTCCAAAAACCAACCTTATCAGCGCCGCTGTCGTAATGCTTATCCTGTTAGTTACTGGCTTTATGCTAATTGACTCACCAGCACAAAACCGAGAAAAAGCATATGATGTACAGCGCGTAAATGACCTTAGAAGCATAAAAAATGCGGTAAACTTATACTACGACAACAATGGTGAGCTGCCCACAAAAACCGACGATTTGAGAATTAACGATGATGCACTAGTTGACCCACGAACCGAAGAGCCATACACATACGAAGTAATCTCCGAAGATCAATTCAGACTATGTGCTACGTTCACCACAAATAGCGAAGAACAAGAGGGGTCAAGACCAGTATATGACAAATTTGATCTAGAATTCGCCCATGAAACCGGCGAAAACTGCTTTACTATTACCCCTGACAGCACTGGACCAATTGCCCCAGAGCGCCCTAGCCCAGCTATTGACGTATTAGACTAATTGTGTAATAATACTGCCACTAATTAATCTTATGCGGGACCTTATCTCTTGAGGGTTTGTACCGCGAGGAGACAACTATGAAAGCTAAACATTCAAAGCGCTTTAGTGAGCTTAGCCAGTCAATCGACAAAAACAAGCTACACTCAACCGATGAAGCCCTAGAGCTCATCAAAAAAACAGCCACTACAAAATTTGACAGTTCAGTAGAAGTTCACTTCCGACTAGGAATTGATTCTCGAAAAACTGATCAACAAATTCGTGGTTCAGTTACCCTTCCTCATGGAACAGGTAAAACAAAAAAGATCGCTGCATTTGTCGGTAAAGATAAAGAAAAAGATGCAAAAGCAGCAGGTGCTGATATTATTGGCGGAGAAGATCTAATTGAAGAAATCAAAAAAACTGGAAAAATCGAATTCGATGTTGCAGTTACTACTCCAGACATGATGCCAAAACTTGCAGTAATTGCAAAAATTCTTGGACCACGAGGATTAATGCCTTCTCCAAAAAATGAAACAATCACCACTGACCTTAAAAAAACCATCGACGAGCTCAAAAAAGGTAAAGTGAACTTCAAAAACGACGACACAGCTAATCTTCATCAAGTAATTGGTAAGTCATCATTTACTACTGATAAGCTAAAAGACAACTACCTTGCATTGCTAGATGCGCTTAAAAAAGCAAAGCCATCTTCATCAAAAGGAACCTACATCAAAGGAATCACATTTTCTTCAACCATGGGACCTGGCGTAAAGGTGCAACCTGAATAAATGTAGTCTAAATTCAGATAAAAAACAGGGGTTTATCCCCTGTTTTTTTTAATTGTCTCACTATCCATACTTTGGTATAATACTTGTACTATTTAACTAACTAGCGCTACAGAGCACTCTTAATTCCACACGTATGATTCTTTCAGACCGAACGATCAAAAAGCTAATGGAGAGCGGAGATATTAGCATTGAACCATTCAATCCCGACTTCCTTCAGCCAGCCAGTTACGACGTAACTATTGGTTCCGAGTTTATTGTCTTTGATAACACAAAAACCAAAATCATCGACCCTCGAAGCGATATTTCAAGTGCCTACAGAACAGTAACCGTCTCAGAAGAAGAACCATTTATTCTTCATCCAAACGAGTTCGCACTAGCAGTCACTCAAGAAAAAATCGGCGTGAATGATAAATATCTGTACATGCTAAACGGTAAAAGCTCCCTAGGTCGACTAGGCCTACTAGTACATGCGACGGCAGGGTTTATTGATCCAGGCAACAACCTTCGAGTTACCCTAGAACTTTTCAATGTAGCAACCATGCCTATCGCGCTATATCCTGGTATGAAAATCGGTCAAGTAGTATTTGCTCAGCTATCAGAACCATGTGAACGGCCATACGGACATCCTGACTTAAAAAGCAAATACTTCGGCGACACCGGCGTAAAAGCCAGCCAAATGCACAAAAACTTTGAATAAAGCACCCATGAGTAAAAAAACGATTATTGCATTTGTTGGACACATAGCCTCAGGAAAAGACACCGCAGCTCAGTACCTGGCTGACAAATACAATTTTCGCACCGCAAGCTTTACAAGCATCCTTACTGATCTCCTAAAGAGGATATACTTACCAGAAACACGAGACACCACAGTTGGTATGTCTGTTGCGCTCAGAGAACAGTTTGGCAATGATATCCTAGCAAAAGTAATGAGCCAAGATATTACAGAATGGCCTGAACAAAACATCTGTATCTCAAATGCGCGACGACTAGATGACTTAAAACAAATCAAAAAAGACCATAACATAATTATCGTACATCTAGAAGTTGATCAAAAAACACGATATGAGAGACTAATCGCCCGAAACAAAAAAGCTGACGATGCAGAAAAAAGTTGGGAAGAATTTTTACAAGACGAACAACAACCAACCGAAAAGACAATTCCTGAGTTAATTTCTTTGGCTGATGAAAAAATCAACAACAATAATCCTGATCATCAACCAATGTTTAATCAAATAGATTCTATTATCGAAAAACATGGAATTAAAAATTAAAAAACTCAGCGCCGACGCACTTCTCCCCTCATATGCACATTCAAATGATGCCGGCATGGATGTATTTACACCAGTCGAATTTAGCCTTGAACCAGGTGAACGAAAGCTAATCCCACTAGGATTTGCCATGGAGTTTTCTGACGATCATGTTGCTCGTTGCCTTGATAAAAGCGGCTTAGCCTCAAAACATGGAATCCATACCTTGGCAGGAGTTATGGATGCCAGCTATAGAGGTGAAATAAACGTAGCCTTAATCAATCTAGGTCAAGAGCCGTACACGTTTAGTAAAGGCGATAAAATTGCACAAATTGTAATGACTCCAATTAGTCATGCGAGCATCATAGAAGTCGACACCCTTTCTGAAACAACTCGTGGTGAAGGCGGATTTGGGTCAACAGGAAAATAAAACATGTTAAACAAAAAAACAACAATCGTAATTGTAGGTATTGCAGTAGCAGTAATCGTTATTATCGCAGTTCTTGTTGCTTTGTTTATATCGGTAAATAACAACCAAACTGAAACAGCTATCCCATCACCTCCACCAATCAATAGAACAACTAACACAAACGCTGGCAACCTACCTGTAAGTGACAGTGAAGATACCAACGGCTCACTGGCCGACCAAATATCTCAAATTGCCAAGGAACAAGAATTTATCTCTTCATACTATCAACCAATCCCACTTTCCTATCAAAACACCGCTCCAAACTACGAACTGCCACTCAACAACATTAAGGAGCAGGTAGTAAATTTTAGAGATTTTTCTCGTCGAATTGACACCGATGAATACCTGCACAAACTCGCTGCGTTTGGATTTACTGCGATTGAATCGCCATTTGAGCAAGCACCAAAAAACTGGGAAGAGTCATACCGACTCCTCAAATCCCAAGAAGTGCCTATTTTTATTAGCAGCGACTCTGTTGTTGGTGTCTATCAAGATACAATGCACATTATTTTTAAAGAAATAGAACAAGAGAGATTTTATCCATCGCTTTGGGATTTTCTCAATGAACTCTACAATGACGTGGCTGATCGCTATGACGCTCGTCAACAAGAATTTGGTATCGAAACAGACCTAATAACCGAATCACTTCGGCTTGAGCTTGCATACTTAGCTACCGCACTCAAGCTACTAAGCCCAGAAGAAAATCAAGTGGAAGATACTATCAGCTCAGAAAAAATATTTTTTACTCCCGCTGAAGCAGATGTTTACGAATTCACAATACCACCAACGCTAAAAAATCAAGTAGAAGCTGAGATAGAGCTGATCACCCAAAAAGCTAAGCTATCAAAATCACCTATCCTGCTCTATGAAAAAAGCTACGCACAGTACACACCGCCAAAACAATATCAAAATTCAGAAAAATTAAAAAACTATTTCCTTACTATCACTTGGCTTAACGATGCACTCTTCCCTCTCTGGAGCAAAGCAAATGACTGCGCCGACTGCCTACTTGATGAACAAGATCATAGAATCAGCTTCTTAGCAGGACTATTCCTAGCTAGTGATATTAGCAACAATCAAAACTTACAAAACGAGTGGGCAAATATCTATAAAGCAATTTCATTCTTCCAGGGACTAGAGACCAACCTTACCTATCTGCAGTATGTTGAGGTACTCGAACAACTTGGCTTAAGTGAAAATACAATTGAACAATTCGACACAAATATCGAAGAAGTTAAAAATAAAATTACAACAATTCAACAAACAATTGATGCGCTTTCGTTCCCGGAAATTCTTGGTGGAACAAAAGACTCCAAAGAATTACAGGGCTTACGGCTTCTTAGAAATCAATATGTTCTAGAAGATCGAGTATTTGATCAACTCACTGGCTCTGACTTGGTAAGCACTGTCCCAAAAACCACAGAGCAAATCACCGGCTGCGAATACGATCGAACACGATACCGCTGCTTCCCTACTGGCCTTGACCTATTACACCTTCTTGATAACACTAGGGCGGGAATGCTACTAGAAATACTAGCCAATAACCAGTTTAGCAACTACAGTCAGCGAATAACCAAACTAGCTTCAGGGCTTGTCACATTCAATCAAAACACCTGGCATGACAACGCATACCTTGGTCTATTTGAAGCTTTGCGTAACACCTTTATTGTAAGTGACAATTCTCCAGCGTTTATGACAACACAAGCGTGGGAAGACAAGGTAATCAATTCCGCATTAAGCGCGTGGACAAATTTTCACAGAGAAGTCATCATCGAACGAGTTCCACTATTTGTCGAGCAAGGCTTTGGCAGCTACTTCAGCTATGGATACATCGAGCCTCAGCCAGAAATGTACGCTGATCTTCTTGCAACAACCAGAATGCTAAAAGAAGGTCTAGTAAATCTAGAAATTATTAGTCGCGCATCAAAGTCATATGATCGACTAACCCGATTAGAGCTACTACTCGATGAAGCGCTTGTGATCACACAAAAAGAACTTGTCGGCACAGAGCTCGATCCTGAAGAATATAATTTTATTAGTAATTTTGATCGAGAAATTGTCAGCATCACTGGAGATATCAATAAAGAATACTTAGATATTAATTTTGAACATTCATACAATCTAAGCTACAACAGAGAAACTAAAGAGCGAATCGATGGACTAGACTACATCATTGCTGCATACCCTGACACCCAAGGTAACCCAGTATTTGCTATCGGACCAATCATTAGATATTCTGAACGTCAACAAGACAGTAATTATTACAGTGAAAAATGGCAAGAAACATTTTACGCAACACAATAAACATATGACTACAGCAAAACTACAACATGCAGAAAAACAATTACCACAAGGAGGAATGGTACTCGTCTTAAATACTGGTGCGATTATTAATCCAGAAGCTGAAGCGATGATTCAAGCGCTTCACTCTCGATCAACAGGTGGCGTACATGAGCATTTAGAAACACTCATGAAAAAAGGCGCGGAAAAATTCATGGCAAGTTACTATGTTGGATATGGCCACAAATCAATTGGAGACTGTGGAACTGTTACAATTTTTATTGAGGGAGTTTCCATGCTTGCCGCAAAAGCAATCCAAGACTGGCCACTCTACAGTGGACAAGAGTCATCAACTCGATATATTGATTTTTCAAAACAACCATTCATTAATCCTGCCGGAACAGATGAAGCAAATGAAATACTTGAAGAATGGAGAACATTTTACTTGCGAGGACTAGAGCCCGTAATTAAGCATCTTAAAGAGCAGTACCCTATTAGTGAGGGTGAAAAAGAAGCAGTGTATGATAAAGCAATTAATGCACGAGCATTTGATATTATGCGAGGATACTTACCTGCTGGTGCATCTACAAATCTTGCATGGCATACCAACCTTCGCCAAGCCGCTGACAAAGTAATGTTACTTCGACATCATCCACTATCTGAAGTCAGAGATATTGCAAATAGTCTACTTGCTGCGCTGGAAGAAGCATTTCCAAGTTCATTTGTTGCCAAGCGTTACGAAAAAACCGAAGAGTACAATGCCTTCTGGACACAACATCACACGTACCTCGATACCACCACTCATCATGGTGATGCTATTGACGTGCTACACAACTGCATCGACACAGCATTACTAGAACAATCAAGAGATGTACTTGAAAAACGACCAGCAAAAACAGAGCTCCCTAAGTATCTTGCAGAATGTGGCACGATGCAGTTGGGCTTTATGCTTGACTTTGGTTCATTCCGAGATGTACAGCGACATCGTGCAGTGACTCAACGTATGCCGCTTCTCACCGACAAACACGGCTTTGAACAATTCTATATTGATTCGCTACCTCAAGTAATGCATGACGATGCCCAGGCAGTACTCAAGAAGCAAAAAGAAAAGCTAGCAGCACTTACTTTATCAACTGAAGAACAGCAGTACTACACAGCCATGGGATACAATCTCCCAAACCGCATGACTGGCGATATTGCTTCTCTTGTTTACTTAGTTGAGCTTCGAGCAACTCGGTTCGTGCATCCAACCCTACAAAAACGAGCGAGTCAGATTGGAGAAATTTTGCAAAAAGAATTTGGACAGTTTGGGCTTAAGCTACACCTCGATGACGATCCTGGTCGCTTTGATATCAAGCGAGGTGAGCATGATATTGTGAGTAAATAGTATGGGAAAATTAATTGTAATCGACGGTATTGATGGCTCAGGCAAAGCGACGCAAGTTGAATTATTGAAACAAAAATATATAAGCGAAGGTAAAGAAGTTGAAACACTTGATTTTCCACAGTACACACAAAATTTTTTTGGTGGCATGGTTCGCAAATACCTCGATGGTGCATTTGGGCAACCGACTACCATTGACCCACACTTAGCATCAGTGCTATACGCTGCGGATCGCTGGGAGTCTAGTGAACAAATAAAACAATGGCTAGTTGATGGCAAAACAGTAATTCTTGATCGATACTATACTGCAAATCTCATCCATCAAAGTACCAAACTATCAGCCGATCAACTTGAAAACTATAGCCAGTGGCTTGAAAAAATGGAATTTGATACGTTTAAAATTCCTCGACCAGATACTATTATTTTCTTACATGTCGACGCGCAAACCTCCTATGATCTAATTGTGAGTCGCGGGCAAGGCAACGACGGCCATGAACAGCTTGATCACTTACAAAAAGCCGAAGCTAGCTGTCTCTATCTAGCACAGAAAAATAACTGGGATTTAATCAAATGCTGCAAAGATGGCAAAATACTGCCTCGTGAAGAAATTGCTGAAGCTATCTGGAATCTAGTCAAGTAAAATAGCTAAAATAAGATAAAAAATGTCATAAATATTGACATTTTTTTAATTTTATGATATAAAATATTTATAGCTCTTTCTCACACTTGCAAAGGAAACATAAAATGAGAGACTTACTCTTTGTACTGTTTGTCATGGATGGCTCTGAAATCATACTGGCAATGATAACAATTGTCGTTGTCCTAGTAACATTCTTTTCCTTAAATCTTGGCGGAGCAATAGCAGCGATACTTGGATGTATCATATCCCTCAGCATCTGTCTTACGATACTAACAATCATAGCCAAAATGACTTAACCTCCTCCTTAGTTCCATCGATCAAAAATCGGTGGACTTTTTTTGACATAAACGCAAATTTCATGATATCTTCTCAGCAACATCAGCTAACCACAAGGAGTTAAGTTAGATGAAAGACATCGCCACTCTCATCACCCTGCTCATCATCGCTCTTCTACCAAGACCTGAATTTATGAAAGTTGCCCCTAGCATCAACTTTCGCCTTTTTTAACCTGTCTCAGACAGGTTTTTTCTTGATTGACTTTTGAGAAAAAAATAGCTAATATAAGCCCATATGAAACTCACTCCAGTAATCGGATTAGAAATCCACATCCAACTCAAAACGCAGTCAAAAATGTTCTGTGGGGACGATAATTCTGGCGAAAATCAGCCAGTAAATACTACCATCTCCCCTATTTCCCTGGCACATCCTGGCACACTGCCCGTACCAAACCGCAAGGCAATCGAATGGACAATCAAAGCTGGCTTAGCGCTTAACTGCGACATCCCTGCTACTTTTGAATTTGAACGTAAAAACTACTTTTATCCAGACCTACCAAAGGGCTACCAGATTACCTCATCAACTAAGCCACCATGCATTGGCGGACATCTTGATATCGTAGTAAACAAAGAGCCAAAAACTATTCGTCTACATCATATTCACCTTGAAGAAGACGCTGCAAAAAACACTCACTCAGCTGATGGTAAGCACACGCTAGTGGACTATAACCGTGGCGGAACACCACTCATGGAAATGGTAACTGAAGCTGATATGCGTACTCCAGCTGAAGCAAAAATTTTCCTACAAGAGCTTCGCCTCATGATGCGTCATTTGGAAATTTCTGATGCTGACATGGAAAAAGGTCACCTTCGCTGTGATGCCAATATTTCTTTAACTGATGAACTAAATGACGATGGTACCGTTAAAAAATACTATCCAAAAACTGAGGTAAAAAACATTAACTCCTTCCGCTCAGTAGAACGCGCCCTCGAATACGAAATCAAACGCCAAACTAAGCTTTGGAATGAAGGCACACCACCAACTGAGTCAACCACTCGAGGCTGGAACGAAGCAAAAGCAATTACCGAGCAACAGCGTGTTAAAGAAGAGCTTCATGACTATCGCTACTTCCCCGAACCAGACATCCCGCCAATCAACTTACAAGCAACTGATGGCATTAATGTGCTAAGTATCAAAAACGAACTTCCTGAGCTTCCGCAAGCAAAACGTCAACGACTGATGAATGAATATAATATCTCAGAAGAAAATGCACTTGTCATCACTGATGACAAGGGACTTGCAAATTTCTTTGAACAAGTAATGTCAGAGCTCCGCGCATGGCTACTAGCTCATGGTGAGCTCGAAGGCACTGACGAAGAAGTGTGGGACACATACAAAGGCAAGCTTGCTCAAAAAGCTAGCAACTGGCTGACAAACAAACTCATGACGATACTAGCCAAAGATGGTCGAGATGTAGTTTCATGTGCAGAAATCACTGCCGAAAATTTTGCAGAATTTATCACCTTAGTCCATCAAAGCAAAGTAAACTCTACAATTGCTATGCAACTCCTAGAGATGATGGCAACTTCGGGCAAAGATCCTTCGGTGATTCTCGAAGAAGAAGATCTTTCTGGTGGCACAGACGAAGGAGAGCTCAGCGAAATTATTGACCAAATCATTACACAAAATCCAGATCAGGTAACTCAGTATAAAGCTGGAAAAGAAACCCTCATACAGTTTTTCGTCGGCCAAGTAATGCGTCAAACTAAAGGAAAAGCTGACCCAGAACAGACTAAAAATCTCATTGAGTCAAAACTAAAGTAATATGGAAGAACAAGAAGACAAGCAAGCCGAAGAAAAACCACAGGATAAGGTTCGTGGGGAGCTTTGGTATGAGTGGCTAGGATCAAAGCTCGATAGCTTACCTAAAAATATTACAAATTTATTTGATAAATAATAAAGCTAAAATATATGGAAAAATTTATTCCAGAAGGAGCTCGAGAAGAGGCCTTAAGTCAACTCCAAGAAGCTGTTGAGGAGATGGAATTAAGAGATGACATAAGCAAAGAAGTTAACCTCTCCCTGGACAGTATGGAAGAAGGAGAAATAATGCTAGAAATTGTTGATGAGCTAAACAAGCTAAGGCAATCATCACAAGCTAATCCACTCAATATTCCAGAGAACCAAAGAGAACGAGCCCTCCAACTTGCCTACAATTACGATCAACTGAAAGAAGACTTCAACGACTCACAAACAGAAGGATTAGATACTTTCACAGAACAAATAATCAACATTTACAAAAACCAAAAAAAAGCAGCCTAAAAATCTCAAAACCGCCTATGGCGGTTTTTTATTTATTCAAAAAATCTTTAACTAATCTATCTACCTCATCAGGAATAGCAAACCAATGAATACTCTCATCTCGCTTAAACCATGTCTTTTGTCGTTTTGCAAATTGCTTAATCGCCTTAGATAAACCAGTTACCATCTCTTCTCTGGTAATTTTTTGCTGCAAATAATCTGCAACCCAGCGATACTCTAAACCAAAATCATATAATCGCTGCCAGCTAACTCCTTGCCCATGAAGTTGTTGTACCTCTTCAATCATTCCCTCTTCTAGTCGCTGTGTCAGTCGTTTATCAATACGCTGATCAAGAACTACCTTATCAAATGTAACTCCAAGTTGTAAAAACTCATATGGCGGCCGCTTCTTTTGGTGTCGCTGTGATTTTGGCACACCCGTCTGACGGTATATCTCTACTGCACGCTGCACTCGCCGTCTGTTTTGCTTATCAATTACTTCATACGTAGTAGGATCAATTTGTTCAAGTTCAGCTAGCAATTGATCTAAGCTCATGCTTTCAAGCTCGCTACGAATCGTAGTAGCTTTATCAGAAGCAAGTGAGCATTCATCAAGGATATATCCCTCAACTAATGCCGAGATATATAACCCAGTCCCGCCACAAATAATCGGCACTTTTCCTCTAGAGAGTATACCTTCAATAGCTGCATACGCTTGTGGCTGGTAGTCAGCCAAGCTAAAGTCATCTCGCGGATCAGCTACGTCAATCATATGATGCTTGACCTCACCATATTCAGCAAGATCTTTGCCAGTCCCAATATCCATTCCTCGATACACCTGACGTGAATCAGCCGAAACAATCTCTCCATCATACTTACGCGCCAAATCAACCGCCGAAGATGTCTTGCCAGATGCTGTCGTGCCCAAAATTACTAATACTTTTTGACTCATAATGTTAATATGGTATCATAAAACTATATCATTTAGGCTAATTTAAGTCAAAATATATTTATATACTATGGAGAGAGGATCAGAATTAATGAGAGCAGCTTTTGCAAGTGAGATAATAGCGATGGCCAGTGAAGATCAAGAAGCTCGACAAAAAGGTGATGGCACAAAGGCTGTTGAAATCGATAAGCAAAATACAGAAAAGTTAAAATCAATAATAGAGCAAATCGGTTGGCCCACGAAATCAAAAGTAGGCGCGGAAGCGGCACATGCTGCATGGCTAATAGCACAACATGCAAATCTAGATTTAGAATTTCAAGAACGCTGCCTCGCACTAATGAAAGCTAAGGAACCAGAAGAGGTTGCAGCAGAAGATCTGGCATATTTAGAAGATCGAGTATTGGTAGCTCAAGGTAAGCCACAGATTTATGGGACGCAATGGATAACCACTAAAGAAGGCGCTGAGAGCTTAGCGCCAATAGAAAGCATGGAGCAAGCAGAAGAACTAAGAAAAAATATTGGCATGCGATCACTTGCAGAAGAGCTCGCTGACACAAACGATGAATGGAAATAACACATATGAACATTCCAACACACTGGAAAGAAAATAATAAAAAATTAGAACAAACATTTACATTTCACAATTTTAAAGAAGCGCTAAACTTTGTAAATGAAGTTGGTCAACTTGCTGAGGCTCATAATCACCATCCAGATATAGAGCTGTTCAGCTATAAACATGTACGCATCAGCATGAATACACATGATGCCGGTGATATCATTACCAAAAAAGATATTAAGCTAGCAGAACAAATTAATAAACTATAAACTACTTATGCTTGAAGAATTCAAAAAATTTGCAATCAAAGGAAATGTCATCGACATGGCAATCGGTATTGTTATTGGTACAGCCTTTGGTAAAGTTGTTACATCTTTTGTAAATGACATTATTATGCCTCCGATCGGATACCTAGTTGGAGGGATTGATTTTTCTAACTTTGCGTTTACTTTAAAAAAAGCTACCGAAACAACAGAAGCAATAACACTTAATTATGGGCTATTCCTTAACACCATAATCAACTTCTTGATAATTGCGTTTGCAATATTTATTACAATCAAGCAATTCAATAAAACTAAAGAAAAAGCAGAAAACAACGAACCCGCTGCCCCAACACCTTCTAAGGAAGTGGAACTACTAACAGAAATCAGAGACGCACTAAAAAAATAAAAAACCACAGCAACGATGTCGCTGTGGTAAACAAATCAATCGAGAACTATAAGCTCTTCTCTATTTGTATTTGGGATAAGCATACAGGTAGTGGCATACTTGCATTGAGTAATAAACATATTTCCATTTGAAATATCGGACAACAAACCATGTTTAAGTGGTAAACTGTACCTCTGCAAATCACCAACCGGCTCAAGACTCAGGCCTTTATGTCTGAATGTTTTTGAGCAAGTGATATATAGTACCCACTCTTCACCTTCACCGATATCCTTCTGAATCACTTCTGCCTTGGCAATACTTGACCTGTAAATACCCCTTTGCTGAAACGGATCACCACATATTGAAACTATCTGACCACCCTGCAGGGAGCCACTAGCAACAAGTCGTCGAGCCTCTTTCAGAACCTCCTCCAAATCAATACCAATCGTATCTTGCATATGCTTCTCCTTGAAAAGAACGTTAATTTGCAAAAATTGCAGAGCTTCATAGTACTATAAATAATCAATCTAGTCAATTAAACTAAAAAGCGGCTTATTGCCGCTTTTTAATAAATATTTGCTAGTTTACTTTATGAACGATGCTGTATCTCACCTTGAACCTTTTGAACAAAAGCATCTTGCGTGATCTCTTCAAGCTCTTCCTGGCCTCGAATACGAACTGCCAACATATCACTGTCGATCTCTTTCTGACCAATCACCAACATATACGGCACCTTCATCTTAGTTGCATTGCGAATCTTCTTACCCACTGTCTCATCAGACACGTCAGTTGCTACACGGATACCAGCTTCCTTAAGCTGCTTACCAAGCTTTAATACATGCTCATTAAAGTCTTTTCCAACAGAGATAAGCTGCACCTGCACAGGTGCTAGCCATACTGGAAACGCACCAGCATAATGCTCAATAATAAACGCCAAGAATCGTTCATGGGTTGATAGTGGCGCACGATGGATGACAAATACCTCATTATTCTGCTCCCCTTTCTCGTCAGTATAAGTAAGGCCAAAACGCTCCTTGGCCAAAAAATCAAGCTGAATAGTCGACATTGTCTCCTCTCGCCCAACTGCAGACTTAAACTGCACATCTACCTTTGGACCATAAAACGCTGCCTCATCTTCAGCCTCTACAAACTCACAGCCAATCTCTTGCATCGTCTCACGCAACACATCTTGGCAGTATTCCCAATTCTCTGGCTGGTTGATGTACTTATCGGTATGAGCTGGATCCCACTTAGAAAGTCGAAACCAATACTTCTCAAGACCGAAAAGCTCAAAATACTTCATCGTCATTTCCATTACAGCTTTAAACTCCTCTTTAATCTGATCCTTAGTACAGTAAATATGCGCATCATTCATAGCTAGCCCACGAACTCTAAGAAGTCCTGCTAAAGTTCCTGACAATTCATTGCGATAGCAAGTCCCATACTCAGCATATCGCACTGGTAAGTCTCGATAACTGTGAGGTGAATGACCATACATTACATGATGGTGTGGGCAGTTCATCGCTTTTAAATAATATGTGCCATCATCCATCTCCATCGCAGGATACATGCCGTCTTTATAGTAAGGTAAGTGTCCAGAAGTCAGATACAACTGCTCTTTACCCATATGTGGAGACACCACTCGCTCATAGTCAGCAGCTCGCTCCATTTCTACAGCTAATCTTTCTATCTCATTACGAATAATCGTTCCATTTGGCATCCACATGATCAACCCCTTACCCACCATCTCATCAGTAAAAAATAGTTGCTGCTCTTGGCCAATCTTACGGTGATCGCGCTTCATCGCTTCTTCCATCATCACTCGATATTCTTTCAACTCTGCTGGATCTGAAAATGCCACCCCATAAATTCGTGTAAGCATTTTATTTTTTGCATCTCCTCTCCAGTACGCTCCAGCAAGTCGATCGAGCGAAAAAGCTTTTGGATTAATCTCTTTCATCTCATCAACATGACCACCTCGACACAAATCAATAAATTCGCCAGAAGTATATAGTGTAATCTTCTCACCCTTCTCAACAATTTCATCAATAAGCTCCAGCTTGTATTGATTATCCTTAAAGAAATCACGAGCCTCTTGCTCATTCACTTCTCTTCCCTGAAAACCATCCTTCCATGTTTTTAATATCTCCTTCATCTTTTTCTGTATCGCTGATAAATCTTGATCGGAAATACTAATACCCTCAGGGAATTCAAAGTCATAATAGAAGCCATTCTCAATAGCTGGACCAATAGTATTTTTAGTTCCAGGATACAGCTCAAGAACTGCAGCAGCCAAAAGATGCGCTAAAGAATGTCGTAGATTATGCAATGTATCGTTATTCATATATAAAAAATAAAAATAAAAATAAAACCAACCAGAATATACCTGATTGGGACTCTTGTGAGCGGTTCCACCCAAATTGCCGGCAATTGCCGACCTCTTAACATATTGTCTACTAGCTTAGCCAAAGGGTTCACATGAACGCATGGTTGGTAGCCATGCCAATCACTAGTACTATTATAGTACCAAGCACTGCCCACCTAGTCAACTATTAGTATCGGTAGACACTAACTTGCTGCAAGGTGATAGGCAAAGAAGACATTTGTACCCCACTACTTTCTACCATATCAAATGAAAGTAGCATTCGCTGACCATCGACTTCTTCTGGGGCGATAAAGTACAAACTATACACCGCTGGACTGCCCGCTACAGGCGCTAATGACGAAGCATCTCTAGGGTCCACGTTTAATAAAGAATAATAATGAAAAAACTCACTATTCATCCTAAGCCTAAACGCCGGAATTTGGTCTTTAGCATTACCAGGGATATTTGAAGCTACTGTGTAGTCGATGCGATAAATCTCTCCAGCTTCAATTGCAACACTAGAAAGATATTCCCAAAAACCAACCAGATGACTTGAAGCGTTAGTATCATAAAAAATTGATAAGCCATCTTCAGTTTTTTCACTCGGTGGTGAACTAAAGTATTCACTATCAACATAACTCCATGCGTCAGCATCTGATGTCCTAAGATCGTACCTTGTAAGAAGACTCGGGGATGAAGATAATTCTTTTTCAACTGTAATATCAACTTCATCAAGAGATACTTTAGAAATCATACTATCAGTATCAGAAAAACTCAGCACATCAAAACTAACGCGCAATGCCTCTTCATGTGGCAGCACAAAATAATGTTCAAACCATTCTCCATTTGAATTAGGTAAAGCTGCTCCATAGTCTATTGGTTCAATGCCAGTAACAGCACTTACACTAAAATCCTCCTCAGCTGTTCTAAAGCGTAAAGTCGGCGCAGTTCCTGGATCCAAACGTTTATCACTTCGTACAAAGTAACGAGCTTTATATAACCTCTCACCAACTTCTAAAGGAGTGCCAGTAAATCGATCCAAAGACAGCACCGGAGAATCCCAAAATCCCATACCGCCAAGTGAATCAGGATAGACATTCAGCGAGCCAGCATCATAGGATCCACGAGCCGGCTCAAGTCCAAGTGGAACCACAAAGCTCCATCCCTGATCAGTTGAATCAAAGTTAAACTCATATGAATCCTTCTGGGAGAAATCAGGGGTATCACTTATGACCACCACCCAATCATCATTTTCGCCAATAAATCCACCAACCGGATATGGTGACCCAAAGCCACCATAAAATGGTATCGCCGTAGCAACAAATACCCCTGAAACTGGATTATACCAATGTGCAAAATATTCTTTCTCTGGAAGATTAATGCTGCTGCTTATGTCCTCTTCTGTTCGGTAAATAACAAAGAATGATTCATCAGGAGTAGATAACACAAAATCACGCGCATCAGGAGTTACAGTATTACCATAATCAGAGGTCATATCCCAGAAAGGAATTCCAAAATCTCTAAATAAGTGCAATGCATTGCGTGAATCCCGCCATATATTAAAAAATTCATTATCACCCTCATGTCCTCGCCAATTTATATCCTGCTGGTCATAGTTATAACCATCTGCACCTTGACCATAATACCACTCAACTCCTGCTCCACCAGCCATAAAATGCGGCCACAGCACCTCTTTTCGTATGACATCGTGATTATCATAGATACCCTTATTGTAATTTAAATACTCATCCAGGTTAACTACCCATTGATGTCCTGCACCTGCACTTTCCGTAACCCACCTTCCAGTCCAATTATAAATATTTCGATTATCTCGTTCTTGTAACTGCATTGACGGTCCAGAGAAATTAGAATTTCCTAACAAATCCTCATAGACCTCTGCTGGTGGATCAAAACCCTCATCAGGAGGAATAGTGTGTAAAACAATTGGATGCTGGTATGGATCTAGGTTATATAAATAATCAATCCACTGCTCTCGCTCACCATGAAGTGCGTACCAACCATCACGTGATGACTGAGTTTTCCAGTCAGGATTAGTCTGACCATTTTCTTCACCAATATTCCAAAAGAGTGCATTATGATGAGAAAAACGAGCTATTAATTCACGATAAAAAAGCTTACGCTCGTTAGTAAAAGAATTAGTACCACCGCCGCCTAAAAGAACCTGATTTTCTTCTTCGGAAAGCACAAAATTAATTGCCACACCTTGATGCATCATATGAGTGAACACACGATTCCACTGATCCAGCTTACTAACGTCAAACCGTTTAAATTTATCTAGCGACTGTGAAAAATCCTGATACCGAGAAAACGTATTAATATTTTCAAAGAAGTTTTTATCATTATAAGGCCAGACATTTTGCGCATCACCACCCGCATTAAAAGCAAGCATATATACCACATTCATTTTCTCTGCAGCTAAAAAGTCTATGGCACCAAAAATACCTGCACCTTTTCCATCAGACCATAGCGGCGCTAGGCCAGCGTAATCTGCAACATGGGCGTCAAAATCAATATTAACGTCAGAATTTCCAGCTCGAGCCCATGGTGTATCATCAAATCCAGTGTATCCTAAAAAAGTTTCTGGACTATTTGGCCCCGACTTTAAAAAATACTCACCGTTGTCAAAGCGATAGTATCGAGACCCATCCGGATGTCTCAGCATGCCTCTTCGATAAAAATCATCACCCTCGTGTGCAACAATCGGTGAAACATCAAAGCTACCTTCTCGAACTACTGGATCTGAAGCCTGTGCTTCAGAAACGGCAATCCCTGCACCTTTAGAAATAACTGCGCTATACTCCCAGCGGCCAACTTCATCTGGCACAAAAGTAACTCGCCACACATTACCACAAAATGCCCTTGAATCAGCTGCATTACCATCAGCTGCATAATATCCAGGAACAGCTTTATCATATGCCACCCCTCCAGGACGACGAAAAAAAACATCAACCCTATAATCATAAAAAGGATTGACTGCGGAATTCTCACAAATTGTCTCTCCAGGATTAATCTCAAAATTAAGTGAAATTGGCTTCCAGCGCGTAACTGAATCCTGAACAGTGACATCATTAACTATAACTGTAGTCGGCGTCACTAAGGTATTTACCTTTTCTGCCAAAAGCGAACCAAAGCTTGGCAATGCAGCCAAACTCACTAGAGCCATTGAAGCAAATGACTTAATAGTATGCTTATGTCGCAAGCAAGGCATATTAGTTAGTAAATTCTATAGTAATCTTATCACGTATTCTTGGAATTTTCTTGAGCCATGAAGGAGAAAAGTGGATATCTACAGAGGTAATAGAAGGAAATTGTTCATAATACTCAAAAACTTCATCCGTTGATTTTCCAAGAATAGCACTTGAATCGCGCAATTCACTATCATGAGCACCAATAGCAGAAGCGCTAACCGTAACTCGAAGAGATGCTTTAGAATCTTCAGTAGAAATACTTTCAATTGCATATGATGTAGAATCTTCATTAATACCAACTATCTGCTGCTCTCCTCCGACTTCATTATTAATACTGTCTCGCAATACTCTATATAAATCATTCTCATTTACAACAACAATAGGTATTTGTCCATCTACAGTAACTGTAAACTCAGAAGCGACATCTCCAGACTGTGAGCTAAACGAGTAATTCAAAGATGACTGGCCCACAACTTTAGGCCACAGTACTGCAGCTCCTCCTAACTCATCATCAACTGTATTCAATGCCTGATCAATAAGACGCTCTTCAAGTTGTGTACGAGCTAAAGCAATATCTTCATCCTGTACCACAGAAACGGTACGTGCGCCAGACTGCAGCGGTTCAGTCACCTCTGCCACAATATAGTCTTTCAACACTCCCCATAAACCAGGAATGATCAAGGTGCCTGTCCGTACAACAGTTTGCTCTTCGGGTCGATCAAAGTACACAGGAACTGAAAGTGATTCACCCGCACGAACAGTTACAGTCGTTCGCAAACGAGCAATCACCGTATCCGGATCATCGCTATAGGCGAGCCGAGTAGTTTCTACAAGTGTCTGATCACGACTGTATGAATTTCGAATAACTACTTCACCAACAATACCTTCTTCCTGTTCAACCTCCTTGGATCCAGAAGCTTTAAATCGCTCACTCACAGAAATTGGCACTGCAAAAACACGTCCTTCAGCTACCTGCTCGGAACTTGGCTCTTGAGACACTTGAACAAAAAATTCTCTAGAAATAGCTTCTTGGGCTGTATGCAAAACTATCGTCACTCTCGCCCACAATACATACCAGACAAAGACAAAAAGAACGACGGCTATTGCAGCAAAAACTAGCCCGAGTATAGTTTGAAATTTATTAACGTAGAATGGTTGCTCTTTCATTATAAATGGGTTAAAAATGTATCAACTCCAAGTAATTGTTCTATCTTTTCTTTTACTATACCTGAATTATCTATCATATAGCTAGTTTGAACACGCTTACCTCCTAGTGAGGATGCAATATATAAGCAGGCTTTATACTTCCCCGCATGATGCTTTAATATCTCCTTCAACTGATGTGCTGTTTGTGCATCAACCCTCTCAGGCATTTTAATATACACCGTCCCCTTCACCAACAACTCCGCACTATGCGCACTGGCTTCCGACTTGCCATTTGATTTGTTATTGCCAAAGCGACGCAAAGTCGGATTAGTGCCTTTCAACTGTTTAAGTTCAGAAACCATCAATTTTGCAGAAGATGGACTATCTATCTTCCTGGCCTGATTACATACCAGTTTAATTTCTCCGTCTTTATCGGATACACGACAATTCATCAATATCACGTTATCCTCCTGCCAAAGCTCAGGCTGCAGCTCTAAGATAGTCGGGAAAACCACCACTTCCATTCCAGAGGTAACATCTTCAATTCGAGCAAATGCCATGGACTTGCCAGCACGAGTCATTATTTTCTTTACCGTCTGAATAACGCCAACGGTAGTAATAACTACACTCTCATCTTTCCCAACTTTTTCTTCTACTTCTGACAAATGCATCACCTCACTACGCAATACCTCCATATACTCCTGAACTGGGTGTGCCGACACGTATAGCCCAAGATATTCTTTTTCCCATTGTAATTTTTGCTTATCAGTTGCAGGCTCGATAACCTCTAGT
>CAYXZR010000009.1:17759-27376 GCA_964470025.1 uncultured Gammaproteobacteria bacterium | reverse complement strand
TTCATCACCATCCTTTCCTTCTCTCATCCTTCTCTCCTTCCTCTCCTCTCCTTTTTATTTTTCTTTTCCTCTTTTTTGGTGAAGTTTTTGCGCTTTGCTATGGCTTCATGTAATTTTTTTTCGTTCGCTTTTGTTCAGCCTTCGCCTTGCTTTTGCATTTACTGCTGCCTTTTTTTATACATTTTTCTGCTGCTTTTTCCTGCATTTGCCGGTGCTTTTTCTGCTTTTCTGTTCTGAATTCTCTGCATTTGCAGGTTTTTATGCGTTTTCTGCATTCGCATTTGCTGCTGCTTTTTTTTTTCTACTTTCGCTGTTTTTTTATATATTGCTGCTTGGATTAGATGATTATTTATAATTTTATCAATTTTTTTCTGGGTTATTGTAGAGTGCTTTTTTTCAAGCTTGGTGATTGGGGATTTTTTTTGAGTACGAGCATAGATAATTTTTGCTCGTGCAGACGCTTCATCGATAATATCGATCGCTTTGTCAGGTAAAAATCTTTCAGGGATGTATCGCTCACTTAGTTCAGCAGCGGCAGTGATTGCTTGAGGATGGATTTTTATATTATGAAACTCTTCATACTGAGTTTTAATGCCGTTGAGGATTTTGATTGTCTGAGTTACTGTTGGTTGTTCGACTAAAATTGATTGAAATCTTCGTTCAAGTGCGGTGTCTGGTTCAATATTTTTTTTGTAATCTTCCAGAGTGGTTGCCCCAATACATCTTATGTCACCACGGGCGAGTGCAGGCTTTAAAATATTTGCTGCATCCATTGCACCTGCAGCTGCTCCAGCGCCGACTACAGTATGTATTTCGTCGATAAACAATATGATATTTTTATCCTGCTTAACTTCATCAATAATATGTTTTAATCGTTGCTCGAATTCTCCACGAAAATTTGTGCCGGCAAGTAATGCGGTTAAGTCAAGGCTGTATATTTTTTTATTGAGTAAGTATGAAGGTACTTGGCCTTGTGTTATTTTTTTTGCTAGCCCTTCTGCAATGGCAGTTTTTCCGACTCCAGGCTCACCAAGTAAGATGGGGTTGTTTTTTTGTCGTCTTGAAATTATTTGAATTAATCTTTCAATTTCTTTGTCTCGACCTATTACAGGGTCTATAGTTTTTTGAATTGTTGGGTCTGTTAGATGTATCGAAAAATTTTCTAATGCAAGTTCTTGAGTATTTTGACTTTTACCCATTCCATCATCAGTCGTTTGATATGTTGGTGAGTGCTCTATGTTGCTAGTTAAGTCTTTGAACTTACTTACACCGTTTAATGCAGTTTCAATGTGCAGTTTGATATTTTTTATATCAATACCATATAGCGTTAAAAATTCTGAAAGAATTTCATCTTCTATATCAAAAATGCCACTCAGTATGTGTTCGGTGCCTACGTACAAGTGATTATTGATGCTGGCATGTGTTACGGCTTTTGCTAGTGTACTCTGAGCCTGCTTGTCGATAATAAGTTCTTGAATTTTTGGTGTTCGTTTATATTTTTTGCAAAGAAAGTGTTTGAGCTTCAAATTTTCAACCTTTGCCTTACTGATTATTTCATGACCAACTGAACCTTTTTGTAAGACTACGCCTAGCATGAGGTGACCCGGGCTTACGTGCCGATGACCTGCTTGTGCGGCAAAAGAGAAAGCATTTTTAATGCTTTGGCGTGCATGTAGAGAAAATTTATCAAAAATTGCTGCTTGTGGGTCCATGTTTTATATTGTCATGCCTCGTAGGCTTTTTATTCTTTCCTCAACTGGCGGGTGAGTGGCAAACAGTTTTGACATAAGATGCTTTCCTCTGCCAAAAGGACTTGAAATATACATGTGCGCGGTTGCATTATTTGCTCTTTTCATTTGAGCGCCTTGGTGGGAAATCTTTTCTAATGCTTTGGCGAGTCCTTCTGGGTAACGGGTGAGTAAAGCGCCTGAGGCATCTGCTAGGAATTCTCGCTTTCTAGATACTGCTAACTGGATCAGCTGAGCAATGATAGGTGAGAGCACGATGAGAATTAAGCCAGCAATCATTAAAATCGCTTGTGCTTGTCCGCCTTCACGATTATTTTCTTTTCTACCGCCACCAAACCATTGCATTCTAATAAACCAGTCAGAGAGTAGCGCAATAAGCCCAACCAAGACAATGACGACTGTCATGAGTCGTATGTCATAATTTTTTATATGAGCAAGTTCATGGGCGATTACCCCTTCAAGCTCTTCATTTTCTAACTGTTGAATCGCTCCTTGAGTAATTGCAATAGATGCATGCTGTGGGTCACGGCCGGTTGCAAAGGCGTTAATCGCGCCATCTTCAATAATATATACCTTCGGCATTGGTAGTCCCGCGGTAATCGCTAGGTTTTCAACCATTCTGTATACATAGGCGTTTGATGACTTGTCGATTGGTCCTTTTGCTCCTGAGCTGGCGAGTGCTACTTTATCACCTTTGTAATATCCGGTTAGTGCCATGGCTATTGAAATGAAGGCGGCAATAACAACACTTCCTGGTCCAAATTGGGTAAATTCTGAAAATACCCAGCCAATAGCAACTACAACTGCAATAAATAGTGCAATTAAAAGAGTGGTTTTTCTTTTGTTGCTATCAATTTGATTGTACATTGTACGATATGAGTAGTGTTAGAATGAAACTTTAACGTTTTCTCGTTCTTTTTCATTCTCAACTTGGAAGAATTCGAAATCTTTAAAGCCAAGCATTCCTACAAATAGATTGTTTGGGAATTGTTGTGTTGCGGTATTAAAGTCTCGAACATTCCCGTTGTAAAATCGTCGAGCAGCTTGAATTTTATTTTCTGTATCTGAAAGTTCGTCTTGCAACTTTAAGAAATTCTCAGATGCTTTTAGGTCTGGGTAGTTTTCTGCAACTGCAAAGATTGATTTTAGTGTGTCTGAAAGCATGTTTTCTTTTTCAGCCTTTTCTGCAACGCCTTGTGCATTGATTGCAGCTGTTCGTGCTTTTGTGACTTCTTCAAAAACACCTTTTTCATGGTCAGCGTAGCCTTTAACTGTTTCAACTAGGTTTGGGATTAGATCGTGTCGTCGTTTTAGCTGTACGTCGATATCTGAAAATGCCTCTTGAGTTCGGTTTTTGAGTTGTACTAGCTTATTGAAGATCGAAATTACCCATAGCACGACTGCTGCTAGAATGATAATTATGATGAGTGTTGTGTTCATAGGAGTTGGTTTACTCTATAAGTTATTAGTTGTGGAAAAATCGTTGCCGAATTTTCAATTTTGTGGTAAAATTTATTTGCTTATCAGATTGAAAAGCTGATAATATTGTATAACAAAGCGGAGGTTTCGTCAAAATGGTCTTCTTTTTTTCAAGGGGAGATATTTGCCTAAAATTATACTTTTTTAACTATTTTATTTATCATGCCATTTTCCCATCAAATGGTTCTATGATCAAACCAATATGAAAACATTTATGCGTACATTTTTAGGGCTAAGGATCGTGTCAATAATGGCTTTTTTTGTGGCCATTTTTTTTGTGGCCACAACTGTAGCCAAGGCACAGACCCAGTTTGTTGGTCCGACTGCTGAGCCACCAGGAGATAATCGTCCTGGATACATTTTTAATATTTTAGATAATCCTGATTTAGGGCCGCAGAATGCGAGCATCGATATTTCTGGTACTACCGTTGGTGGTGCTCGAGTAATTGGTGATGAGCTGTGTATCGGTGATGAGGATAATTGTATTGATGGATGGGATTCATCAGAAATTCAAGATGGGGATTGGTTTGATCAAGGAACTGCAATTTACACCGATGCTTCTGGTGTTGGTGTGGGTACAAACAGTCCAACAACTTTGTTGGAAGTTGCAGATAATTCATCACCAAACAAAGCAACTATTCGAGTACGTAACTTGGTTGCTAATCCAGAGTTTCAACTTAAGTTTGGCGGTGGTGCAAATGATCACTGGGCATTGTACGTTGATAATACAGCGTCTGGTCCTGCACAAGAGGCACTGCGTATTTGGGGCCCGCAGTCAGATAATGCATTGACTATCTATCCAGGTGGTGATGTGAACTTGGCTCATGGACTTATCGTAGGTGATGGAATTATTACAAGTCAGATTTATGCAAGTAATGGAATTATTGTTGGTAATTCAAACTCAACAGATGCTGGTTCAATTCGATGGAATGGTTCACAGTTCCAGGGATACA
This sequence comes from uncultured Gammaproteobacteria bacterium, assembly GCA_964470025.1. Taxonomy (GTDB): domain Bacteria; phylum Patescibacteriota; class Patescibacteriia; order Buchananbacterales; family UBA6539; genus CAYXZR01. The sequence goes on along the minus strand of CAYXZR010000009.1, from coordinate 23,196 downwards.
ATGGTTCTGAATGGACTGCGCTTGGCGGAGGCGGCGGTAATAGTCCTTGGTCAGTGAATGGATCAAGTGTTTATTACTCTTCGGGTAACGTTGGTGTTAATACTAACGCGCCAGGTGCAAATCTTCATGTTAATGGTTCAGTGTTTTTTAAGGGTGGTTCCGGTGATGTAAATGGCAACGGACGAGTGGATAACGCGGATGCAGTGCAAATCTCAAATTATGTACGAGGGAACTTTACTTTTACTGATGCGCAAAAAGCAATTGCAGATGTAAATGGAGATGCACAAGTGGATAACGATGACGCGACAATTATATTGGCTGAGTTTTTAGGCTACGATAGACGTGAAGTAGAGGTGTTACTACAAGGTGCCTTTAATAGTGAGTTAATCACCACTCCAAGTCTTGGTGCGTATCTTAATGTTCCAGGAAGAGCACATGTGGGCACTGGTTTTGATGGGTCTAAGAAGACTTCGTCTGGCCCAAGTGCTACATTGCAGGTTTCTGGAGATATTTTGGCCGAGAATGGTCTTACACTTGGCAACTCTAATTTAACAAAAGCAGGTACACTTCGATGGAATGGTTCTGATTTCCAGGGTTATGATGGATCTCAGTGGAATACGATTGGTGACGGTAATAGTACTAATAGTAGTCTTTGGCAACAAAACGGTACTAATGCGTACTATACTCAGGGAAATGTTGGTATTGGTGTAAATAATCCTACCCGGGCTCTTAGTATTTTTGCTCCAAAGAGTGAGTTGTTTGAGCTTCGAAATACAGCTACAAGTGACTGGATGGGAATTCATTTAAGTGGCGCTAACACTCAAATTTATTCAAATGATCAAATCCAGTACTTCTCAGGTAATGGCACTGTTGCGCCATGGAATGGTCAGCATCTATTTTATGGAACGAATAAAGTATTTCTTGATCAGAATGGTACCGTGCAGCAAACATTTGCGGCTGATGGTCGCTTGATAATGACTAATGAAAATATCGAAGGTGTTGGACATATTACTATTAATGACTCTGGTGCAAACGAAGGATTGAGCTGGGCAGGTACTGACGCAAAAATATATGTAGCACCTATGACGGGTGACCTTAATAATGATGGTTACTTACGCTTGATTAACGATGGAGGTATTTCACTTGAGCCTGGAACTGAAGGTGATCCAGCAGTGACTGTTCGATCTGATGGACGAGTTGGTATTGGTACCCAGACCCCATATTACTCTTTAGATGTTGCAGATGATGGTGGTACCAATTGGATGGGACGATTCTATAACTTATCAAACCAAGCTCGAGCTTACTTTGCAAATGGTAGTGGATATGGAATGTACTTGTCACCAGGAAATAATACTGATGAGAATAAATATGCTTTATATGTTACTACATCTGAAGGAGCATTTAATTTGAAAGGTGATGGTGACTTAGCACTTGGAGGATCCGGTAATCCTACTGCACAGCTCCACGTGCGAAATGATAATGTTGCTAATGACTCAAATGCGATTATTGGTGAATATACCTGGAATCAACCTCATGGAAATGCTATTACTATCCGCAACGGTGTAATCGGTAGTGGTGGATTGAATTTTTCTCAGACTCAGTTTAACTCTACAAGTATTGATCAAAATGTACTTGGAGTCTTCGGTACTTATGGGCAGGCATATGCTAGTGGATCACCAACAACTAATAATAACGCACAGATAGTACTGCGTGGTGGTAATTTTACAGCTTTTAGTGATCTTGGTAGATCTGGTAATAACTATTGGCTTCCACGACGACATGAAGGTGTGGTTGGTGCTGCAACTGGACTAGCCGATATGAACCTCGGTGTATACGGTGTTGCCGGTGGTGGGCCAGGTCATAACGGTGTGGTTAATATCGGTATCTACGGAAAAGGTGATTTGGGTAACTGTTCTGGCTTGCCAGCTACTGACTGTCGAAATATGTATGACATCCCATCTTCTGGAGACTATGCCGGATATTTTGATGGTAATGTTACTGTAACTGACCGACTTACGGTTAAAGGTTCCGTGTGGGAGAATTTAGTATTAGCAGGTATTAATCCATCTCTTAATGGAAATGTGACCCATCTTACCGCTGGTGGAGATTGGGGCGTATGGATTAATGGTTCTCTGCGAGCAGATAAACGAATTAGAGTAGGTGAGATTCATGGCGATGCTGGATTTGTTACTGATTCATCTGACGCTATGCGCTTTGATTCAGAAAATGGAACATTCCGATGGTCAAATTCAAATAATGTAAGAATGACGCTTACAAATGGAAACTTGGGTATCGGTACTCAAAATACAAATGGCTATCGATTAAATGTAAACGGTTCAGGTTTTGCTACTAGCTGGGAATCAGAAAAAGGTGACTATGCTGAGTGGTTTGAAAAAGAAGAAGTAACTGTTCCAGGTGATATCATTGGTATTAATCTTGATACTGGTAAAGTGCGAAAGTATCAATCTGGTGATAAATTTATTGGTATTCACTCTACTGCCGCAGCTTTTATTGGTAATAAGGCAGAAGGAATCTCAGAGGAAACTCATACGTTAGTTGGTCTACTTGGACAGGTGCCATTTGATGAAGCACAGGTTGAAATTAGATCACGCCTAGTATACACCCTTGATGGTATTGAAGTGGGAGTTTTACTTAGCGATGGTCGTGTGCTTATCGGTCGGTAAGTTATAAATTTAAATTTACTTTTGTGAGTTTACTTCGAAAACAACATGTAATGCCCTTTGTATTTTTACTTGCAGGTATACTTGGGCTTAGTATCTTTACACATGTGCGTGCCCAAACCGCTCCTCCTGAGCCAATATGTGGAAATGGTGTTGTAGAATCTGGTGAAGAATGTGACGATGGTAATACTGATGCTACTGATCAATGTGACACTTTTGGGGCAGCTCCATCAAGTCGTGGCCAGTGTACGGCAACTTTTTGTGGAGATGGAGTTGTGCAGGCACAAAATGGAGAAAATTTAATTTCTGGTAATGACGCATCTGATATTAAATATGAGATGTGTGATCGTGGTGGCCGAGGATACTGTGAAAATAATACTACGGTATCATGTGGTTCTTCTGCAGAATGTGGTGGCGCAGAATGTATTTTTCCGTGTACAGCAAGTTGTGGAGAGCGAGTGATTGGATGGTCATGGACTGATACGTTTGGCTGGACAGTGTTGCACCCTGATACCTGTTACCACTTAGATGAAGCAATGTATCCAGCGAGTGATAATCCAGAAGATGTATGCATCAATTTGGGTGATATAGAATACGAAGGTCTTGTTATTGATTCTACTGAAGTGCATAATTTGAGTGGATGGGCTTGGTCTGAAAACGTGGGCTGGATTTGTTTTGGTGTAACCTGTAATCAGAATTTAGTTTGTGTAGATACTGATGATGCATGTGATCCTGCTTCGTTTGGAACGTTTGTACCAGATAATGTGCCACCTGGAGTTTCTCCAGATACCCCAACTGGTTTTTGGGCTCAAGTAGTTACGGATGGCACTTCTGATCCATCTGTCGCAGGCTGGGCAAAAATTTTGACAGACGGTAACGCGGGATGGATTTCTTTGAATTGTGAAAATGATGGTTGCTCATCAGAATATGAAACTGAAGTGATTTCTGAATTTTTTATGGCTAATGGAGATGAGAATAACACTGTTTTAAGAAAAACACTGTTTGGTTGGGGTTGGCAAGATTCTATTGTAACTCCTGGATTTGGTTGGATGCAGTTTAATCCAGCACTTTCTTCAGTTACTTCTTGGCTGCAAACTCGTTTAGGTGATATTTATGCTGGCTCAGGTATTTCAACTCGAAGACCTGCGGGTGCATATAATGCGACATTTAGAATTTTATCAAATGGAAATATTGAAGCGCTCTCAGAGCAGGGTGCTGGTATATGGCTTGATCCACGATATGGGCAAATTGATTTCCCTACACCCGATAGCGGATATACAAATGTTTTAGGTTCAATTGATGTTGATGGACTAGTTTGTGAGACTGATTTTGGACAACAGACCTGTGAAAATAGTTATGGCAATACTGTTCGTCATTTTAGTTCTATTTCACAGATTGATTTACCGCAAGATCCTAATCGTATAATTTTGGATGGTGGTATTTATTATCATGAAGGTGATTTGACTATTGATCGTTTGGGTATTAGAAATGCTGATCCAGACACTTTTGATAATGCAGCAGGCACAATCGTAGTCGATGGAGATTTGATTATTGAAGATGACATTACTTATGATGGTGGTACAGGAAGTCTTACTCGGTTTAGAAATTTAGCTTCAATTGCATGGATAGTGCGCGGAGATGTTATAATTGATCCATCAGTGCGAAATGTCGTCGGTGCTTTTATCGTCTTGGGTGATGGTACTTCATGTGCCTCTGATGGCTGTGGTAGATTTATTACTGGTAATTCTTCAGTGCAGTTTACTCTCTCAGGAATGGTTATGGCTCGTCAGTTTGACTTCGGTAGAGAAGGGGGTACCAGTACGGTTGGCTCTGAATTAATTATTTATGATGGACGATTATTAGCTAATATTCCGCCGGGATTGAGTGCATTTGCTGACGCTTTACCGATCTGGCGTGAAGGGACTTTTTCGAGATAATTGAAACTATGGGACTATTTTCAAAACAACAGAGTTACTTAGGAATTGATTTTGATGCAACAAGTATTAAGATTGTGGAAATTGCTTCGGATAAAGGGCGCCCACGACTTGTTACGTATGGGTATTATGATCGACAGATTGATAAGGCAAAAGATGATCCACTTGATCCTGATGAAGTATCTGCGATTTTAAAAATGATTCTAAAGAAGTCGCGAGCGACAACTTCAATGGCAATTAGTGCTTTGCCTGCTTTCTCTGTGTTTAGTTCTGTTTTACAACTTCCTTCAATGGATAAAAAAGAGTTGGATGCTGCAGTAGAGTGGGAGGCGAAAAAAATTGTTCCTATGCCTATTGAAGATATGATTTTGGATTGGAAGCAATTGAGTGTTTCAACTCCTGTAATGGGAGCAGAGTCTGATGGTACAGAAGATTCTGATGAGATGAATAGCCTTTCATCTGCAGTAGAGCAAGTACAGCAGCGAAAAAAATCAAACATTCAGTCTAGCTCAAAAGAGTTTACTAAAATTCTTCTTACTGCTGCGCCAAAAGACTTGGTGAAGAAATATATTACTATTTTTAAGCAAGCAGGTTTAACGCTGGCGAGCTTGGATATTGAGGCTTTTTCATTGATTCGCTCTCTTATTGGTAATGACAAGTCTGCTATTATGTTGGTTGATATTGGTTCAGTGGTAACTACTATTACGGTTGTTGCTGACGGAATTCCTTTACTTAATCGAAGTATTGATGTTGGCGGATTAACTATTACTAAGGCGGTGGCAAATAGCTTAAATGTTAGTCTGGCTCGAGCCGAGCAGTTTA
>CAYXZR010000009.1:0-17749 GCA_964470025.1 uncultured Gammaproteobacteria bacterium | reverse complement strand
TATGAATGCCCAACGAGCAGGACAGGGTGCAGTGCCTAAGACAATTCAAGACGCACTTGAGCCAATTATTGATGAAATTAAATTTAGTTTGAATTTATACGGAAACCAAGGTGGTAAAAAGATTGAAAAAATAATTCTTACAGGTGGTTCTTCATTACTTCTAAATCTGCCAGAGTATATCTCTGAGCGCTTAGCGTTGAAGGCGTATCTTGGAGATGCCTGGGCACGAATAATTTACCCTGAGGAGTTACGTCCTATTTTGGATGAACTTGGGCCACGTTATTCGGTTGCAATTGGATTAGCTATGAGAAATATAAAATAGTATGACAACTATTGATTTGCTACCAGAAGAGTTGCGTGATAATGATGCGGAAAATAAAAAAACTTCACCAAAAGATAGTGAAGATATTTCTTATGTTTACCCAAAAAATGAAAGTATTCCACAATCTCCCCGTGATAAAAAGGTAAAAGCAAAAAAAGGTTCATTTTTTTCACGATTATTTGGTTCAAAAAAGAAGGGTTCAACTTCAGATGATTTGCCAAAGATGCATTTACCTAAAGAAGAGTTAATGTCTGATTCAGAGAGTGTTGATTTGTTGGATATTAACCAAAAGCATGATGTTGTAAAAAAAGAAGACACTTCATTAAAAGTTGCCCGTGATGCTTCTGATAGTTCAATGGAGAAAAGAATTTCTTTACCAAAGGGTGGATCTACTTTTTCTGGTACAACAATTAAGCGGTTGCCAAAGCCTAGTATGTGGACCCGTATATTGCTTGGACTAAAATCTTTGTTTCCAAAGAAAAAGAAGAAAAAGCTCCCACGTTTACACAAACATTCATTGGCTGTTTATAAAGATGCTCCTAAAAAGAAGACAGATTCAACTGTGGCAGCTAGAGCTGACATAAAAGAACTTAAGCATGATGCACCCAAGAAGCCCACTGATGATACTGTCGATATAAAGACTCAGGATGAAGATCTAGAAAAAAATAAATCAGTGAATAAATCAAAAGAATCTGTTTCTGTCGAAAAGGAAAAAGCTGATAAGAAGAAAGATGATTCTAAGAAAGCTGATCGTGATGTGCCAAAATATTCAAAGAGTGAATATGATGTTAACTTGATTCCTCGTGAGATGATCGCACAACGTGAGTTGGCCGTTCCGCGTAGGATTACTGCTAGTAGTATCATAATGCTTATCGGGATAGTAGTAGGTGTGCTTAGCTATTTAGGTGCACTGGCATTTCATAAGAGTATTTTTTCTAAAGCAGATGCATTGGCTGTACAGATCTCAAGTGTCGATGCAGCAATTACTCAGCAGCAAGCATTATTGAAAGATGCTTCTCAGCTTCAAGAGCGACTACAATCAATTGGTGCCTTGCTTGATAATCATATGTACTGGACGCAGTTTTTTGAGAATCTAGAAGAAGTGACACATGAAGATGTGTACTTTGCAGGGTTTAGTATGGCGGGAACAGAGTCATTGTCACTATCTGGGTACGCTCCTAGTTACTCAGTTGTTGCAGAGCAGTTAGTGGCTCTTCAGCAAGCAGATGAGTTTATTGCTAAGGCGGTGATTAATAGTGCGCAGGCAACAGCAGGGGAGGAAGTAGAAGATTTTACGGTATCATTTCGAGTTGATTTAATGTTAGTGCCAGGTATTTTTACTAAATAGTTATGGATATTAAAGAAACACAATTTAATGTTAAAAAATACCCAACTACTTTGGAGTTTTGGGCGCGACATTCCGTCTTTATAACTATTGGTTTTGTATTATTACTTGTTGTTGCTCTGTACCAATTGGTTCGTCCAATTGTATCACAGGCTCAGCTTCAAGAAGAAACTTTATCAGAGCTTGAGAATTCTGTTGATTTACGTGAGCGCTATTTAGATGAGATTACTACGTATATTAATGAGTCTAAGAAAATTTCGACACGAGATACACAGCGTTTAGCCTCTTTAATACCTGAAGAAAAAGATATTCCGGGCTTATTGGTTCAGTTTGAATATTTGGCGCTGGAAAACGGTTTTATTCTTGGAAGTGTTGTATTGAATCCTGAGCTAAAAGCGGAAGAAGATACGGGATCGATTAGTCGACTTGGTGTTACACTTACACTTACTGAGGGTTCTTATGAAACGTTAAAGCAGTTTTTGGATGATATTGAAACAAATTTACGGCTTTTTGATGTTATTTCAATTTCGTTTGACCAGAGCGTTGATTCACTATCAATTAGCTTGATTACTTATTATATTCCTTCCTAAGTGTATGTTGGTAAAAAAATCAGATAGCAAACAAAAAACAGGAACCCTATCGTATTTATTGGCAGGAGTATTTTTTCTTGGGTTATTATTACTCGTTTATTTTGTAGTGCCATTATTTACTAATACTAGCGAGGCTACAATTATTTCTGCCCCTGGTTTTTCAAAAGAAGAGCTTCGGGGAGGATTTTCTGACACAGTGCTACAAGACTCGAAACTTGATACACTAGAGCAAAGGGTTGATCTACCTATTGGACCGGGTCAGCCAGGTAAGCGTAATCCATTTAATGAATAGTATGGCTATTTCTGATACACAACAACAATTAGTTGACTCACTTGTCGCTGATGGTATTGTCGATAAAGATGCGCTGATGCGCGTTACTCAAGAGGCGAAACAAACTGGTCAAAATATCGAGCAGCTACTTGTTGCGGAAAAACTAGTCAATGAAGAGCAGTTGATTACCCAGAAAGGTAAGGTGTTAAATATTCCAGCACAGGACTTGAGAGCGACAGAAATTGATCAAAAAGTACTTGAAATTATTCCTCTTGAAGTTGCTGAGAACTACAAGATGATTGCATTTAAACTTGATGCAAAGGTGTTGCATGTTGGCTTGGTGCAGCCACAAAATTTTAAGGCGATTGAAGCTTTAGATTTCTTAGCAAAAAAATCTGGCTATACTGTTAAATATTACGTTATTTCTGCTTCGAGTTTTTCTAAGGCAATTAAGCAGTATGAAGAGTTTCAAGAGGAGGTTGAAGAGGCATTAGAAAACGCAGAAGATGTGTTTTTGTCAAAAGATGGTGCGGGTACTGCTGATGAAATGGAGCAGGTTATTAAGAGTGCACCTGTTTCTAAGATCGTTTTAGTAATTTTTAGGCATGCTACAGATGGTCGTGCTTCAGATATTCATATAGAGCCTTCTACTCAAAATACAAAGGTTCGTTATCGAATTGACGGACAGCTGAAAACCTCATTGGTGTTACCAAAGTATATTCATTCAGCTATTGTTGCTCGTATTAAAGTTTTAGCTGGTTTGCGTCTTGATGAGACTCGATTGCCACAGGATGGCCGTATTAGATTTACGATGGATGGTCGAGATATTGATCTTCGTGTTTCAACACTTCCTCTTTTTGAAGGTGAGAAAGTGGTGTTGCGTATTCTTGATTCAAGTGCTGAGATTCCGACGTTTGAACAACTTGGATTTAGTCAGTGGCATATTGATCAAATTAAAGAAGGTATGAAAAAACCACATGGCATTTTTCTACTTACTGGTCCAACTGGTTCTGGTAAAACCACTACTTTATACACCGCGCTTCATAAGTTAAATCAAGAAGGATTAAATATCGTTACACTTGAAGATCCTATCGAATATTATATGACAGGAGTGAATCAGTCTCAGGTTAATCCAGAAGTAGGATATACATTTGCGTCTGGTCTTCGTGCTATTTTGCGACAAGATCCAAACTTAATCATGCTTGGCGAAATTCGTGATGAAGAAACGACGCAATTAGTTGTACATGCTAGTTTAACTGGACACATGGTGCTTACTACGTTGCATACCAATGATGCGATTGGTGCGCTGCCTCGAATGGCTGATTTAGGCGCAGAACCGTTTTTGCTTTCTTCGGTTATCAATGTTATTATTGCACAACGATTGGCTCGAAAGATTTGCCCTGATTGTAAGGTAAAAGATGAAATTCCTGAACATTTACTTAAGAGTGCAAAAAAGCAAATTGACATGATACCGAAGGAGTACTTAGGGGGAATTAATGTCGAAAATCTTGAGTTTTGGAAAGGTAAAGGGTGTGCTTCATGCGGAGAGTCTGGCTATAAAGGACGATTGGCTGTTGCTGAAGTAATTACTGTTACACCTGAACTTCGAGCATTAATTAACCGCTCGGCTGATATTGCAGAGTATTATGAAGAGTTAAAGAACCAAAATTTTATTACTTTGGTGCAAGATTGTATAATAAAATCACTACACGGAAACACAACTATGGAGGAAGTTATTCGTGTATCACAATTATAATAAGAAGCTAATTTATACTATATGGCAGAAGAAAAATATATTTTACTTGTCGAAGATGACGAATTCTTGGCTGAACTGTACAGCACTAAGCTTCAGCTTGAAGGGTACGCAGTTGGCTTAGCCAACGATGGTGAAAAGGCAGTTAAGATGGTTGAACAACGACAGCCAGATTTGATGCTGCTTGATGTTGTGTTGCCTAAAATGGATGGATTTGAAGTTCTAAAAACACTTAGTGATAAAGGTGTTGTTAAAAATTTTCCTATTATTTTACTTACTAACCTTAGTCAAAAAGATGAAGTCCAGCGAGGACTTGATTTAGGTGCGGTTGATTACTTAATTAAAGCGCATTTTATGCCTTCAGAAGTAATCAAAAAGATTAAGCAAAAGATTGGTTAAGGACGTATGAGTGCGTCACTTACTCTCACAGTAAGTAATATCTTGATCACTGCTGCAAAGCAGCGAGCTTCTTATGTTCACTTTACGGTTGGGTCATATCCGACTCTTAGGGTTGACGATAATTTGGTCGAGCTTGATTCAATGGATGTGGTTACCGAGGAGTTTTTAAGTGAATTTGTAGCAGCAATGCTTTCCGAGCAGCAAGTTGCAGAGCTTGAGCAAGAGCGAGAAGTGACTTTCATTAAGGAGTTTGAAGGAAAGTTTCGATTTAAAATAAATATTTTTTATCAGAAAAATATTCCAGCTGTTTCTCTTAAGTTAATTCCTGAAAAAATTCCACAATTTGCTACCTTAGGGCTTCCAAAAGAGGTTGAAAAGCTGGCAGAAAAACAAAATGGTTTGATTATCGTTGCAGGTCCATATGGTTCAGGTAAGACGACGACGGTTGCAGCACTAATTGAGGAAATCAACAAAAATCGGCGAGAGAATATTGTTATTGTTGAGCGACCTATTGAATACTTGTTTTTTAATAATAAAAGTTTAATTGAGCAGCGAGAAGTTGGGCGGGATGCACATTCATTTAATGGTGCATTACAATATTTACGTGAGTTTGATGTTGATGTTATTGCTGTTGGTACTACTAGGGAACCTGGAGTAATTCCAATGTGTGTAGATCTTGCAACTTCAGGTCATTTGGTTATTTTACAAATGACAGGCACTTCTGCAGCTCAGATTGTAGAAGATATTTTTGCAGAATTTAAAGATGAAGATATGACTCGAGTCGCATCCACGCTTGCAGAAGCTTTAGAAGCGATCGTTTGTCAGCGACTTGTCCCACGTGTTGGTGGCGGTGTAGTCCCAGCAACAGAGATTGTTATTGTTAATGATGCTATTAGATCGCTTGTCCGACAGCAACGCGTACGTCAGATAGAGACTATTATTCAGAGCTCTAGAAGCTCAGGAATGATTACGCTTGATCAGTCTTTGGCTGAATTGGTTAGAAATAATGAAGTGCTTATAGATCGTGCCATGGAGCATGCAAATGATCCATCGTTTTTAAGAAAAATAATTAAACAGTAGTTGCCATGCCAGATTTTCGCTATAGAGCACAAAATGAAAGTGGTAAGGTTGTTGAGGGGGTAGTTCAGGCTCCTTCTATTGAGTTTGCTGCTGAGCTTGTCGAAGATAAGGATCTTACTATTATCACCATATCAGAGGAGAAGACAAGTGCCCTGGAGATGAATTTGAGTTTATTTGACAGAGTTTCTGGTAAGGATTTAGTTATTTTTTCTCGTCAATTGTCATTTACTGTTGCTGCAGGAATCCCTTTGGTTCAGGGATTACGCATGCTTGTGGAGCAGACAGAAAACCATAAGCTTCAATCTATTGTTTCTGAAGTTGCTGATGATGTTGAGGGTGGTGCTAAGTTGTCAGATGCGATGGAGCGGCATGAAAAGATTTTTTCTCATTTTTATATAAGTATTGTAAAGTCAGGTGAAACATCTGGAAAACTTGAGGAAGTGCTTGAATATCTTGCTGACCAGTTTGAAAAAGATTATGACTTGAACTCGAAGATTCGTGGTGCGATGATTTATCCAATTTTTATATTAACTGGATTACTTGTGGTTGGTTCATTGATGATGGTAACTGTTATTCCTCAACTAACAGCTATACTTGTTGAAACTGGTTCTGAGCTTCCACTGTCTACAAAAATTCTGATTGGTACAAGTAACTTTTTTGTTAATTTCTGGTGGCTGATGATTTTGCTTGTTATTGGAGTGATTGTTGGAATCCAATTTACTCTTCGTACGTCTCAGGGTCGTTATTATTGGGATTTGTTAAAGTTGAAAATTCCTATTTTTGGTAAATTGCAGCAAAGGATTATTTTAGTTCGATTTACTAGGAGCTTACATACGTTACTTGCTGGAGGTGTGACACTTTCTCGAAGCTTAGAAATCGTAGCGGAAGTTGCAGGAAATGAGATTTATCGTAATTTGATCATGGATACCTATAGAGAGGTTGAAAGTGGTAATTCTATTGCTACGGTACTTGCCGATAGTCCACATATGCCCGTAATGATCCCTCAGATGCTTTCCTTGGGAGAAAAAACCGGTAGGGTAGATCAGGTTTTAGAAAAGCTTTCTGGTTTTTATAGCCGAGAGGTGGATAATATGGTAACTAATTTAGTCGCTTTACTTGAGCCATTGCTGATGATGTTAATGGGAATTGCAGTTGGCTTGCTGGTGGCGGCAGTTATTGTGCCTGTTTATAACTTGGCTACGTCATTTTAGGTTGTTGACTTGTGCCAATTGTGGTATAATTTTTTATATAAAAACTGTTGATAACTTTATGTTATCAGGTAGCAGTACTTACAAATTTATCCTTAGGTATTTTTAATGCCTTCAAAGGGGAAGGGGGTGACAATATGAAAAATAATAAAGGTTTTACCTTGATTGAATTGCTTGTTGTTATTGCAATTATTGGCTTGCTGTCAACATTGGCAGTAGTTGCTTTGAATAATGCTCGAGAAAAGGCTCGAGATGCAAAGCGTGTTGCTGATGTTAAGCGAATTCAAACTGCTTTAGAATTATATTTTGATACAAATGGCGGTTACCCAGGTAACACTGGAACTGACGCTCATGAACTAGGTGCTACTGGTTACAGTACATTAAGTTCTGGTGGTCACTTTAGTGATACTGCTAGTGGGGACGTGTATATGTCAGGAATTCCTGAGGCACCAACACCTCCATCAGACAATGCGTACGAGTATACAGCTGATGGTACTGATGCAACTGCAGATGCAACAACTTATGGTATTACTTTCACTCTTGAAGGTAATGTGGGTAATTTGGCTACTGGATCTCATTGTGCATCACCTACAGGTATCATATCAGGAGCTTGTACAGATATCTAATCATTTAAAAATCCCCCTCTTTTTAGTCTTATATAGATTAAGAAGAGGGGGATTTTTTGTTGAGTAAAAGTTATTTTTTGGCTATAATTAATATAAATGGATACTTTATTTATATTGTTTATTTTTTTTCTAGGAGCTGCTATCGGGAGCTTTATTAATGTTGTAGTGTATCGCTTGAAGTTTGAACTTCCGCTTGCTTTTGATCGATCAAAATGCGTCACCTGTAAAAAGATTATTCGTTGGTTTGACAATATTCCGCTTGTTAGCTTTTTGGTGCTAAAAGGTAAATGTCGTCAATGTAAGACTTCTTATGGGGCGCATTATGTATTAGTAGAACTAGTGGTTGGGCTCTTGTTTGTATGGTTGTATTTTATACATGGCTTATCACTTTTGTTTATCCGTGATGTGCTTTTTGTTTCATTTTTGACTGTTATTTTTTTGTATGACTTATACTATTATTTAATTTTGGATAAAGTTGTTGTACCGGCAGTTATTATAGCAGTGTTATTTAATTTGTATTTAGGTATTCCATGGGTCAATCTTGTGCTGGGCGCTGTATTGGGTGGTGGTTTTTTTCTTTTGCAGTTTATTGTTTCAAAAGGGAGATGGATTGGGGGAGGTGATATTCGACTAGGCGCATTGATGGGATGTATGCTTGGCTGGAAGTTAACCTTAGCTGCGTTGTTTATGGCGTATGTCGGAGGTGCTTTTGTGGGTATTTTTTTACTTATTTTTGGTGGTAAAAAAATGTCATCAAAAGTACCATTTGGAACGTTTTTGAGCGCAGCAACGGTGGTATCGCTTGTCTATGGTGAGCAATTAGTCAGTTGGTATTTATCACAGATTTTATGGAGATAAAAGCAGGAAAAAATACTACATTTGGATTCACTGTTATCGACTTACTAGTGAGTATTGGTATTATTACTGCAATTTTTGGTGTTGTACTTTTTAACTTTCGATCATCAACTGATGATCAGCTATATAAAGATAGTAGGAATATTTTTATTAATGATTTACGACGAACTCACACATGGGGAGTGGCAGGACAGCAGTATCAAGGTTCGTATCCAGATCAAGGTTATGGAATTAAATTTATTGCATGTGATGGGGGGGTGTGTGCCTATGAGTCAACTTATTTTATCATTAGTCGCGGTGAGACTGAGGACGATGTTTCAAGTGGTACGCTTCTTGGTTTAACTACGATTGATGGTATTGAGCTAGCCACTAGTGACAATCCTGCTGTCTGGGTGACTCAATCAAATGATATAGTTGTTGAATATAATCTTGATTCAGTTGCAGTATATGTTGATGACATCATATTAGAAGATGTCGTAGCTGTTCGTATCGATACTTCTTACCCCGGAATTAGTGAGCAGTATGGTTTTGAAATTAATGTAGCAACTGGATTAATCCGCATGTATGAAATATAAATTATTAAAAAAACAAGACGGACTGTCATTGCTTGAAACTATATTTGCCCTAGGCATACTTATACTTGTTGTTGTTGCTGTCCTTGGGTTAGTTACTTCTAATTTGGCAGGTAAGCAGCAAAGTGAAAATGCACTCATTGCTAATAATCTTGCTCGTGAAGGGATAGAGGTGGTGCGTTTTATTAGAGACTCAAATTGGCTGGCAGGAGATCCTTGGACTGATGGGTTAACTTTCCCGACGATATCTGTGGTCCCATCATTTACAAATGCTGATGAGATTTGGACTAATACCTGGGTGCTGCGAGAGGCGACAATGGATGATTCGGATGCTACTTTATATTTATCCACTATTTCACCGATAGGAATTTATAATCAAGGTTTTACTGCTACGGGGGAAGAGACTAATTTTCGACGGGTACTTGAATTGCAGCGAATTTGTACGGAAGCTAACTCTCAAAATGAGTTTATTCGACCACCAACTGAGCCATGCCCAGTTCATCTTGGGTATTACGTAACGGCGCGAGTGGAGTGGGATGATCGAGGCAGAACTCAAGAGTTAGTTGTAAATGATTTTTTGTATGCTTGGAAATAATAAGTCACAACGAGGATTTACTACAATTGAATTGTTAGTTGTTTTGTCGATATTTACTATTATGACGCTTATTATTACTAATGTGTATATTATTGCGTTAAAAGCTCAACGAGAAACATCGGTTGAACAGCGAATGATCGGAACTATGCGTGATGCAGTAGAATCAATTGTTCGAAATATTAGAATTTCTCAGATTGATTATGCTGCTTATGGTGGAGGACTGGATACTGAAGATGAGCGAGTATTGCGGCTTATAAATCAGGATGGTATTACTTTTGTGTATCAAGTTGTTGATGGTGTGTTGGAAGTTATTGTTGATGGTGAAACATTTCCTGTTACTAACCCTGATGAGATGCAGATTTTATCTGTTATCTTTTTTATTATGCCAGGTAGTAATCCGTTTGCTCAGTCTGGTGCAGTACCTGATTTTCAACCACGAGTAACCATGCGTTTTGCATATCAGGCAGTTGGAGTGCCTGATGCACCGGTGCAGTATTTGCAAACTACTGTTACGTCACGTGTGTACTTGCGATAATTATGAAATCTATTAATTCACAATCAGGAATTGTTATACTTATCGCACTACTTATTATTGCAGGTGTTTTAGCTAGTGCAACTATCCTGGGCGGCTTGATTATTCAGGATATTCAACAAGCTCGTTTATTGGATGACTCCATTCAGGCATATTACTATGCTGAAAGTGGAGCAGAGCGTGCACTTCATCAAACTCGTAAGCGTGATGCTTTACAGCCTCAGGACTGTGAGCTGGTGGATCCTAGTTCAACTTGTCATGAGACACTTGGCGTGTGTACTGACTCAGATGTTGCATGTATTACTATGACACCAAATACCTTCCCTCAAGTTGGGCCAAATAATAGTGATTGGGTGGTTGATATTGCAAATGAGAGCCTCACAACATTTAGTCTTGGTGCTGGTGAATCCTTTCAAATAGATTTATTTAGTCCTTATGATATTGCAGCGCAGGAAACTTCTGGAATTGAGTCGATCGTGCTACAGAGTCTGAATAACTCCGCTTTTTCTATTTATGGACAATTGACTAATTTGACCGTATTAGTTGATCCTACTACCTTGTGTATGGGCACCCCCACATCTACAGTGAGTCAAGGGTATATTTCTGGAGCTAATTACTCGGCTACAATTACTGGCTTGCCAAGTATGAATATTAGTTCGGATTGTGCGTATGTGGTTCGATTTTCTAAGTCGTTGGGAGCTACTGAAGATATTTACACGCTATCACTTTACAATGAAGAAGACCCAAATATAGGGGAGCAGGTAGCGATTCCAAGTCGCTTGCTGGTTGAGTCAGAGGGTACGTATCGCAACGCGACTCAGCGAGTGAAGGTTCGAACACCAATTCGTCCGCCTTTGTCGGGATTGTATGATTTTGTTTTGTTTTCTGAGGAAGAGATTGTTAAATAAAGTATGAATAAAAAACAAGCACAAGAAAGAATGAGTAAATTGGTTGCGCAGATTGATGAGCTTCGATATAAGTATCACGTATTGGATGATCCATCAGTTAATGACGCGGTATATGACTCATTGCAACAAGAATTGATGTCGCTAGAGAAGCAGTTTCCTGATTTACAGTTAAAAGATTCGCCGCTTCAGCGAGTTGGTGGCCAGCCTTTGAGTAAGTTTCAAAAAGTTTCTCATGCAGTTCGTCAGTGGTCATTTAATGATGCTTTTTCAGTAGAAGACTTAGAAGCTTGGGAAAAGAGGGTTCTTAAACTTTTGGATGAGGCTGGCGTCTCTTCGCCAAAGCTAGAGTACATGTGTGAACTTAAAATTGATGGTTTACATATTGTATTAACGTATGAAAATGGGTACTTGGTAACAGCTGCAACTCGTGGAGATGGTAGGATTGGTGAAAATGTTACGGAAAATATAAAGCGTATTCAAAGTGTTCCTTTACGATTACGTAAAAACATTTCAATTATTGTAGAGGGTGAAGTTTGGCTCGGTACTGATGAGCTTGCACGGATAAATAAGCAGCGAGTACGTGACAATCAAGTTCCATTTGCAAATCCGCGCAATGCTGCTGCTGGAACTATTCGCCAATTAGATCCTTCGATTGTGGCTGAGCGTAGACTTGATATGTTTTTGTATGATATTTCTGGCGGAGACAGTTTGCCCGAAACACAGGATAAAGAGCTTGCTCTATTAGAAGATTTGGGCTTTAAAGTTAATCAAGAAGGTGTATTGTGTGTATCAATTGCTGAAATAGTGAAATTATGGAAACAGTGGGAGAAGAAGCGCTTACAGCAGCGTTACTGGATTGATGGAATAGTTGTGAAAATTAATAATCGTGAGTATCAAGAAATTCTCGGACATGTAGGTAAAGCACCTCGTTGGGCGATTGCATTTAAGTTTCCAGCTGAAGAAGTGACCACTATAGTAAACGACATTACTCTTCAGCTTGGTCGATCGGGTAAATTAACGCCTGTTGCTGAGTTAGAGCCAGTTTCTTTGGCTGGTACGACTGTGAAGCGAGCTACGCTTCATAACTACGACCAAATTAAACGACTTGATGTGCGTGTTGGTGATACTGTGGTAGTGCGAAAGGCTGGTGATATTATTCCGGAGGTAGTAGAGGTGTTGCCAAAAATGCGAACTGGTAAAGAGAAGAAATTTCGCATGCCGGAGACATATAACGGAGTTGAAGTAATTCAGCGTCCAGGGGAGGTTGCGCACGTGCTAGCTTCACTTGATAGTGATGAGGTGAAAATTAAAAGTTTACAGCATTTTGTATCTAAGGCAGGGGTTAATATTGAAGGGTTGGGTGGTCAGATTGTTACTCAACTGTACAAAAAAGGGCTTATTTTAGATGTTGCTGACATCTTTATGTTAACTAAAGAGCAGCTTTTGCAATTGGATGGCTTTGCGGATAAGGCGGCAGAAAATACGTTGAGTTCTATAGATGTAGCTCGAAAGTTAGACCTGGCAGTGTTTTTGCGTGCCTTGGGTATCTTGCATGTAGGTGAACAAACAGCAATGTTACTTGCGAAGAAGTTTGTGACACTGGAAGCATTGATTGATGCAAGTGCTGAGCAATTGGCAGCTATTAATGACATTGGTCCTGTTGTTGCACGAAGCATTGCTGATTTTTTTAAGAAAAAAGAAACAAAGGCATTGCTTAATAAGTTTGCCAAAGCAGATGTGGTTGTTTTGCCGTACAAGCATCATATTGCACAGGGACCACTGGTTGGTAAGCATGTGCTTGTTACGGGAACACTTTCTTCAATGACGCGAACTGAAGCTCGAGATGCAGTTGTAGCTGCTGGGGGTGAGTTTGCAAGTTCGGTGACGAAGAGTTTGGATTATTTAGTGATTGGCCAAAGTCCGGGATCAAAGCTTGAGAAGGCGGAAAAAATAGGAGTTACTATATTGACTGAAAAAGAGTTCCTAAAAATTTTGAAAAGTACGTAATGTACCGATAGTCAATGTTTTTGGGGGTAATGTTGACATGGTAGTCTATACTTGGTATCTTAATATACTATCTTTCATTTGGTCGAAGATTTTGTTTTTTCAATTTTTTATCAACAAATTAATAATTAAAACGTTATGGATTCATTTAAAAAAGTTTTGATCTGGAGCTTAACTGCTTGGATGCTAGTGCCCGTGCACTTGATTTCTTTTGTATCGAGTGCAATGCCCGTGCATGCAGTAGAAGCAGAAGTTATTCTGTGTCATCCTTCGGGAAATGGTGGTTATACAGAAATCAGCTCGTCGAATGGTCAATCATTTAATGCTCATCTCGGTCACGCTGCAGTACAGGGTGATTTTATTAAGGATGCAGATACTTGTGAAAATTCAACTCAGAATGTTGCATTGTGTGGTGATGGTGTGATTGATAGTCCTGAGATTTGTGATGACGGAATTGATGAAAACGGTATTGAATGTGATCCAGAATACGATGATTCATGTTCTTATTGTGCGGTTGATTGTTCAGTAGAAATTACTTTAGACGGAGGATACTGTGGTGATGGAATTTTTGATGAGGAGAATGAAGAATGTGATCCAGGTGAAGCCTCTTCAGACACTTGCTCAGAAGAATGTTTACTTATTGAACCACAGGGTGACCCAGAGTGTGGTAATGGTGTAATTGAAGATGGTGAGCAATGTGATGATGGTGACCTAGAAAATGGCGACGGATGCTCTGAGCTTTGTGAGGTTACAAATATTATTAATCTCTGTAAGTATTCTGATGTCACAGGTGATGGTCCATCAGGTGATGACACTCCTTACCAAGGTTGGGATTTTACTGTCGCATATGATGAAGTAGAAGATGAAGTTAGCACTGATTCAAGTGGCTGTGTCGCTATTGAAGCGAATGCTATTGCCCACACTCTTAGTGAGGCAACTTCAACTGATTGGACACTAACTGGTGTTACTGTTAATGGCGTGGCAACTACGACTCCAGTAGATGGAAGTATTACGGTATATGGTAGTAACACGACTACTGTAGATGTTATTTTTTATAATTATGAAGAAGAACCTCAAGAAACAGAATTAACCGGCACGGTTACTGTGTGTAAGCTTTACTCACATGTTGAGGCGGGGATTATCACAGATGCTTCACAGTTGCCGGAGCAAGAGTTTTCAGTTCATCTTAGTAAGATAAAGCCTGTTGGTGATAATGCAGTCTATACATGGACATTTAGTACTGATCAATTTTCTCCTAATACTACTATTATCGGTGATGAAGATGATGCAGAGTGTTATGTTTTTGAAGATGTTCCATTTGGTCAATACTACTATGAAGAGTTAGCTCTAAATGATAGCGATGATTGGTCTGACCCAAGATATAATGATGAATACGACATGGAAGTGAGTAACTTGGCTCACTTGCAGACTATTAACGTAGGTAATGATAATTTCAACGGTGTTATCCAGCTTGACCCTAACTATGATCCAGCTTTTGATGAACGTCGAATTGTAGTGCTCAATGAGTTTACCTCAGTATTGCAAAACGCTTACTGTGGTGATGGAGTTGTTAACCAAACATGGGAGCAATGTGATGGAACTACTGGATGTACTGACCAGTGTTTAACTGAAGTACAAACTGAATGTAATGACTTAGTACTTGCTCGTGTAGTTACTACTTCAGTTGAAAACGAAGGTGATGGCGACATGACTTCAGATGTATATCTTGGTTCTGATTCAAATATTATTCCTGACTCAAAATGGTTTGCACTTTATGAAGATGGCTCTGCTATTACTGATGCAGATATTGCCGGTTACGAAGATGTGCCTGGATATGCAGTTCAGCGACTCGATGGTAAGCTCCGTTTGGTTGTACATGGATCACACTCTGGTGGTGGTCATCGTGAACGAGCTGTAGGTTATATCGAATTTTCTAATGCTACAGCCACCTCGCTTGAAAGTGACAATGCAACTGGAGCTGGAGGCAGCAACAAGCTAGATAATGGATTTAACGGCACCACTGGTGAGATTAATAATGATGAGGCTTGGATCGATGATGGACGTTCGCATTTTTGGTTGTCATTGGCGCCCGCAGATGATGGATATTACACTAACTGGGAATTGATTAATGACTGTTCTTATGGTGTTTACTGTGGTGATGGAGTTGTTAACCAAACATGGGAGCAATGTGATGGAACCGCTGGATGTACTGAGCAATGCCAATTAGAAGAGCAGACAGAATGTTCTGATTTAGTACTTGCTAAAGTAGTAACAACTGCTCTTGAAAATGAAGGTGATGGCGACATGACTTCAGATGTATATCTTGGATCAGATACTAATGTAATTCCTGATTCAACCTGGTTCCCACTCTATGAAAATGGTGCATCAATTACTGATGCAACTATTTCTGGATATGAAGATGTGCCTGGGTATGCAGTGCAGCGATTCCATGGATCTTTGCGAGTAGTACTTCATGGAAGTCATCCTAATCAAGATTCAG
Source organism: uncultured Gammaproteobacteria bacterium (assembly GCA_964470025.1). Lineage (GTDB taxonomy): Bacteria > Patescibacteriota > Patescibacteriia > Buchananbacterales > UBA6539 > CAYXZR01. The sequence continues at coordinate 2,189 of CAYXZR010000009.1, read as the reverse complement.
AAGAGCATGTAGAAGGCTATGTAGAATTTTTTAATGCAACACCTAACTTGCAGGTTAGCGATGCAGCTATTGGTTCGGGTACAAAAAATAGTTTAGAGCTTGGCTTCAATGGAACAACAGGTGGAGCAAGTGACGATGAAGTATGGCTAGAAAACGACTTGTCATATTTCTGGATGAGTGTAACCACAGCAGATGATGGATACTATACTAACTGGTCAGTAGATAATAACTGTAGTGGCATTGAATACTGCGGAGATGGATTTGTTAATCAGGATTGGGAACAGTGTGATGGAACCGCTGGATGTACTGAGCAGTGTCAATGGGAAGAGCAGACAGAGTGTTCTGATTTAGTACTTGCTAAAGTGGTAACAACTGCCCTTGAAAACGAAGGTGATGGTGACATGACTTCAGATGTATATCTTGGCTCTGATTCAAACATTATTCCTGATTCAACTTGGTTCCCACTCTACCAAGATGGTGCAGCTATTACTGACGCAGATATTGCTGGTTACGAAGATGTGCCTGGGTATGCGGTGCAACGATTCCATGGATCTCTACGCTTAGTGATGCATGGTACTCATGAGAATGCTGATTCTTCAGAGCATGTAGAAGGCTATGTTGAACTATTTAATGCAACACCTAACTTACAGGTTAGCGATGTGGCAAAGGGTGCTGGCAGTAAAAATAGCCTCGAGTCAGGGTTTAATGGAACAAAAGGAGGGCCTGGTAACGATGAAGTATGGTTTGAGAATGACTTGTCGTATTTCTGGTTAAGTGTGACCACTGGCGATGATGGGTATTACACCAACTGGTCAGTAGATAATAACTGTAGTGGCATTGAATACTGCGGAGATGGATTTGTTAATCAGGATTGGGAACAGTGTGATGGAACCGCTGGATGTACTGAGCAGTGTCAATGGGAAGAGCAGACAGCATGTTCTGATTTAGTACTTGCTCGTGTGGTTACTACTTTAGTTGAAAACGAAGGTGATGGTAACATGACTTCAGATGTATATCTTGGATCAGATACCAATGTAGTTCCTGATTCAACTTGGTTTCCACTCTACCAAAATGGTGTAGCTATTATTGATGCAGATATTGCTACCTACGAAGATGTGCCTGGATATGCTGTGCAACGAGTAGATGGCAAGGTTCGTCTAGTGATGCATGCTGGACTACCTGGTTCAGAGCATGCCGAAGGTAAAATTGAATTCTTTAATGCTTCAACCACTTCTTTGGAGAGCGATGATAGTGGTAATAATAAATTAGAAAATGGTTTTAATGGTACCACTGGTAACTCATCTAATGATGAAGTGTGGATTGGTGAAGATGGAGACTCATATTTCTGGTTCCATGCTACTTCATCAGATGATGGGTATTACACTGGTTGGGTAATTGAAGAAAGTTGTGAAGATTTAATTTGTGAAGAGCATAGTATCTCAGGTGTTAAATACTACGACGAGAACCATAACGGTGTTCAAGAAGAGGGTGAAGAAGGTTTATCTGGATGGACTTTTACTCTTTACGCTTCAGATGATACAGATTTAACAACGCCACTTGCTTCAACTACTTCGGATGAAGATGGGCTCTTTAATTTCACCTATTCATTGGCAACAAGTACAGCGAGCTCAACTGAGTACATCGTGGTTGAAACACTGCAAGAAGGCTGGTTAAGCTCAGGAGATACTCAGCAAGTAGTTAGCACACTACAATGTAGTGCTGAAGTGAGCTTCGGTAACTATGAGGAAGGTGATGTGGTTTGTTCTGAATTTGATTTAACGATTGTGAAATATTACGACGAGAATCAAAATAACGAGTTTGATAATGGTGAGGCTTTGCTTGAAGGATGGGAATTTACTGTACATAAATCACCATATGTTGAAGCGTATGACTTAGATGATTCAGGACTTATTGATCAAGCCGACGTAGATATTTTATCTGACGTAGTTATTGGTGATTTGTCAGAATGTCCTGCAGGAAAGGATTGTGATTTTGATCAGAACTCAACAGTTGATAACGGAGATGTGACTGCTATGAGTAATTTCGTTATTGTAGGTGAATTGGCATCAGGTAGTACGGATGTTTCTGGTGAAGTTAGCTTCACACTATCAACAACGACTGTGAATGAAACATTGTCTAATCAGGAGCCAGTTGAAAATCAGGTTGTTGTATATGAAACTCTTCAGGAG
>CAYXZR010000008.1:13932-28118 GCA_964470025.1 uncultured Gammaproteobacteria bacterium | reverse complement strand
AATGAAATCATGCCAACCCTAGAGGCAGCGTATGTTGTCATACCATCAGAAAGTTTTGGCCAAATTCAAGCTCAAGTATCATCTGCTCCGGTAGATAGTATCATTGTTGGAAGACTGTACGATGGAGATGGGGAGATTGCCACTCCGCAAAGTCAAAAAGTTCAAGAAAGTGGTGAAGTTACTTTCACATGGAGAGTACCTGGAGCTTCTCCAGACTATAGTGTGGAAATTATGTTTAGCGACAATACTACTTTATCAAAATCAGTCAAACTTTCTAACTAATACATTGATGTATACTTTAGACTAATGGAGATGCAATACTACCAAGAACTCATCAGACCCGACTGGGCTCCTCCTGCCTGGTTATTCGGACCTGTATGGTCTGTACTGTACACTATTATTTTTATTTCCTTTGGATTTGTTTTTTACAAAATTACTAAGGGTGAACTTCCTAAAAAAATTGCGACACCGTTTGCATTAAACCTACTGTCTAATTTATTATTTACACCGATTCAGTTTGGGTTACAAAACAATCTTCTTGCAGCAATAGATATTGTACTAGTACTTATTACCCTACTATGGTTTCAAGTTGTGATTTATAAGCATCATAAATGGGTAGCTATAGTAAATATTCCTTACCTACTTTGGGTTAGCTTTGCAACTGTACTGCAAATTACTATTACTATTTTCAACTAACATGCAGCATTTTGATGTCATAGTAATTGGTGGTGGAGCTTCAGGTATGATGGCTGCAGGTACTGCGGCAACTCGTGATAAGTCAGTACTACTCTTAGAAAAAAACTCTGAGCTTGGTAAAAAGCTGAAAATCACTGGCGGTGGTAGATGCAATGTAACTAACGCGGAGTTTGATAACCATGCCTTGCTGTCTCACTATGGTGATGCCAAGGGTTTTTTGCAATCACCATTTTCACAATATGACTCACAATCAACATTTGATTTTTTTCAACAGCGAAGCTTACCTCTTGTAGTCGAAGATCGCAAACGAGCTTTTCCTCATACTCATAAAGCCTCTGATGTCTTTGGTGTTATGGAAGCTTACTGCAGTGATGTTAGTGTAAAGCTAAATTGTACAGTAGATAGTTTTACCTATAGAGATCAGCAAATTACTGGCGTTGCTACCAATCAAGGAGAATTCACTGCTGATAGTTTTATTCTCTCAACCGGCGGGAAGTCACATCCTGAAACTGGCTCAACCGGTGATGGATTTACGTGGCTAGCAGACCTTGGTCATGAAATTACAAAGCCTACTTCTACACTAGTTCCACTTGCAGTAGAAGAACAATGGCTTAAAAATATGTCAGGTACGGCCTTTGATGATATAAAAATTACATTTTTTGTAGATAATAAAAAATCATTTTCTAAAAAAGGTAGGATACTCTGTACGCACTTTGGTATTTCCGGTCCGCTTATACTTAATAATTCTGCTAGAGTTGCTGATTTGCTCCACGAAGGATTAGTCACTGCGACTATTGATTTATTCCCTACACTTGATCATAAGCAGCTTGATCAAACACTCATTACACTATTTGATGCCAATAAAAATAAACTACTTACCACAGCACTTAAAGCGCTACTGCCGCAAGCTGCAATTAAGTATGTGCTGCCGCTGCTTTCAAATATTGATTCTGACTTAAAGGTACATAGTGTATCAAAAGAACAGCGCAAAAAGCTAACACATTTACTTAAGTCGCTTATGTTCACGATCATAGATCTCATGGGAATGGATAAAGCGATTGTTAGTGATGGTGGCTTACTACTTAAAGAAGTAGATAGCAAAACAATGCGCTCTCGTAAATACCATAATCTCTTTGTTACCGGAGATATACTACATATTCGCAGACCGTCTGGCGGATTTTCTTTACAGCTCTGCTGGACAACAGGATATATTGCAGGAATTAACTGCTAAGTTTCAAAACCCTTACCTCGCTCTCTTTTTTGTGCTACACTCTACAGGCTGAATATTATTTTTTTCTATGGATAAAGACTTAACAAAGGGTTCAATCATTCAAAATTTGTGGTCACTAGCATGGCCGATGATGCTTTCAGTTTTTTTCTATACACTCTATAACTTAGTTGATGCCTACTGGGTTAGCAAGATTTCTCCTGAAGCAATTGCTGCTGTAAGTATTTCCCAGATTACCTTATTCATCATGATTTCACTGGGGTTTGGCATTACTGTTGGCTCTGGAGTTATCATGGCAATGGATATTGGTGCTAAGAGAATTGATGCAGCAGAACGGGTCCTTGGTCAGTCTTTTGTATTAGCTACATTGGCTGGCGTCCTATTTACTGGGTTATCTCTTCTACTGCGAAATCAATTACTTGTTGCTTCTGGAGCAGCTGGAGATGTCTTTCCTCTAGCATATGACTACTTTACCATCACTGCAGGGGGCTCGATTCTGTTTTTTATTCTTATCACGATCATGTTTGCTTTTAATTCTCAAGGTGACACGTTTACACTGACCAAGCTTTTTGCACTCTCAACCTTAGTTAATCTACTACTTGATCCGCTCTTGATTTTTGGCTGGCAAGGGATACCTGCCATGGGAATCTCTGGAGCAGCTATTGCTACACTTATCTCCCAAGCTGTTTTTATTGTTATTGCCCTTGTATCGCTATCAAGCGCCAAAAGACATATACGATTTCACTTTAAAAATCTCAGCTTTAGATGGCACTCAGTAAAAAAGGTCTTAAAAATTGGTATCCCGGCTGCACTTACACAAGTAATCAATCCTATCGGCATGGCGGCTCTTATGGTTATTACTACTATGGGGTTTATGGAAGCTGGCTCAGTTGCCTTTAGTTTGGGATTTCGTGTTGAGTTTTTTGCTTACCTTCCAGCTGTTGGTTTTGGGTTTGCTGGTATGTCACTTATCAGCCAGAATCTTGGTGCAAAAAATCTTGATCGAGCCAAAGAATCATTTCGAACTGCACTGCTTTTTGGTTTTCTTGGTGCGACAGCACTTGGATTACTTGCAATACTTTTTGCGAAGCCACTTATTGCTGTATTTACCACTGACCCGTTGGTTACAAAATATACGCTTACGTATCTCTGGATTATTGGACTTAGCTATGGCCTCTTGGCAGCAGCGATGGTTGAGTCAACCGCATTTCAAGCTATGGGCAAGTCATGGCCAGGCTTCTGGATTTTCTTTATTCGCTTTTTGATTATCGCAGTTCCTATGAGCTATATACTCACTCAGTACTTTTCATTTTCTATTGAAGGTATTTGGTTTTCTATTCTTGCCAGTAACATCATTGCTGCGATTATTGGCTACTTCTGGATTAATCGCGCGCTTAATCACTACTCCATCGAAGAAACCCCTGTTGATACACAATAAAAAAGATCCAAGATATCTTGGATCATGCGACTGTTTGAAAATAAAAGACGTCCCAGTCGTCAACGTTAGCTTCTTGTGAATCTGCGGACTCGGGCCACATTTCAAAAATGCCATCTGCTTCATGAAAGTTGAGCTTTCTTACATCGAGTCGATAGACAAGTTCTTCACTCGCCTCCTCTAAGGCTGTGAGTAAATAACCTGTACTTACTACGACTTTCGTTAGCTTGATAGTGATAATTGAACCAATCTGCTGTACTGATTGCACAGATGCGGTTACTGCTCTTGAGCATGCATCGTTGGTGATTGTGACTACTTTGCCTGACAGCCTTGCACTGAGATCGTGTAGGGCTTTTTTCATGGAACTTGTCCTTTCTTTTTCTAAAGATCTATGTGGTGGTGAAGTATAGATAACTGCTTGATGCTTGTCAAATAAACGGCTTTGGCTCTTCTGGACTAATATCAAAGGGAATAGTCAAAGGAAGACGCTCAACGCATTCGATCTTTCTACTGAGTATTTCTCCTCTTGCATTAAGCAGTCGTGATTCGATTACTTTTTCACCGCTTAGCATTGCTGGCACTATCGCTGCGTCACCTGGCCACATCCTATCAAATGGCAAACTATCTCGACTGTACCACCTCGGAATCATTTCTTCTGTTTCTTTAGGTAAGCCACTAAACTCACGAACCAAGAAGAAATGTAACTCGATGATCTGGGTTGGTGGATACGGCTCTGTACCCTTAAGCACAATGCCGCACTTTTCAAAACGCATTCCAACAATAGTTGATTCTTCTGGCAACTCACGAGCAGCTGCGGCTTCAGGAGCTTCCCAATCATGGACCTTACCACCATATCCGCCCCACTTACCTTTTACTTTATTTCGCTTGCCCTGGCCAAGAAGTACTTGGTTAGGCTCACGTAACACATAGACGATAACTTCTTTGAGTCTTCGGCTGGGCATCATGGTTACTCTCCTTTTAAATGTGCGTATTCTCACCTTGTCATAAAAGCCAACCTTGGTCAAATAAAAAAACCGCCTTTCTTTTTTAGTTAAGCGGTTAAGAACGTTTAGTTATTATTCTTAGCTTCAAATCCATCCCAGTATTTTACCCCTTCAAACTCAGGGCTACAAAATGTATTATTAGCATCTCGACAAGGATTTCGTGGCATTAGTGAAACATCAATACAATATGCTTCATCAAGAGCTCTTCTTGTTATGGGCCCAAACTGTCCGTCGAGATCTTCGCCTTTCAAGCCGCAGGATTGTTGCAGCTTTTTTACTGCCTCTGCGGTTGTGTCTGAGTAGACACCGTCACGCACCATATCTGCCGGCGCAAAACCTTGTGCTTGTAATATGCCTTGCAAAAACGCGACAGCGGTTCCTTCTGATCCCTGGATGAGATAAGGTGGAAATAGAGTGCCATTCATGGCTAAAAGTCCTTGGCTCATTATCTATGCTCCTTCATATGTTTTGAATGTGCTTTTTTGTACCGCAACTTTACAAAAAAAGACTTTATTTGTCAATTATCCTGATATTTATTATCTGCTATACTACCTACATATGCTATATATAAAACAACTACTTACATTATCTACAGCTTTGCTGCTTGGGGGCTGCAGCGTAGCAGTGCAAGACACACAAATGGCAACTACAACTACCCAAATTGTAGCCGAACAAAAAGCTACTACACCTGAGCAGCTAGACCCACCTCAAGCTTATCACCAAGTATCAATAGACGCTCTAGCAGCTACTGAATTAGTTGGAACTGACTTCACTATAGGTGACGTACTTGCTCGCACTGATGCATATACACGCTACTACATCAGCTACACAAGTAATGGTCTGACTATTTCAGGGATTATGAATGTCCCAGTAGGCAATGGGCCGTTTCCCCTCCTTATCCTAAATCATGGATACATTGATCCAGCAATTTACACTAATGGCCGAGGATTAAAGCGTGAACAAGACTATCTAGCTCGCAGAGGCTATGTGGTAATCCACACTGATTATCGTAATCATGCTTTTTCTGACAAAGATCCAGACACTGAATACAACTTTCGTCTAGGGTATGCGATTGACTCGATGAATGCAATTATTGCAGTACGTGCAGCAGGACTAGAATACATTGATACAGAAAAGGTAGGAATGCTTGGACATTCAATGGGTGGTGGTGTAACACTTAATACGCTAGTAAGTCACCCTGAGCTTGTCGATGCCGCTGTACTATTTGCTCCAGTGTCAGCAGACAACCGCCGTAATTTTGATAAATGGACACGAAGTAGATATGAAACCGCTGAGCGAATTTTAGAAAGTTATGGAGAACCAGAGCATGACCCCGAGTTTTGGGATGGAATATCAGCGTATAACTATTTTGATGCTATCACTGCTCCTGTACTACTTCACCATGGCACTGATGATGAGTCTGTGCCACTTGCTTGGTCAGATGAACTCATAGAATGGTTTGATCAATACAACGTAAAATATGACTACTATGCATATGACAACGAACCTCACGAGTTTATCAATGCGTGGCCGCTTGTCATGCAAAGAACTGTTGATTTTTTTGATATGTATCTAAAATAAGTATGAATATTCTCATCACTGGTGCGCGACGAGGAATAGGATATGACTCTGCATTACATTTAGCACAGCAAGGTCATCATGTTATTGCCACAGTAAAAACTGAGCATCAAAAAACTGAATTACAAAATGATGACTCGTTCAAAGAGTTGGCTGTAACGGTAGAGGTTTGTGATATAACCAAGCTTGAAGATTGTAAAAAGGTAGCACAATATGAAATTGATGCAATCGTCTGCAACGCAGGAGTCGGACACTCTGGACCATTAAGCCTAATACCAATGGATAAAGTGCGTGAAGTAGCTGAAGTAAATATTTTTGGCACACTTCAGTTATTACAAGTAGTCTCCCCACAATTTGTAAAAAATAAAAAAGGCAGAATTATTATTGTTAGCTCTATTGTTGGTAAAATCACTGTACCGTATATCGGGGCTTACACTATGAGTAAGTATGCACTTGAGTCTATGGGTGATGCACTACGACAAGAACTCTCTGATTACAATGTTAGTGTCAGCCTCATTGAGCCTGGTGCGATTGCAACAGGATTCAATGAGCAGATGTGGTCTTCGTGGAAAGAATGGTGGAAGCCAAGTGAGTTATTTCATAAGGATGAAAAACAAATAAATGCATATGCCAAACGACTCCTTGCAGATCAGGCTGATACGAGTAGTATTGTTAGCTCAATCACCCATGCCATCACAGCATCTCATCCTAAGGCACGCTATGCTGCCCCGCTCAAAGCTCGGGTTTTATCTTCCTTGACTTCGATTACCCCAAGTCGTATTCTAGATACAATTTTACGAAAAATGTTTGGTGCACAATAACCCTTTATGAAAATCACTTCTTTCAAGCTCAATGAAAATGACATACTCTCAAATAAATATCGAATCATCCAAAAGCTCGGTGCTGGTTGGGAAGGCGAGGTGTATCTTGCTGAGGAAATAGGTCTTGGTGTTGAGCGATCAATCAAGTTATTCTTCCCACAGCGAAACAAGGGCAATAAGACACTTAAATTTTATGCAAAAAAGCTACATAAACTTCGTGACTGCTCACTAATTATCCAATACCACAACAAAGAAGAATTCGAATTTAAAAATCAAACTATTAGCTACCTTGTTTCTGAGTATGTTGATGGTGAGCTTCTTACTGATTTTGTAAAGCGACAGAGTGGTAAACGCTTACACCCTTTCCAAGCACTACATTTGTTTTACGCCTTAGTCAAAGGCATTGAAGAGATCCATAGACTAAAAGAGTATCATGGTGATTTGCACGGTGGTAATATTATAGTGCGACGTTCAGGACTTACTTTTGATATGAAACTTGTGGACTTATTTCACTGGAAACAAGCCACAACTCCAGAAAACATCAAGGAAGATATTTATGATATGATCAAACTCTTATACACCATTACAGGTGGACAAGAATGGTATGCCAAACTACCTGATGCCCTAAAATCAATTATTGCTGGCAGGAAGCGACCATTAATTGCGCGTCGTTTCAGAAGCGCCTCAAAGCTCAAAGACTATATCGAAAACTTGGAGTGGTAACTATAGGTAGCGCACTACCATGTAGACTGATGAAATCACTAAACAAAGAATAGTGATTGGAGTGGCAACTTTACAGAATCTCCAAAATGTTACTTTATAGCCTTCATTTTCTGCCATACCTTTTACAACCATATTAGCTGAGGCTCCGACTACCGTGGCATTGCCTCCGATGTCTGCACCAATTGCCAGCGCCCACCATAATGGCTCAAGCGGCATATGTGAAATATGTCCAAATTCTTGAATGATAGGAATTGCAGTAGCTACAAATGGAATATTATCTACAATTGCCGATAGTGCTCCAGATCCCCAAAGTATAGCTAAGACTGTTGCCCGCTGATTTCCATTAGTTGCAGCAACGAGCTGCTGCGCGATAGCTTCAATTACACCAACGCTTTCTAGTGCAGCCACTAAAATAAAAAGTCCGATAAAAAAGAAAATTGTAGTCCACTCAATTTCTTTTAGATGGTTCTCGGGATCATTCATGGTTAGGAGTAGAAGAAGTGCTGCGCCTGCTAAAGCAATTGTTGCACCTTCTAAGTGGGTAATAGTATGAGTGAAAAATCCCAGCAATACTACAGCAATTACAAATAATGATTTTCTTAATAGCTTAGGATCTGTGATTGCCTCTCTTGCCTTAAACCCAATAATTCTCTGTTGATCTGTAATATCTGCAACTAGTTGCTTGCGATAAATCAAATACAATATTGGCCCAACTACTGCAAGCAATAGTAGTGAAAGTGGTCCAATATTAACCAAGAAGTCATTAAAGCTTAAGCCTGCAGCTGAGCCAATCAAAATATTTGGAGGATCTCCGATTAACGTAGCTGCACCACCAATGTTTGAAAAAAGTATTAACCCTATTAAGAAAGGGATTGGTGATATTTTTAGATTATTAGTGATAACAAAGACTACTGGTACTAGTAACACTACAGTAGTGACATTATCGAGAAATGCTGAAAAGACTGCGGTCAATAATCCAAGTAATAAAAAAATAGCTGCTGGGTTTCCTCTGCCTACGCGTGAGGTAGCAATAGCAAGATACTGAAAAATTCCTGAATCCTTGGCAATACTTACAATCACCATCATACCAATCAGCAACCCGAGTGTGTTGAAGTCAATCCCATGAATTGCCTGCTCTTGATTGATTACACCAAGCAAGATCATCAACATAGCACCAGCAAGGGCAACCACGGTACGATGAACTTTTTCTGAAATAATAATTCCGTAAGTAATTAAAAAAACACTTACAGCAATGATAAGTGTTGTGTTCATAGGCATCTATTTTTTTTCTGAGTATAGACTGCGGGCATATTTACTATGCTTGCTCGTTTACTTTTTCAATCGCTTTACCAACTGCAAGCTTAATGTCGGTGCGATTAATGTACCCAATGAGTGTGCCTTGATTATCAACTACAGGTAGCTGACGGATATGAAACGTAGAAAGTAATGCAGCTGCTTCCATGAGTGTGTGCTGACTGCCAATAGTATGTACGTTTTTAGTCATAAACTTAGTAATTGGATCGTTGCGTAACTGCTGAGAACGTTTTACAAACATCTCACCTGCTTCAAATGAAGCCAAATGCTTATCCTCTTCTAAGTAGTCGGGCACAATATGCTCAATAATATCCCAGCTTGATAAAATACCCACTACTTTTTTACTATCATCAACAACTACCACACCGTTGGTGCGCTCTCGAATCATGATCGTAATTGCATCACTCATGGTTGCTTCTGAGGTAACTGTTACCACTGAAGTGCGCATGAAGTCGGCTACAAGCCACTGGGAATTATTTTTCATGTCTTTATTGTACGCCTATCGTTTTTTCTGGTCAACCACCAGTATGCTATACTAAGGACATATGAAATATTTTTTCACTTCACTTTTACTACTACTTCCTCTTACGGTATCTGCGCAAGATAGTTCTACTCTTGATAGTGATTTTGATGGTTTAAGTGATTTTGATGAGACGTCTATCTTTGGTACGGACCCGCTTAACCCTGACACTGATGCTGATGGATACTCAGATGGCGAGGAAATTAGCAATGGATTCTCACCACTTGCTGCAGATATGACACTTCGGCAGATGGATAGCGACAATGACCATGCCTCTGATGCATGGGAGCTAGCACTTGGCACATCACATTTCAACAGTGACACGGACAATGACGGATTTCTTGATGGTGTAGAAATTATGAATGGGTATAGCCCACTCTCCCCTGCACCTGAAAAAATTGTTAAGCGAATTGAAGTCGATCTTGCAACACAATATCTAAAATATTTTTTTGGTCCTACTGAGCTTGATGCGTTTTATATTTCTAGTGGACTGGCACGTACACCAACCCCACCTGGTGACTATACTGTTTTAAAAAAAATTCCAGTCAAGCGATACGTAGGAGCTGATTATGATCTTCCAAACACAAAATGGAACCTACACTTTACTACTCGCCGATTAGGGTACTATATCCATGGTGCCTACTGGCATGATAACTTTGGCAATCCCATGTCACATGGCTGTGTAAATGTATCATATGATGACATGGAAGCGCTCTATGCATTTGCTAATGAGGGAACTCCAATATCTATTAGATAAAACTATATAAAAAGAACCCCCAAACTTATTGCTAAGCTGGGGGCTTTTATTAAAGAACGAAAGTGCAGGGTTATGAGGGTTTACTGGTGTTACTAGAACTCCAGCGTAAAGTCCTCAGTAGTGACTTCAAACGTGCCGTCTTCAACCTGTTTACCGTCAATGTAGATGGTGTAGGTGTAAGGACCGGGCATGACTTCAGTCGTACTGCTAACGACGCCTTTACCGAACTGCGTCACTTGCTTGGTTTCGATGGTGCCATCAATGCGGTTACGCAACTGGTAGATCGTGACCACCGAGCTCTCCGGGGCGTCAGCATAGTGCAGATGCAGTTTGCGACGCAGGCCGTAGGTTACGACGGTGGCAATCTCACTCACACTCTCGGTAAGTTGTGAAATTGACTGTGTGTTCTTAAGTGCGAGATTGAAGGCATCATCGATACTGACTTCACCTTCCACTGGCTCCATGTCTGAAATACCAGAGAAGGGTGACCGAGGCCGATCAGGATTATCAAACAACAGCGTAGGGCTGGACGAGCGACGACCGTCGATAATACTGACAGTGCTGTCGAGGTCACGACGGATCACATCACCGAGGCTGTCATACGAGCCCTGGATGCGGTGGATCTCGAAGCGATCATACGAGAGCGGCTCTTCATTGACGATGACTCGTGTCTTTGGAGCTTTGCTCGAGAAGACGATGGAGCCATCTTCGGTGACGCCGATCGAAGTACGATCACCTTCGTCACTGTAGGTGATTGCTCCGGGCGAAGTGGAAGTGGGAGCGCTCTTTCCGCTGAAGAAGTGCTTCTCGGCCATGATTGCGCCAACGGCACCGACTGCCAGCAGGAGGATAGCTGCGACTGCCCACCACCACTTGCTGGAACGGCGAGGAGCTGCCGGAGCGGGTTGCGGAGCCGGGGTCGGGTTCGCTTGAGCTGCCGGAGCGGGTTGCGGAGCCGGGGTCGGGTTCGCTTGAGCTGCCGGAGCGGGTTGCGGAGCCGGGGTCGGGTTCGACTTCGAGCTGCTTTTCGCCATATTGGTGAATTCTCCAGTGTCGGGGTTGTAGTTGAATTTTCCGACGAACAGCTTATTGTCGTCGGGGTTCACGTCTTCGGGGTTCACGGTGAATTGACAGATGTCTGCCAATTTTTCGGAATTTATTCCAGCGCTGGTATGAAGCTCGATCCTCATGACCACGGGGTGATCAGGCAGAATCACTTCCCCCGTGTTGCAGTAGCCGTTGTGGATCGGCGAGGCAACAACAAAAGGATCATCCAGTTCCTCGGCGGAAAAGACCTTGACACCGGCTCCTTCAGGAGCGTTGGGCAGATGAATCCGGAAGCGGAACATCTGATCGATGTCATCATGACCAGTACTTGTGTGCTCACTCAACAGCTGAAAACCTTCGCCGTTGGTTTCACGCTCACTCGGGTCATTTTCGGCCACTTCCCCACTGAGGAATTCTTCCTCGGCGGGTTCTTCCGATTCATCGTCGAAGAGAGAATGGAAGTCTTCCTCCTCAACGGATTCTTCCGGATCATCGGAGGCGTCGGGCACATCCGTTTCTTCGGTGTCCAATTTAAAGCTGAGTTCTCCGGGATGCTCTTCATTGAACGAGTCGGCGGTACCATCGGTGATGCCAGGCACATGCGTTTCATCATCGCTGATATCACACTGCCCCTGCTGGTCGTCGTCGGGAACTTCCGCTCCGGAGACGCCTTCGGGCATTTCGATCGTGTTGAGCGGCTTCATGCTTTCCGGGAGACGATCGATGAGTCCTTGCACATCGACATTCTCGGCCGTGATGTTCTCACGAAGCAAGTAGCCAAAGCCACCTTTCTTGATGAGCGCTTCAAACTCGTCGATGTCGTTCTGCGCTGCTTCGGGCAGCTGGATTCCGTGCTTGTCAACCAGCTCTTTGATTTCGTGAATATTCATGTAATTCTTCCTTTGCTTGTGGGAGTGGGAAAAAGGTGGCTAGTACGGGTAGCGGTTAATTTCGATCGGCAAATCCTCTCCTTGAGTAAGCTTGACACGGAGTGGTGCTCCGCCACTTGGAGATGTGAAGCGAATTCTACATACATACCGACCATCGTATAGCTCGACCGGCTGTGGTGGCTGAAAGTCAGCACCACCGGATCGAACTCGTAATCGGAGTATGTCTTCCTTGGTATTGACTGGGCCAAATTCGAAGATCTCGTTTTTCTGAACAGAGACTTCGCTTGAGGTCCAGTCGCTGGTTGTCGCTGTTACCACGTCTTGCAGCACGCGACGAATACGAGGTTGAGTTTCTGTCTCAGCAGTTGCCACAATCACCACCGGAGTAGTTGACGGCCGATACTCATCGGCATCAATACTTTCATCTTCGATGGTAAGTGGATTGTCCCTGGTGATATGGTCAAGATAGGCCCATCCGATGTCGGCTGAATAAATCAAGCCATTTTCATCGGTAAGCCATACTCGAACTGGCACCATCGTCGGGTTAATCCTGCTCTTGATCGCAAACGCTGGGTTGAAGCTGAGTTCAGCTCCGTGCTCCAGCGGTCGTGATTGAGGACTTACCTTCATCGGCGCAGCATGCGTGACTGCGTTAATCCGATTGGCGATGAGTTGCTCCTTGCGAGCCTTGAATTCTTCGCTGCCGGCATAACGTTGTAACTCGATGATTTGCTGCCTCGTTTGCTCGATAACCTGATTGATATAGACTGCCTCTTCGGAGTCCAGTAGGCCTCGAGCCCTGATGGCAGCAACTTCTCGGTCACGTTGTTCTTGGATTTCTGCAAGACGATCCAAGATCTTTAAATCCTCTTGTCTTTCAATGTCGTTAAGCTCAGCAATGAACTGCTGATGCTCTTCGGCAGTGTAGTCCTTGAGTATCATGATCGAGATCTTACTTGCACCTGCCTCTCGATCGCGGAGTCCTCTGGAAATGTTGACGTAGCCTCTTTGCCAGGTGCTAGCCGAAGCAAAGGTAAGTGCTAGTTCATTGCCAGACTCCTCAATGTCGAGGATGAACTGTCGTTCAATATCCATCTTGACAGCGTGCGGATGCCTGGCACGAAATACGCCAGACGAATTTCTGAACATGTTTAGTCCGGCGACAGCCAAGCAGGCCACGACCACCAAACCGAAGCCGGTCAGTAGTGTGAACTTGATGCTTTTCTTAAAGCCGAACTTCACTATCAGAGCGATAACCACCACGATGATGGCTAGGATTGCGATAGTTTTCACGTTTTATCTCCTTCTTGTGGTCGTTGAAGTGGAATAATAGGATTACCCACTCTTTGATTACCAAGTGCCGCTGCTAAGCTCTGTAGCACCACTGGAAGATAGGGTGCTGCAAGCTTAAGCCATGACGGTGAGTTTTGATCTACACCGACAACCTCCTTGTATTGCTGCATAGCTTTGGCGTGCTTGGCGGCTGTTCTGATTCTGATTTCAGCTGCGGCCTCTTCTGCAATTGCCTCTGCTGAGGCATCGAGAAGTGTGATGTTTTTGATGAAGATATTACCATGGATCCCAAAATGCCGTAATCCGGTTGGAGTTGAAGCGCTTTCCGGGGGAATAATACGCCCTCGAACATCGCGTGATGGACATGTTGGCCCAAAATTCAGAGTGTACTCGACCATTTCTGATACTTGGTCGTAAGTTACCTTGCCGTCCTCGGGCGTTACCCCTGCAGTAGCAAGTTGCTCGTCGTTCCAGTCGCCTGTGCCGAAGTTGACAGCAGGTCCATCAAAATCATCTGATATATCGGTAACCGAACTATACCCTCGAGCAACGTACATAATAGGGTCGACAACTTGAAACTTAAAATCAGCCTCAATTGCCACCTTACTACGACTAGTTGCAACGATGTACTCTTTGTCTTGTGCGTCGTGTGTCTTACCCGATACAAGCTGACCAGGGTCAAACAGCAGGCCGGGCAGGAAAATCCACTTCCAGCCTTCACCTTTACTGTAATACCCTGGAAATGTCAGAACTCCGTTCTTGAGAACTCCTCTGGCATCTGCGCTCAGGTTGCTTCGATAGACCCATACAAAGTTTGTTGGGACATTACGAAACTGTACGAGCGAAAGACTGCCAAACTTGATAACGTCAACGACGGTGT
>CAYXZR010000008.1:13573-13922 GCA_964470025.1 uncultured Gammaproteobacteria bacterium | reverse complement strand
ACTACGTTTGAGGGTTCAGTTGCTTCAAGCTTCCTGACTTTGAATAGACCGAAAGTCTCGGCCTTGTCAGGAAACGACTTCTTGAGCAGTGCAGGGACGGCTCCAAGTACTATAAGTACAAGGATAATGATGCCTCCAAGAACTGCCAAGATGATGAGGCTAACTGTTGGCGCGAAGAGCACCATCAGCAGCAGGATCAGTAGCACTGCCAGCACGAAGCTGATCAGCAAGGGGTTGAGAAATCTCTTCACTGTTGCTCTCCTTTTCTGGGTTTGTGTGATGTTTGATTTTGTTGTCAATTTGCACACTACAGCGGGCACAGAACGGCCTTATAGTGATTTTCTATCAT
>CAYXZR010000008.1:0-13563 GCA_964470025.1 uncultured Gammaproteobacteria bacterium | reverse complement strand
CATATTTTTATATAAAAGTCAATATCTACCCTACTATTTCAATTAAAAAAAGCTAGGCGTTTACCTAGCTTTTTATCTAATTTTAGCTAAATTACCCTGGTTGCTCGGTTACTCCACCTGGTTGCTCGGTTACTCCACCGTTTTGGCCTGTTAGACTGGTGATTAGGAATGATACGATCACATAGGCTAAAAATATGATAACTAAGCCAATTGTTGCCCAATTGATCTTTTCTTGACCTTTTTTTACTTTTTCGTCATTACCTGCTGAAGTTACCCAGGTTAATCCTCCGACAATAAACGCCAGTAACGCAAGTGAACCAACAATGCCTAAAATCGCATTAATAATTCTACCGATGAGTATCCGCGGATCAGTAACGCCGATTGGGTTCAGGTCAGTCTGAGCCAAGGCAGGTACAGCAGTAATCAAATATGACACACCAACCAGTAGAAATCCGACCGAAAGAATTGTAGTTATTTTTTTCATATATATAGTATAGCTAAAAAAAAGCGTATCGACAATTACTTCTGTGCATTTCTATAGGTATATAGTAATGAGATGATTCCTAGAACTATTAGAACTGCACTTGCAATCACTGGTACACGAACTCCGAGCACTACTGCAGTGCTATCGATCCTTAGCTGTTCCATTATTATTCTAATGACACCATATGTTATGAAATAAATACTAACTACAGTACCTGGTTTAAGCTTAGAGTTTTTATTGTATACTTTTTTAAATATTACAAACAGTAGAATAAAATTAATGAGGTTCAATATAGATTCGTACAAAAATGTCGGATGAAAATACTGGACATCTTTGAATCCTTGTGGACGGTTAAATATATTAATAGGGATTCCCCATGGGGCATCGGTTGGCTTACCAAACAGCTCTTGATTAAAATAATTTCCCCATCGTCCAAACACTTGCCCAAGTGCCAGTGCTGGTGCAAATGCATCTGCCCATTTAATTACGTTGTGCTTTTTTTTCTTACAATAAAAATACAGCGCGAGTATGCCTCCAATAATTCCGCCGTGAATAGCAAGGCCGCCGTTCCATACTGCAATAATTTGATCTGGATGTTGCATGTAATATGGTAGCTCAAGAAATACTGCGTAGATCCGTGCGCCGAGTAGACTTGCAAGTATCACGTAGAATGCTAAGTCATATACTTCATCTTTGGCATGCTGTATGTGCTTTGCTGTAACTTGCAATAATAAGATACCTGCAACCATACCAAGCACCATGGTGATCCCATACCAATGAATGGTAAGTGAGCCTAGCTGCAATGCAACTGATGAAGGTAAAAATGTATGAAGAAATTCAATCATATACAGCAAGTATAGCTTGTTTCTAGTAAATAAAAAAGGCACAGCGTATGCTATGCCTTGAGTAAAACTATGTACGCTTGGTGGGTGTGCGGTTAACCGAATACGTCGGGCTGGAAGGGCGCCGAGTCTTCTTCTTCCGCTGTTTACGCTCCTTTTTCTCCTTGCAGAAAATCTTCGGGATCACCGGACTGCGATCGTGCTGATCAAGAAGGGCTTTGAGCTGGTGCTGATTGCTCACTTCTTGCAAATCACCGTTGCCTTGGAACGTGACAAGGTGATGCGGCCCGAAATCGATATATTCATGCACGGTGTGAAGAATGCCAGACTTGGCAAGATCATCGGCAAGTTTCTGAACTTGTGTTTCCTGCGAACAGTTCAAGATGTGATGCTTGCTGCCATTGAGGCCGTGTGCATCGTGGAGCTTTTTTGGCAGCTCTCCGCGCCATTGAAATACTGTGATTACTCTGCTGCTCATAAATTGTCCTTTTTGGTATTGGGTTGTGGACTGTAGTGAGGTGAAATGAGCTATTTTCATAGACACCTGGTGGCGGGCGGACTAAAGGCTGCAATGAACTACTCCTCTCTTTTCATGATTACACCAGTACCTTCTGTGCTGGCTACTTGCTCTCCTTGTGGATTGGAAATTACACCTTTTACCTTAAAGGCTCTTCTCGTGTGCAGGACTGGTCTTGGAAAACTAAGCTTGACCGTTAGTATTACTCCTGGTGCTGATGGTTGTGAAACTTTTGCACTAAACACCCCCAAATAAATTGGTGGGTAAGGCTGATTATTCTCTTGAAACACCTTGGTAATAAATACGGCTGCACACTGTGCAACGATTTCGGTGTATAAGACACCTGGGATAATTGGCTTGGTTTTGAAATGTTGTCCTTTTACCAGCTCTTCAGGCACACTTGCAGTTGCATTTACTTCCGTGGAGCTGATATCTGGGTATGAGACTTCATGCGGAAAAAGAAAAGTCTTACCATACTCAGGCAACAAGCGCTCTACACCTCTGCGTCCAATGATTACTTGTGGTGCCGTAGTCATGGCTAGATCCTTTCTTGTACATAGTGTTTTGTAATGATCGATAACAAGTATTTTACATAAAAAAAGCAGCCTTGTCAATTAGGCTGCTTTTTTAGATTAAAGATATGTTTAAATTTCTTGGATCGTGACTAGGTTAGTTTCGTGTGATTTACCAAACGGATGAGAAGCTGCAATAACTATTTTATCACCGGCTTTTAACTTATACTCTTTTTTGACAAGCTCTCTAACTGATGAAACCAGTGCATCAAATGATGACGGTACCTTAATACAGTGAGCTTCTACCCCCCAACTTAATACCAATTGATTTTTTGTTTTTTCATGACGAGTAATTGCAATCACAGGAATGTGTGAGCGAAACTTGGCGATTGATCGTGCAGTAAACCCAGAGTCAGTTACTGCAACAATCGCTGATGCGTTGATCTCTTCTGCAATATCCTGCACGCTAAATCCAACTGCTTCAGTTGTATTCATTTCAAGCTTTAAATTCTCCTCCAGTAATTGATAGGTTTGAATCTCTTCAGGCTCTACTGAATCTGCGATCTTTTTCATTAGCCCCACAGCTTTATCTGGATACTGACCTGTCGCACTTTCACCAGAAAGCATGACTGCATCAGTCCCATCAAGAATTGCATTGGCGACATCAGATACTTCAGCGCGTGTTGGGACGGGATTTCGAATCATTGAGTCAAGCATTTGCGTGGCAACGATAACTGGTTTTGATTCTTGAATACATCGGCGAATAATATTTTTTTGGATAACTGGCACCTGCTGGATTGGAATTTCTAATCCCAAATCTCCTCGAGCTACCATAATGCCATCTACTTCATCTAAGATCTCATCAAAATTATCAATTGCCTCTGGTCGTTCAATCTTTGCAATCACTCGTGTACGATGCTGAGCATCAATACCAGATTTTGTGCCTTCTAATTTTTCAATTCGCTTCTTAAGACCCTTTACATCTTTAGCATCTTTTACAAATGACAACGCGACAAGATCAACATCTTGAGAAATTCCAAACTCTAGATCCTTGATATCCTTTGCTGTCACTGGAGGCGCAGTAATCGTGCTTTTTGGAAAATTCATTCCCTTGTGTGATTTGATCAATTGTCCAACTTTAACTTTACATGTGATTGCAGGTGCTTTTATTGAAATTACCTCAAGCTCGATGGTGCCATCTTCAATTAGAATTGGGTGACCTTTTTTAACATCCTTATAGAGATTTTCATACTGAATTGGAATAACCGTATGCTTAGTACTTTTGTAGCTTTGAGGAGCAAGGATAAGTGTCTGGTTTTTTTTGATCGGTATTCCTTCTTTTGGAACATCACCAGTTCTAATACGAGGACCCTGTAGATCCTGCATGATTGCAACATTTGCTTTTAACTTCTTGGCAGTACTTCTGATGTTTTTGATCAACGTGCGATGGTTGTCATATGTACCATGAGAAAAATTCAATCGAGCAACATTTAGCCCAGATTTAATCATTTTACTTAATACTGCTGGCGACTCAGAAGCTGGTCCAATAGTTGCGACAATTTTTGTTTTTTTCATAATGATACAATATTACTCAGTTTATAATTTTAATGTTTTGATAAGCCAGTTTGAAAATGAAACTGCAGTATCTCCAATTACTGGCATCTTCCACTCTTCTCCCATGTATGCTTTATAAATACCAACAACTGCGATGATAAATACTACAATATTAATTGGTGGGAAGATCATTCCAATTAGAGAAAGTCCAAACAAGAATACGCCTTGATTGGCATGAAATCTAATGTACTCTGTTTTTTTTCGTGCTACAAGCACAATGACACTAAGTACCCAGAGATAGCTAACAGCTGCCCAAATTTTTTGCTCCATGGTTGGAGTGGTGATCACTTTTTTTGAATCTGCCATATATTTATTGATGAATTGTTACGTGTATAGTATAGCAAAATAAAAAAGCGAGGCCAATTGCCCCGCTTTTTTTCTACTGAGAATAGTTGATTACATCATTCCCATGCCGCCACCCATTCCTGGCATACCGCCCGGCATTGCAGCGTCATCTTTTTCTGATGGTAAATCAGTCACTACGGCTTCGGTAGTGATTACCGATGCACCAATTGACGCTGCGTTGGTCAATGCAGTTTTTGTCACCTTGTGTGGATCGATAATTCCTGCTTCAAGCATATCTACTTTCTTCATGTTCTTGAAGTCGTATCCTGAGTTAGCATCTGATAGTTCCTTAATGTCATTTAGGATTAATGAGATATCCTTGATACCTGCATTACTTGCAATCTGACGAAGCGGTGCGACAAGTGATTGCTGAATAATCTTTGCGCCTACCTTTTCTTCATCTGTAAGCTCGATGTTTTGCTCTTTGAGTAAGTCGTTTAATGCGTTTGCAATCTTTGCTAGTGCTGAGCCACCACCTGGCACGATACCTTCTGCAACAGCTGCCTTGGTAGCATTAAGCGCGTCTTCGATCTTAAACTTCTTTTCTTTTAGCTCTGTTTCTGTTGCTGCACCTACCTTAATTACTCCGACACCACCTGATAGCTTGGCAAGTCGTTCTTGTAGTTTTTCTTTATCAAAGTTTGAATCAGATCCTTCGTACTCTTTTTTGATCTGAGCTACTCGATCCTGGATTTTTGACTGCTCACCTTTTCCGTCGACGATAGTTGTATGTTCTTTTGTCGCAACGACTTTTCGAGCTTGTCCAAGTTGTCCGAGCTCTGTGTTTTCTAGCTTCATTCCTACTTCTTCTGTGATCACTTGTCCACCTGTAAGCACAGCAATATCCTCTAACATTGCTTTTCGACGATCACCAAATCCTGGCGCCTTTAAACCAAGGACATTAAATGTACCTCGAAGCTTATTAAGTACAAAGGTAGTAAGTGCTTCACCCTCAATCTCTTCTGCAATAATCACAAGTTCTTTCTTACCACTTTGCGCAACTTTTTCTAGGAGTGGCAACACATCTTGTACTGATGAAATTTTCTTGTCAGTAATTAAGATATATGGCTCATCAAACTCAGCCTCCATTCGCTCTGGATTAGTAATCATATATGGTGATACATATCCCTTGTCGAACCGCATACCTTTTACCACTTCTTTTTCGAGGCCAAAGGTTTGCCCTTCTTCAACAGTCACTACGCCATCATTACCTACCTCATCCATAATCTCGGCAATCATATCACCAACTTCTGAATCGAGTGATGAAATAGTTGCAACTTGAGCAACTTCTTTTTTGCCATTGATAGGTCGTGAGATTTTTTCTAAACCTGCAATTGCCGCTTGTACTGCTTTTTGCATGCCTGATCGAAGCGTCATAGGATCTGCGCCGGCTGCAACGTTTTTCAAACCTTCTTCAACGATAGCTTGTGCAAGGACAGTTGCAGTAGTAGTACCATCACCTGCTACTTCGTTTGTTTTTTCTGCAACCTCTTTAATAAGCTGTGCGCCAACATTTTCAAACTTATCATCTAGTTCGATTTCTTTTGCGATACTTACACCATCGTTAGTGATCGTTGGCGAGCCAAAGCCTTTATCAAGTAGTACATTTCTACCTTTTGGCCCTAGACTTACTTTTACTGCGTCAGCAAGCTTATCAATTCCCTTCTTGATAGCTAGTCGCGCATCTTCATTAAATTTAAGTTGTTTTGCCATATTATATGTGTCGTTAATTCTAAAGTCTGTCGTTATTCAACGACTGCTAAAATTTCTTTTTCAGAAAGAATTTTATAATCAGTATCATCTACTGTTACCTCTTCTCCTGAATACTTTCCAAAAATGACTTTGTCTCCAATTTTTAAGTTAAGTTCTTTTACTTTTTCACCATCAGCAATTGCTACAATTTTACCCTCAGCTTTTTTTTCCTTATCTACGGTGTCAGGTAAAATAATACCAGATGCTGTTGTCTCTTCTTCGGTGATTGGCTCAACCACCACTCGGTTTCCTAATGGTCGTAATTTCATATTTATTGCTACTACTTATTAGTAATGGAATTAGTTGGATAATTAGCACTCATTTTATTAGAGTGCTAGCAAATGCATTTTAGACAAGTTTTTAAACTACGTCAAGTGCAATGATATATAAAAAAATAGCCACTTTTTTGGCTATTTTTACTACTTTATACCTTGAATACTAGACTGTGCCTTTTATAGCTTTCATTGAAAATGCAATGGCTATAAATAAAAGTACTAGACCGAACTCAATCGTCCAGAGATAGTGGTCAGTTATACCAATGATCAGCAGTCCAATAAAAGGTAAGGTTAAAACCATCCTAGAGCTGCTAAGCTTAGAAATTGCGGTACCAACCACTAACACTACTAATGCCAGTATGAACACCCCACCGCCGATAAAGCCAAGTTCGGCGACAGAGAGAAGATAAATATTATGCACTGCTTGATAGTACCAGCCTGGCCACATGCTATTTACAAACTGGTGGACTCCGAGGATATAGTTACCTATTCCCACGCCACCGATTGGATTATTCTGAATCACTGTTAAAGCCTGCTGTCCAAATGTTAAACGTAAATCAATTGATGTGTACTCTAGTTCTGTTGAAGGAAAAATTCTGCTATATGCTAGATCACCAAAAATTCCTAGTAATGCTATAAGTGTGAAACAGCTTACTAGTACAATGAACCCTTGTTTTGCAAAACTTACAAACTCTTTTTTATATGCGGTGTACATTAATGAAATAGCACATGTGATTACTGTTGCTATCCATGCAGAACGCGAAAAACTAAAAAACAATCCAGTAGTTGTAATGATAGTTGCCGTAAATAACAATATACGGTGTGTATATTTTTTAACTCGGAGTGATAACCAAAGAAGTAACAGTATGCCAACAAGCAAAAATCCTCCTAGCATGTTTGGATGTGGTAACGAGCCATACGCACGCATCCACCGCTGATCAACTGTCTCTAAAATAATTGTCCCAGGAACAGATGAAATATGTTCCGCAAGTCCCAGCCATTTATTAGCAGGGATGTACTGGATGAAAAACTGCCAAATTGCCAAACATGACTGCAGTACCGCTGCACTGACAAAAATGATTGCAACCTTAATAAGTGAATATGTCCCAGTTAATAAATATGCAAGCAATGCACCAACTTGTGCGAATACAAAAAATCTATACAGAGCAATAGAGGCGTCTATTGACCATATGACTGAAAGCGCGGAAACAACTGTTGTGATTAGCAGTAAAAAATACGCGAGATGATGCGGTTGTTTTACTTTTCTTTTGACCTCATCGATTGATATTTTTTGCCTTCTGTTTTTTAAAAGTAGTATCCCATGTGTGATTAATACAAACCATAGCACTATCTGCCAACCAAATAAGCTACTTCGAGTAAACTCGAGCACTACATTGTTAAGTGTAAATTCTTCCCAAATTAATCGTGTTTGCCATGGAATGCAAAAAATAAAAAAGTACAGCGCCAATTGATTAAGCTGTTTAATTCTGTTCATCATGATATGAATGTTTATTAATCGCCTGCTGCCACTGCTGTGCGTATTGTGTTCTCTTATCTGTAGTGTGAAACTTCAACATGCTACTACTTAACACAACGTGGCCATTGTCTTCTGCTGCACCCTGCCTAATAGCAGGCTGTAACTTGCGCCACTGAATCTTTTTAGACACGGTTTCTGCAAATGAACCGAATGGGCTTGCAAGTATTTTTTGAAATGCTTTTCTATATGTCAGCATTAATGAGCTTGGGGCATGGTAGCGCCGACTATGATAGTTGCGGGTATAGTAGTTTGGTAAGATTTCAAAAAGCCAAGCATTTGCTTTCATTAGACTGTCATACTGCTGGCATCCATACACTGGAACAAGTGAAGCAAGCCAGTATACAAAATATGGATCCTCTGGCTGCTTTCTTAAACTCTCAAGATTTGTAGCATCTGAGGTAATATAAAAACTCAAGCATATTTTGTTCTGTTTATCTTCACCCGATAGGCGTACACCCAACAAAGATGTTAGCACTATCGCTTTTATTCGTGTAAACCATAAGAGTTTTGGTCGGGACACAATAAAAACATCAATATCACTTGTTGCTCTCCCATTGCTAAACCCCAAGCTATTACATGCCGCAACCATCGTAATGCTTGGGATTATTTGCAGCAACTTCACCACACGACGCAATCGATTCATTTTTCTCTCAGTTAAAACATATCTCCAAAGTCGTGTACCTACATGACGCTCGTTACCTGGTAAATGATAAAAACCATTAGTGGCAACAATTACTCCTTCTTGCTCAAGAGTCTCAAGACTTTGCTGAACTTGAGACAAGCTAACTGCTTTAGCTTTTGGGAAATATAAAAAGCGATGCACCTCAATAAGTGTTAATGGATATTCAAAAATATTAAAATACTCGAGCGTGGCAAGCACTGCTTGCTGCAACGAAGATATATGCATACTTACTCAAGTGAAGGCCGATCAACTGATGTTGGCTCTATCATTGAGGTACCACCATCAATTCGTACGATGTCTTTGTCAATTTTTTTAAATTCTTTATACGCAGCATTGTATGAGTTCACTGTTGTGCTGAGATTGTTTCCAAGTTTTTGTAAAAAATTATCATAGGCATTGATATGCTTGCCCAATACATTTACGTTTTTGAGAATTTCTTTTGTTTGCTCTTGTACTTGAAATGCACGCAACCCCTGCCACAATGACTGAAGTGTTACATAAAATGTAGTTGGTGAAACAATATGCACTTTTTTCTCATTGATCGCATAATCAAGTAAGTCACGTGTATTTACTTTAATTGCCCCAACCTTATTAACTAATAGGTCATAAAAAATTCCTTCTGCTGGAATAAACATGAACGCAAAGTCCATGGTGTTTTCTTCAGGACGGATATACTTAGCGGTTTCATCAATTCTTTTCTTCAGGTCATTTTTAAACATTTTTTCTAGCTGATCTTTTTGCACATCATCTGTTTCTTCAACAATTCTATTATAATTCTCTAAAGAAAATTTGGAATCAATAGGAATAATTTTATCTCCTACTTTTAAGACTGCATCTACGATTTCTCCATCATTAAACTTATACTGCATTTGATACTGTTGTGGCTGGAATGCGTTCTGCAAAAGCATCTCAAGCTGGTACTCACCATAGACACCACGCTGCTTTGGATTTTTTAAAATATTCTGCAAACGCTGAAGTTGATCAGCAAAGCCAATTACTTGTTGATTTGTTTTCTCTAGCATTGTCAGCTTGGTTGTAATATCAGTGATCATCTTATTACTCTCCGAACTAATACCTTGGATGAGCTTAATGTTTCGATCTGACTGCTGCTGCATCATTTTGTTTGATTCACCAATACGAGCATCAACTGTTTTATTAATTTCTGATAGCTGTTGCTGTAATAGCATAAGCGACTTATCATCTGACTTGTCAGTTGTAAGTTTTTGCAGTTTTAGGTACAGCATTGCGATAACTGCAAGCAAGGCAATGCCGATAATAAGCGTAATAATATCTGTCATAGTGCTAGTACTATACCACTCTTTTAGTCTACTCGACAATTGACTTAGAAGGCTTTTTTGTGGTATTAATTAAACATTCTAATGCTTTTTTTGTGAGTAATAAAAATCAAAAATCGCCATTTCTGACGATGTTAATCCGATTGACTGCGGCTGTGCTTCGCGGTTTTCATTTTCTAGGCTCTGGATTACATCATATTCTCCCAACCCTACTGCAACCATTTCATGCAGTCGGGCGTTTTCTTGTATACCTACTGGTAATTCCATTTTATAAAATTTACCTTACTCTAAAAAAAATTGCAGTGCGTTTTTACGCACCACAGTTAGTGCGCCACCGGATACTGCATCCCCTGTCTCGTCGCTACCTGATTCATGCTGTTATTATTATACTTTCTTTTGTTACGATTACATCAAACCTGAATGCCAATGAAGTCCGTGAGCAAGACTATGGTCGTGCAAGTATTATCTCTGCACTTATCTCTGATGAAGATTTAGGTGCGCTTGTTGAAGAAGGACCTATTACGGGAGCACGACGTGTTACTCGCTACCTAGGCCAAACTGGAGTTGAAACTATTACACAGGTAGGCGGCTCAGGAACTGATACTATTGATCCAACTACAGCTGGGGCAGGTAGTGCGTTAGTAAAACCAATTATTTCACCTGTTGAAGAGCAATTACGTGAGCGTAATGAAGTGATCCAATACGTAGTTGAACAAGGTGATACACTATCACAGGTTGCAGCTAAATTTGGAGTTTCAACAAATACTATCTTATGGGAGAATGACTTGAACTCATATAGTGTAATCCGTCCAGGTGATGTACTGACGATTTTACCAGAAAGTGGTATTAGACACACCGTAAAATCAGGAGATACGCTCACCTCTATTGCATCACAATACAGTGCTAATGAGGATCAAATTGCAGAAGGAAACAGACTAGCTTCTGCTGATGATTTACGTATAGGTGAGCAATTATTTATTCCTGGTGGAACAAAGCCAGCACCTCGGCCTAGCTCAACTGCTACTGCACGTGTTAATTTCTACCAACCTATTGCTCCCGCACCACCAGCACCGACATCACCAACTGTTAATCTTAACCCAGGACCGATTGAATCAACTGGTGAGATGGTCTGGCCAAGTAGCTGTCATCGAATTACACAGTATTATGGTTGGCGTCATACTGGTGTAGATATTGCATGTGGATTTAACAATGAAATTTATGCTGCTGACTCAGGTAAAGTCTCAACTGCACAAGGTGGCTGGAACGGTGGTTATGGTAATTATATTATTATCGATCATGGTGGTGGCCAACAAACACTGTACGGTCACTTAACTCGAATTGACGTAAGTGTTGGCGACACTGTTAGCAAAGGACAGGTTATCGGCCTCGAGGGCTCTACTGGTAGATCTACTGGGGCTCATCTTCACTTTGAAGTGCGCGTAGGCGGAACAAGAAAAAACCCATTTTCTTACGTACAATAATTTAGCTTAAATAAAACAAAAAATGTCGTATTATATTGACATTTTTTTATTATTATGCTATAAATATTGCTATGTTCTTTAGCAAAATTTTTTGGAGGATACCAGATAATGCTTCAGCTCAGTACATTGCATTGGCTCACCCACTCACTGAGTATTACGATTATTGCTTTTTTAATCGTACTGCTCTATAAGTTTTCCCGAGATTCCCTAACCGGCCTTTGGGTCAGACGTATCTACGACTGGTACTACCCCTGGATCATCAAGAGAAAAGGGTATGTCTTCTTTCTTGATATCGATGACTTCGGAGACTACAACAAAGAATATGGGCACGGAGCTGGTGATGAGGTACTTCGACAAGTCGCCAAGGCTCTCAGAAGACATTGTGGATGGAAACGTTCCTTTCGCTACGGCGGAGATGAATTCTGTGGCTTAACTCCAAACTCTGACCACTTTCATGCATACCGCATTGCAAACAATATTCGACTTGAAGTTGAACGCATTGAAATTAAGCTCGAAGATGGTCGAGTTATACGCCCAACTGCGACAATTAGTGTTGCAACGCGTGAGCAACATGGTCGAATGAAACACTGCAAACTCATCGACAAAGATCAAGGAAAGAATGCTGTACTTGTAAGCCAAGACGGTGTTCTTAAAAAGCTCACAGCTGATGAACTTGCCGCCCTTTAACCACACAATACAGCCTAGATATACTTATCTGGGCTTTTTTATTTAACTCACTCCAAGTTGTGATTTAATACCCTGCAATGCAGAAATTACTATCTCAATATGCTCATCAAGCTCGGCTCCTAACTCCTCTACTCCAAGCCTTACATCCTCACGACTTACGCCAGCTGCAAATCCTTTATCTTTTAGTTTTTTCTTAATTGATTTTGGCTTCAGTCTCTCTAAACCATCTGGTCGAACATATGCGACTGCCATAATAAATCCACAAAGCTCATCGACAGCAAAAAGTGTCTTTGCCATTTTGGTTTCTCGCGCTACGCCAGTAAATGTAGCGTGTCCCATAATAGTGGTGGTGATACTTTCATCGTATCCTAGCTCTTTCAAAATTTCGTTACCTTTGTAGGGATGGCCACCTTGCTCTGGGTCTGGATACTTTTCATAATCAAAGTCATGCAGCAGTCCAGTCACTCCCCACAGCTCCACATCTTCGTTGTATTTGTCTGCATACGTACGCATTGCTGCTTCGACACACAGAGCGTGCTTTAGCAAGCTTTCTGATTGTGTGTATTGTGTAAGCAACTCCCATGCTTCTGCTCTTGTTGGTATCATAGTTTTTTATTTAATAAAGCACGCCGAGTTACCGGCGTGCTTTTTCTAATTACGTAGAAGAGGTTTATTTTGCTAACTCAGCTTCAACCATTGCTTTTACTTGCTCGTAAGGAAGTGCTCCTCGAACAACTTGATCGTTAACAAAGCTTCCTGGAGTTCCAGTTACGCCTGAGCTTAGACCTAGCTGGTAGTCAGCCTGTACTTTATCCTGCATTTCTCTGTTGTCGATACAGTTAGTAAACTCGTTTTGATTTGCACCAAGCTTTACAGCTTCTTGAATATATAGATCTCTACTTAGTAGCTGCTGATTAGCAAATAGTGCATCAAGATATGAGAAGAATGCTTCATCACCTAGCTGTGCACCTAGACACTCTGCTGCTTCAGCACCTGGTCGAGCTTGTGGGTGAATTGAGTCAAGTGGGAAATGCTTGTATACCCATCGAACATCATTTGGATATTCTTGTACGATCTGTTTAGCAGTTGGATGGAATCGTGAACAGAATGGGCATTGTACATCTGAGAACTCAATCAATGTTACTTTTGCATCTTCTGGACCAACTGCATATACATCGTCACCAATCTCTGGCGCTGACGCTGTTGGTGTTGGAGCTGCTGCTGTTGGAGCTGCTGCTGTTGGAGCTGCTGCTGTTGGTGTTGGAGCTGCAGCCTTGGTGTCACCACCACGAACGTATAGTCCAAGTAATACAAAAAATCCGATCACAAACATAACCGCAAGTCCACTTGCGAGACCAAATCCAAAGGCTGTCTTTGAATCGAGTGCATCAAAAAAACTTTTTGACATAATTTTAATTACATTATTTATTTATAAAATAGATAGTAGATTACTACTACAAGTGTAGTAGGCAATCAATATACTGTCAAGTTAACAATCCACAGTGTATCACTTTACTTCTTGATATTCAATACTTTGCTT
>CAYXZR010000007.1:23890-28738 GCA_964470025.1 uncultured Gammaproteobacteria bacterium | reverse complement strand
CTTACTTCAAAGGAACTTGAAAAATTAGAAAAGGAAATTAATTTTAAAAATGTCATTGCAACCTTGCAAGCTAAGGGCTTTATTAACTCTGACTCACCAAGTAAGCTGGTATTTTATAAAGGTAAGGGTTGTAGTAAGTGTGGTGGTGATGGTTACAAGGGTCGACTAGGAATATATGAAGTTCTTGAAATTACCGATGAAATCAAAGAGCTTATTCTCAAGGGCGCTTCAGCTCATGAAATAAGCAAAGCTGCGGCTGAGCAAGGTATGATCAGCATCTTAGAGGATGGATTCATCAAGGCTAAAACCGGAATCACTTCTATTGAAGAAGTATTACGTGTAACTAGAGAATAATGACTGAGGTACAACAAAAAAA
The DNA here is from genome assembly GCA_964470025.1 of uncultured Gammaproteobacteria bacterium. GTDB lineage: Bacteria > Patescibacteriota > Patescibacteriia > Buchananbacterales > UBA6539 > CAYXZR01. The sequence goes on along the minus strand of CAYXZR010000007.1, from coordinate 28,362 downwards.
ACCAAAACAATTCTATTTGAGCGGCATCTCGGTTGCACAAAAGTTGTTTTTTGTGCAACAACTTGGCATTATGGTGCGAACCGGAATCTCTCTTGCTGCTGCCTTAAAAACCCTATCTGAGCAGACTACCTCACGAATGTTTAAGTCCGTCTTAAATGACATCCAGCAAACCGTAGAAAAAGGTGGACTACTCTCTGCTGGACTAGAGCAACATAAAAAGTTATTTGGAGAGCTTTTTATTAATATGATTCGTGCAGGTGAAGCCTCAGGTAAACTTGAAGAGGTGCTTAATCAGCTATATTTACAAATGAAAAAGGATCATGAAACCGTAAGCAAGGTTCGTGGTGCAATGATCTATCCCTCAATAGTTGTCAGCATGATGATTATTATTGGCATACTGATGATGGTATTTGTGATTCCAAATATCACTCAGGTTTTTGAGGAGATAAATGCGACGCTTCCACTTGCTACTCGTATTCTAATTTCCATGAGTGATGCAATGCTTGCATATGGACTCTATATTGCCATAGGTGCTGCATTATTGTTTGGTGGTTTTATTTTATTTATCAGGACGAAACAAGGAAAACACTTGTTTCATGGCAGCCTTCTTGTTATGCCAGTGATGGGTAAAATTATAAAAAAGATTAACCTTGCACGATTTTGTCGAACTATCAGCTCACTTTTAAAAACAGATATTCCTATCGTTCAGTCATTTGATATTACTTCTGAAGTGCTTGGCAATGTTCGATACAAAGAGGTGCTACTTGAAGCTCGAGAAAAAATCAAGAAAGGTATTACTATCTCAGAAACACTGTCAAATCATAAAAATCTATTTCCTCCAGTAGTACTACAGATGATTGCTATTGGAGAAGAAACAGGCTCACTTGATACGATCCTAGAAGAGTCTGCAATTTTTTATGAAGATGATGTCTCACAAACAATGGAAAATCTTCCTGCACTTATTGAGCCAATCTTATTGGTTATTCTTGGTGTTGGTGTGGGTGCAATGGCGGTGGCGGTGATCACACCACTATACTCAATTACTCAAAATATTTAGCATGAAAGGGTTTACGTTAATTGAAATAATTACATCGATTTTTATTATCGCAATTCTCAGTATATTTATTGGACCTAGTTTTTCTGAGTTTCAACATAATACCAAACTCAAAGAATCTGCCAAAGAAATTGCGCTATCATTACGTCGCGCACAGCAATTAGCAATTACCGAGCAAGTTTTTTACAGTGTACGATTTACAACATCAACAAATAGCTACACCATAACCAACGATGCGACCCTAGAAACTATTTACACAGCTACACCTGCAAGCGATGTAGCGATTACTGACATAACAGACTTAGTCGAAAATACTGCCACGTTTAACCCAACAGGTAATGTAACATCTGCTGGTTCACTAACACTAACTAATTCACTGGACAATACCACCACCGTAGAAATAAAAGCATCAGGATATGTTGACATCATCGACTAATTCACAAGGATTCACCGTTATTGAAGCGGTATTTGCACTTATCATCCTTTTAATCGGAGTTGTCAGTGTAATAGAACTATACCCGCTAGGTGTAGAACTTACTAGCGATTCACGATCGATCACCCAAGCGACACAGCTAGCAACTGCCCAACTCGAGTCACTGCAGAATCTTGATTATCAAGACTTGCCTACGGGAACATATGAGACAAAACAACGACTCTCTTCAGATGAGAATTCATATTTATATACCTTTTTTCGAGAAACGACCATATCATATATTGACAGTGACTTAGAAGAAACAGAGACTGATACAGGATTTAAAAAAATTAGCACCACAGTATACTGGCTCTCCCCTCTGTTAAAAAATGAAAAGTCAATTCATTTTTCACTATTTAGATCAGACTTTTAATGAAAAGACCACGATACAATCAAGAAGGCTTTACCTTGAGTGAATTAATTGTCTCAATGGTTATTGCTGCGCTAGTTTTTATTCTCATCGTTGGTATTTTTACCCTCAATCAATCTGTTGCACGAAAAACTTCTACTCAAGGTGAGCTCTTACAAAACGGAAGAATTGTCCTTGATACTATTGCACGAGAACTTCGCCAAGCTCAAGAAATTGTCACCGTTCTTCCAGAAGATACTTCTGACCCAGAATTAGTTCCAATGGAAATTGAATTTGAAGATGGACATGTCACCTCACAAATTCAATATATACGATATTATCTAAATGGTATGGATTTATACCGACAAGTTAAAGTCTACTATTTTGAATCTGACCCCACTACCTATGTTCGATGGAATGACACTGATCCCTTTGGCAGCCCTGAAGCGACTACCCTAGAAGACAGACAGCTTGCGGAGTATTTCACTTCACTTCATTTTTACGGTGCTGATGTGATCACAACTGAAGTAGAATTAGAAAATAAAAATGAAACCATTGAACTTATTACTACTATCGATCCTCGAAATATATAGCTATGAATAATAATGGATTTGTTTTAATTTTATCTGTACTTATCCTTACTGCATCATTGTTAGTAGGATCATACATGGTAACACTCTCAAACTCAGAGCATACCATTTCTGAGGCTCAGCAAACAGCAACAAAAAATTACTACTTAGCAGAATCAGCTATATATGACATGATCTGGAAGATTCAAAATGACACACCCACTGCCTCTGCTTTTCTTGACGGCACACTATCTAGTACACATGATATTTCTCGCGCAAGCGTTGATGATGACCCGAATGCATCCTACACAGTCAGAGCAATTAGCACTGCCTCTTCAGAGGCTCAACTCACTGCTACTTCAACGTATCAGATCGGTAATGCAACCTCTCAGCGGGTAGTTAAAGCTTATATTGCTCAAGCAACTGGCTCTGATCCAGAATGGGATTTTGCCACATTTGCCGGTGGTAGAGGTTCCCAGCAAAATGGCAATTTCACTTTTACTGGATCAGGAGTTGTCTTTACAGCAAATGGTGGGCGCCTTCATGCAAATCAGGTTTTCAAGGTTCAAGGTGCGGAAGTAGTTGTTAATGACGGCATGGTTACTTCAAGTAATAATATTAATGTAGTTGGTGGTGGAACCTTAACGCTTAACAATAGTACACAGCAAGCGCCGACTACTACTGTTGATATGCTACAAATTGACTTTGACTCTGACGATTCAAATTCTTGGGAAAATAGAGCAACAGCGACCTATACTGAAAATCAATTTAAAAATCTTTCAACTGGAACTACGCTTGAAGGTATTATCTACGTTGATGGTGATGCAAAAATTATTGGTAAAAACATCACTATAAATGGAGTACTCGTAGCGGATGGTGACATTGATATTACACTATCGGGCAATACCTTCACAGTTAATAGCCATGAGACATATGGCGGTGGTTTACTTGCAAAAGATGATATTGATATGACAACATCGGGTGGCACAATAACTATCAATGGATTAATGTATTCTGCAGATGACTTGGATATCACAAGCTCTGGAACATCATTTACTATCAACGGTAGTATGGCAGGTTTTGATTCTAGAATCACTGCTAGTGGTGGCTCTATTATTCTTAACTATAGCACTAGTACTATATATAGCGTTATTGATCCGCTAGTAAACCCCTCTTCACCTCTTATTCAAATTGATCACTGGGAAGAGCAATACTAATTTGCTATACTGAGTTATATCTATGGCATTATTTACTCGAAAAATTTCTGCAGTTGGAATTGATGTTAGCGATAACTCTTTGCGAGCAGTTCAAATCAAACAAGAGGGACCTCGAAAATACATCCGTTCTCATTCTTATGTTACTTTAGAGCCTGGCATCGTAACCAAGGGAGAAATTATAAAACGAAAAGCATTTCTCTCAGCTTTCATGGAACTGTATAATCACCCTACGGGCAAATCATTTGTTGGTAATAGCATTGTATCAGTACTACCTGAATCAAAAACATTCATCCAAATACTCACGCTTCCCCTCCAAACAAAAAATGGCTTGGAAGATGCAATAAAAAACGAGATTGTTAACCATATTCCACTTGAAATTGAAGAAATGTATTTAGATTGGCAAATTATAGAATCCACAAAGTCATACATGACGGTACTAGTTGGCGCAGCACCACGATCAATTGTCAATACTTATTTAAATGCATTTGACAGTAGTCCGATGAACCCAATTATTTTCGAAATAGAGGCAGCTGCAATTACCCGTGGATTAGCTTTGTCAAAAACTGAAGGTGCTCAAATTGTCGTCGACTTCGGTGCAACACGCTCTGGTTTAATTGTCTATGATAAAGGTGCAATACAGTTTACCTTTAGTTTGCCAATTTCCGGAATTCAAATTACAGAGATAATTTGTAAAAAACTTTCACTAGATTTTAAACAAGCAGAAGAAGCAAAGAAAGTCTGTGGACTTGATCCTGACCGATGTGACAATGCCCTGCTAACCATACTCGTTGAGGAAATTAATAAGTTGTCT
>CAYXZR010000007.1:14940-23880 GCA_964470025.1 uncultured Gammaproteobacteria bacterium | reverse complement strand
CTCTGAAGTTAAAAAAATTATACTGTGCGGTGGAGGTGCTAATTTTCTAAATATTGATAAGGTTATTTCTAAAAAGCTTTCAATACCAACTGTAATATCTTCACCACTTGCTGCTCTTTCTTCAAAGCATTCAAAAGCACTTCCTTCTAATGAATATCAATCCTACCTTACTGCAATTGGTTTAGCCTTGAGGAGTCTTGAATAAGTATGATTTTTCTTAACCTTCTTCCACCACAACGTAAAGACGATATAGCATTATTGCGGCTATACATTTTAATTAAGAATATTATTATCTTCTTTTTATTTTTCCTAATTATTATTGCAATTATTCTCCTGGTTACAAAACTACAACTTCAGAAAAATTTCCAAGCTGTCGTAGAGGAGACTGCAACTACTGCGCGCCTTAGTAGTGGATTTAATCAAGATATTAAGAAATTTAATGCAATGATCAAGTCTGTACATGATATCCAGTCCGACTACCTTCCTTGGACCAAACTCTTAATAACCCTTACAAGTATTATTCCTGAGCGAGTCACTCTTTCTGAATTAACTATATCTAATACTACTCTAACAGCTTCTGGATATGCTCCATCTCGTGATGACTTAAAAATGTAATTGAATCAAATCCATTGTTTGAAGATTTAGAAATCCCTATCGATCAACTGATTCAGCGGCAAGATATTACATTTACACTTCGAGCAACTATTTTACCGGAGCAGCTTCAATAATATGGAAGAAAAAAAATCATCAATTCAAACAAAAATAGTTACCACTCTTGTTTTTGTAATACTTTTTATTATTGCGCTAGTATTTTTTATAATTATCCCAACTCTTACGGACATTAAAACAATCAACGATGATATCTACTTTCAAAGAGAAGATCTAGAAAGAAAATACCTTGAGGGGCAATTACGGCAAACTATTGCTGAAAATTATGAACGTGTTAAGCGTCATGAAACTGATCTGCAAAGCATTTTTGTGCATCCTGGACAGGAATTAACATATATTACAACTATTGAAATACTTGCCGAAGAAAATAATCTCGAGCTCACACTGTCACTTTCAGACTTTGACAATGTTGAGCAAAAAACATCTTCCATCCCTTTCACAATACAAATTACAGGAGTATACAGAGCGATACTGTCATTTATCAATGATCTAGAGTCACAGGAGGCATATTTTGACATCGATAGACTTGTATTGACTCGAAAAACAAGAAATACTGCCATTGCGGTAGATCAGGTCACGGCAACTCTTGAAGGTTCACTTTACACATTTACTCAGTAATATGAAGGGTATCAAAATTCTTTCACTACAATCTGTACATAAATTAAAAAAACTGTCATACATAATTATCACAGCACTAGTTTTTATCTCTACTGGCCTTCTCCTTTGGTATTTAAACAAAAACTTCTATCGGACAATTACGAGAGCAGAAGAAGTGATAATCTTACAGCAAGAAGTTGCTCCTCATTCTATTAATGGAAACCTACTTACTATCGTATTGGATCAGTTAGGTCAGCGACAAGTTTCATATCAAGTAGAAATTGAAGAAATCTCAAACCCTTTCAGTAACACAGACGCCGTACCTGCAACCGCCCTAGAAGAAATAAATTCATCCACCTCTACCTCAACAACTTCTACTATAGAAGCGTTTAGCCAGTAGCACTATAATTCTTTAAGGGCATGCGTTAACTGACTAACTTCATGCGCTGTCGTATAGCGACCGATAGAGATCCTTAGCGTAGCACAGTCAGTAGTATTTTTTTTCAATGCGTCTAGCACATAAGAAGCTTGAGGTGATCCTGCCGCACAGGCTGCCCCACCAGAGATAATAAGTCCAAGTTGGTCTAATTTAATCATTGCAGTTTGTGTTGAAACACCTTTAAGTAGTATGTGACAAATTGCTGGAGACTGATATTCAGGCTTTATTGTTAGTGAAATTTTCTCCACACCTACCAGCTCATCTAATAACTGTTGCTTTAACGTGCGAACTCTACTTAATTCTTTAGTATCTCCTATTTTTTGTATAGCTGATGCAAATCCTACCACTTGACTGGTTGGAATAGTTCCTGGTCGAAGTGTTTGTTCTTGCGCTCCACCGTAATAAAGTGGTTTTAGACTCTTTATATTTTTCACATACAACACACCAACGCCTTTTGGCCCATAGCACTTATGGGCTGAGAGAGAGACAAAATCGGCATGTGTAATTGATATATCACAACTAAAATAATTCACGGCTTGAACGGCATCAATGTGAAACATTATTGGAAGCTCTCTGTCTTTATTAATTTCAACTAATGCACTGCCAATGGCCTCAATTGGTTGAATGCTTCCCACTTCGTTATTAATATACATGACCGAAACTAGTCTGGTATTTTTTTTGACTGACCTCCTAATATCAACTACTGAAACTATGCCGTTTTTATCTACAGGCAGGTATGTCACCTCTATACCTTTTTGCTCAAGGTGTTGACAAACTTCACGAACAGCAGGATGCTCAATCTGAGTCGTGATAATATGTTGTCCAGATTCAACTGACCCCTGTAGTGCAATATTATTACTCTCAGTTGCTCCAGAGGTGAAGAAAATATTTTCTGACGTACAGCCTAAAAAATCAGCAAGTGTTTGGCGTGACTGATCAATAGCATACCTCGCTTGCTGACCCGCTATGTGAACCGATGAAGGATTTGCAAAGTGAATATTTAGATACTGCTCCATAGCCTGCACAACGTCAGAATCAACTGGCGTTGTAGCTGCGAAGTCAAAATATGTAAATGCTGTATTATTTTTTTTCATTACTACTCTATTGCCTCTACTTCTTTTATTTCAGGAATCTCTTGTCGTAGCTGATGAGCAATACCGGCATGAAGCGTCACCGTTGACATTGGACAGCCAACACATGCTCCTTTGAATCTAATTTTTACAATTCCCTCTTTTTCATCTAGATTCACAAATTCAATATCACCACCGTCCGCCTGAATCATTGGTCTGATTTTTTCAAGTACTTGCTTAACTTTAGCTTCCATACTATTTATTGATTGATTGGTATAATTACCATTGCCTTTTGAGTTTGTCGCATCTTACTATCCGAAGGCTGTCCTGTCTGCGGGTCAAGAATACTAGCATCCCAGTCATGAATGGCATTAATGATAACATTCTGATCATACTCATATCCATCACCTCTACGTGTTCCAGGATCATTAGTGATAAACGTGGTGTCTGTGTAACCAGTTATCACAAGCATGTGATACACTGGGCCGGCTCCACTAAAGTAAGGGTTACCTAGCATTCTCCCAGCAGCTGGAATAATTATTAAATTATCCTGTGCTAATTCTTTTTTTATTCTTGCAATGGAGGTATCTGTACTTACTTTTGAGTTGTATCCAAAATATTGCTTAAATACGTCCACTGTCTCTTCAGCGGTAATATCAATCGTATACCCATTATCACTCTCCCACTTAGCCAGATCCGTAATAACCTGATCTGCTTGATCAGATGTAATGCCTTTATTTTCTATGAATCTAGCAACCATCAACATCGATGCCTCTTCACATGCTTCATCATATGGTGGATCCCAGTTTCCAAATGGCGCCTGAGAGGTAAATGGCACATTATGTTCTTTTGTTGACGGAATAGTTGTTACCACTTCTTTGTCTTCGTATGAAGGCTGTCGGTCATCTGTATCAGCTTGATCTTCTTTAATTGGTGGCACCTCATCACCTGAGTCAGGTACTTCTGACGTATTTGCATTGTCACTAGTATTACTATTTACCGGCACGCGTTCAGTAGTGGTTACTGTTGTAGTTTGTTGCTGAGGAGTACATGCAGCTACAAAAATAGCTAAAATAAGGTAAAGATATATGAGTTTAGACATAAAATAATTGTTATTATATTTGCAGTATACCCGAGATATATGCTCTTGACAACTTTTCGTATTTTTCTTATACTACTGATGTATAATTTTTAACTCTAAATTTGAGAATAACAGGATATGGCAAAGAAGAAAGCTGGTGGTTCCACTAGTCTGGGCCGGGATTCCATTTCAAAGCGACTGGGTGTAAAACTTTCTGATGGTCAATATGCCAAGGCAGGAAGCATCCTTATTCGCCAACGAGGAAGTAAATACCGACCTGGTCTCAATGTAGCTAAAGGCGGCGATGATACCTTATTTGCAACTGCAGATGGTACCGTCAACTTTACCACCAAAAAAATCAAACGATTTACTGGTAAACTAGAATCTGCAAAATTTGTAAATGTAGTTCCTAGCGCTACCAAGTAAACACTTCTAAAAAGAACGACCAACTGGTCGTTCTTTTTTATTTTTATTTTTTACCTTTTGATCTTTTTACCGCTGCACTAATAAATGCTTTAAACAACGGATGAGGTGTTAGCGGTCGAGATTTAAATTCTGGATGAAATTGAACCCCCACAAAAAATGGATGCTTTGGCAGTTCGATAATTTCAACTAGCTTTCTATCTGGTGAAAGACCTGAGAATACTAATCCTTTTTCTTCTAGCTTTTCTCTATACTGGTTATTGAACTCATAACGATGACGATGTCTTTCTGATATATTTTGCTCACCATATGCCTTATGCACCTTTGAGCCTTTTTTAAGTACACAGGGGTATGCACCTAGTCGCATAGTATTGCCATACTGCTTTTTTGCAAGCTTCTCGGCCTGGTCAGGCATAATATGAATAATTGGATTTTTTGGATTGTCTTTCATTTCTTCACTGTGAACATCTGACAACTTTACCACATTGCGAGCAAACTCAATTGTTGCTAATTGCATTCCATAACAGAGTCCAAAATATGGCAGTTCTTTTTCTCTAGCATACTTAATTGCTTTGATTTTTCCTTCTACTCCCCGCTTTCCAAAACCACCGGGAACAATAATGCCATCATATTTTTTAAGTTCTGCCATCTTTTTTGAATCTTTTTCATACTCATCAGAATTAATCCAGTCAATCTCTGCTTTTACTCCATTGGCAACAGCTGCATGTTTAATTGACTCAATAACTGAAATGTAAGCATCGGGTAAAATAAAATCTCCGGATGCGAAATATTTGCCGACCATTCCGATTTTCACTTTTTTCTCAGCGTTCTTAATTTTATTTACCATTGACTTCCACTTATCAAGATTTTGCTTACGCGGCTTCATCTTGAATTTCTGCAAGATTTTTTCACTAAGCTTGTCCTTCTCAAACATCAATGGCACTTCATAAATTGAATCGATGTCTGGTGCACTGATTACATGTGATGGTTTAATACTACAGAAGGTAGAGATTTTCTCTCTTCGAGGCTTATCAACATGATCTGTTGACCGTGCAATAATAAAGTCTGGTTGGATACCAGTTTCATTCACTTGACGTACAGCATACTGTGTTGGCTTAGTCTTCATTTCTCCAAGCTTACCTGGCACAGGAAGATAACTTACCAAGATAAACATCACGTCGTCTGGCCTCTCGTACTTAAGCATGCGAGCAGCTTCGAGAAATAAAATATTTTGATACTCACCAACTGTTCCACCAATCTCTACTATAGTGAAGTCAGCTTTTGCTTTTTTCCCAGCAGCCTTGATGCGTCGTATTACTTCGAGTGGAATATGAGGGACCACCTCAACACACTTACCTTTATACTCTAGGTTTCGCTCACGTTCAATTACTGACTGATAAACTCGACCAGTGGTCATGTAATTAATTCGATAGATATTACTATCTAAGAATCTTTCATAATTACCAATGTCTTGATCTGTCTCATCAGCATCTTCGGTCACAAATACCTCGCCATGCTCCGTAGGATTCATAGTGCCAGCATCAACATTTACGTACGGATCAACCTTAATTGCCGTTACGCCATACCCACGAGCTTGTAGTATCTTTGCAATTGATGCAGTTGTGACGCCTTTACCAACTCCGGACATGACACCACCCATAACAAAAATAAATTTTGACATACCTTTTCAATATTAAATCACAAGTGATGATATACAATGCATTATACATCGACACCTGTAATTTACTTTTTAAAGAGAACGACCCACCTGAGCTTAGTGGGCCGTTTATATTATGCTATATTGTTGCTATAAAATGTCATTATGCTGCTGTAACGATAAGAGTAATAGTTGCCTCAAGTCCATGATCAAAAGAAATTTTGATACTATGCTCACCAGTCTCTTTAACATGTTGCGCCTTCAACTGCTTTGAATCCACATTAAATCCTTTTTGCTTAATTATTTTTGCAATGTCATTTTCTGAAATTGCTGCGTACAGTGAACCTGTATCGCTCGCTTTTGCTGCAATTTCAAATGTCTCACCATCGATTGCTGCAACCATTTTTTCTGCTTTCTCAAGATCTTGTTCAGCATCATTTACTGCTTTTTCTTTACGTGATTGCCACTCTACGATTGCTGCAGGCGTAGCTTCAATAGCTGCTCCTGATGGCAGTAAAAAGTTTTGAGCATACCCAAATGAGACGTTCTTTAACTCGTCTTTTTTTCCTAATTTTGCTACATCTTTCAGCAAGATTACTTCAATTGATTTCTTCATAGTATCTGTGTTTAGCTGTTTCTAATATTCTAATACAATACTCAAAATCGGACTATATCCGACCTGAGGCTATTATAGCACCAACCTACTAATGTTTTCAAGAGTACAAAAATCTTTATTTTTTTAGGATTTCGAGCGCTTTTTCCAGTTGAGGATCGAGATTTTGCTCGTACTGTTCGCGAGTCATCTCCACTTCGACATCAGGAGTTATTCCCTCTTCATTGATGCTTCTGCCTAGTGGTGTTAACCATTTGGCGATTGTTAGTTTTACAGATGAACCATCTGGAAAGCTTCGCAAATCTTGAACAGAGCCTTTACCAAATGATGTTTCCCCGACAAGCGTTGCGAGTCCATAATCTTGTAATGCACCTGCAACAATTTCTGAACCCGATGCAGAGCCGCCATTTATAAGTACTACAGTAGGGATGTCTGCAAATCGTGCGACTCGACGTGCACGGTGTTCGATAATTGTTCCGTCTCGGTGCTTTTCCTGAACTACTGGACTACCATTTGCCCATTCACCAGCAATTTCAATTGCAGTGCCCAGAAAACCTCCTGGATTGTTTCGTAAGTCAAGGATAATTCCTTTTGGATTTGCTTCGATTATTTTTTGCACTGTAACATTCCAGTCGCTGAGTGTGTTTTCATTAAAGTATAGTAGTTCTACAAGTGCAATATCGCCATCCATCAACTTGAACTCTTCCTCGTTTGCATCGCCAATACTTCTAGAAATGAATCTCACGGAATCAATTTCAATAGTATCACGAACGATTGATACCTCTTGCACACCATCTTCGCCTTCTCGAGCAACTGATAATATAACTTCTGTCCCCTTTTCTCCTCGAATATTTGTAACCGCCTCTTCAAGACTAATACCACGAGTCTCCATGTTATCAATTTTTAAAATAATATCACCACTGCGTAACCCTGCTCGATATGCTGGTGTTCCTGTTAATGGTGCAATAACCGTTAGTAGCTCATCACGGATTCCAATTTCAGCTCCGATGCCCTCAAAATTACCTGATAGCTCTGTGGTGAATTCTTCTGAAACTTTTGGCTCAAGATACACTGAATAAGGATCTTCAAGTGAAGCCAGCATTCCTTGGAGCGCTCCATAGAAAAGTTGCTCATCACTTACACTATCTTGAACGTAACTATTTTTTACATAATCCCACACATCCCAGAACTGCTGAAAATCAACCTCTTCCACTGTGTGATTAGAATTGTCATCTGTATTAACCACTTTGATTGCAGTTTGTGCATTATCCACTGGTGCGAAATAACTTCCGATTGCAACACCAATTATAAGAATAATTGCACCCATACCTATAAGACCTGCTTTTGATTTTGTATTTTCTTTTTGATTCATAACTATTAGTCAATTTTATCAATACGTTGTATATCTGCTCCTATAGTACGTAAGCGATCACATAAATCTTCGTACCCGCGCTCAATGGAGTAGATATTTCGCAATAGGGACTCTCCTTCTGCTGCGAGCATAGCAACCATAATGATGGTTCCAGGTCGCAATGCAGGAGGACAAATAATTTCACATCCTTTTAGTTTTGTTGGTCCATCAATTAATATACGATGTGGATCAATTAATGTAACTTCCGCTCGCAACTTATTAAGCTCTGCAAAATAAATTGCACGATTTTCATACACCCAGTCAAAAATAAATGTCCTTCCTTCCGCCTGTGTAGCAATTGGAGCAAAAAACGGTAAATTGTCTATGTTTAACCCAGGATATGGATCTGGATGTATTTTTTCTTCTAGTGCAGTGAGCTTACTTTTGTGGGTTGTAATATCAACAAGCCTTGTAAGACCGTTGACTGAGAGATATTCTTCAGATCGATCATACTGAAACCCCATTTTTTCTAGTTTTAGTAGCTCAAGCTCAAGAAAGTCAATTGGACAACGCTTAATAGTAATACTTGAGTTTGTGGTAGCGGCAATTGATAAAAAAAGCATTGACTCTATTGGGTCTTCGGAGATAGTGTATTCTACTGTCTTGTCGATAGTCTCAATTCCATGTATTTCTAATGTAGTTGTACCAATACCATTAATTACAACACCGCACTGTTGCAGAAATGCGCAGACATCTTGCACCATGTAGTTAGCTGTCGCAAATCTAATAGTTGTGGTGCCTGGAATCATCGCAGCTGCCATAATCGCATTTACTGTTACTGTGTCACCGGATTCATAGAGAATCAAATTGTTTGAAGGTTTTCTATTTTTTGTAGAGACCTCGTAAAACTTACTTGTTGTCTCAACTTCGATACCCAGCTCTTGCAGCGCATACATATGTGGCTTTACAGTTCTACTTCCGAGCTTACAACCACCTGTCTGCGGAACTTTAAATTGTTTTGAGTGACTTGCAAGTGCTGA
>CAYXZR010000007.1:0-14930 GCA_964470025.1 uncultured Gammaproteobacteria bacterium | reverse complement strand
ATTCTGCGTTAATAGTATCTATATTAAATTTTTGTGGTGGTTGAATTTTCAATGTTTTTCTATCAAGCCATTCACAATTTACACCTATACTACTAAAAACTTCTATAATTCTCTCAACCTCTTCAATCCTAGGCATGTTTTTTAGTGTTGTAATGCCACGATTAAGCAAAGCTGCATTCATAACAGCCATGGTTGCATTCTTTGATGAATTTGTAGTAATCTCTCCCTTGAGCTTTTTACCGCCTCTAATAAGAAAATTTCCCATATTCAATCTATAAAATATTTGCTATACTTTAGTCAAATTTTAATTTACTCTCTAAACTTTGATAGTATAGCCTGAATACGACTATTTTTCAACCTGATTATGAAGCTTAAATATCAACGATTTCTATACATCTCTTTCTTCCTGGCTTTTTTTGTAATAGGCCCACTGCTTGTTACATATGCAACTGGATATAGATATAACTTTAAGAAAAACGGTTTTGAAAAAACCGGTGTTTTAGTTGCCTCATCGCAACCTAGAGATGCTGACTTTCTGCTTAATAATGAGCTTGTCGACACCACCCCTGCCGAGCTACGATATCTCCTTCCGCAGCAATATCAAGTAGAGATTTCTAAGGCTGGTTACCACTCCTGGAAAAGTACAGTTGAGGTGAGAAGTAATGAAACAACATACATCTCAGATATTACATTATTTCGAGATACACTTCCTACACTTATTCAACAAGGTGATATTGGTCTAAGTCATGTATCTCCGAATGGACGCCATTTACTTTACTCCTATATCGAAGAGGAAAAAGAGCATCTTATGTATAAAGCTCTTCCCACCGCACAACAACAACCTGTTCATACCTTTAATACCAAACAATATGACACACTAGAATTCATCGCGTGGTCACCACAATCACAAAAAGCCTTATTAAAACAAAGTCTCGATACTTTTTCTGAATACATTGTTTTTGATATACAAACAAGAACACTGACCAATCTTTTTGATACCAATAGAATCCAGTTTCAGCAATTACTATGGGATGGTAGTAATGACTTTCTACTCTATGGACTGCAAGGAAGAACCCTACATGAAATTAACTTGATTAATCTAACCACGCGACCTGTACTCTACAATGTGTATGATACTTTTGCCGTATCCAATGGCAATGCAATCTATTTAACTCAAGAAAATGGTGACACGCTACTCACCTCCACATCACTACAATCTCCGGAAATCTCAAAGCAAATTAAATTACCTCAGACCGGGGGCTATACACTTCAGAAATCAGCTCCAAATACCTTTACCCTACTAGATCAAGCTCACGATCAATTATACGTTGTAGATACTTCAGCGTTTGATACAGAAAATCAGACAATTGACGAATATATACTCTTACAAACTGAAGCTGTGAATGCCATCTGGAATAGTGCGTATAGCTCCCTACTTATTGCTTCTGAATTTGAAATTTCACGGTTTGATATACCTAGTAAAAAACTTTCGGTAATAACACGACAAAGCTCACCAATTACTTCTGCTCAGTGGTATCAAAATGGGCAATATTCATTCTATGTATCTAACAATGCAGTCCAAGTTATTGAAGCTTCAGAAGCTCCAATGAAAAACGAGCTAACACTTGCGTCAGCTCGTATGCTATCAAATCTTTTTAACTCTACACTTGCTCGTCGAATATACTTTACTGCAGAAATTGGCAGCCAAAAGGGCCTCTATGAGCTTATGCTTCGCTAGCGCGCTTTTGTGCAACTAGTGTAGCTGCCAGATGTAGACTGGCAAAACTTTCTCCGCCGTCTCCCCACCAGCCTTGTAATTTTTCAAATGTCATCGTGCCTTGATCAACGTAGAAATTGTTTACGTCGGTAATTTCCAATTCCCCTCGACCAGATGGTTTGAGGGTTTTTATAACATTCCATACTTGGTTGTCAAACATGTATACACCAACAACTGCAAAGTTGCTATTTGGATCTTGTGGCTTTTCGACAATGCTGACAATTTTTTCTCCGTCAATTTCAGCAACACCAAAACTACGTGGATCTTGCACTTCTTTGAGGAAAATTTTTGCGCCTTTTTCCTGCCCTTTGAAATCTTGTACTGCAGAACTAATGTTGTCTTCTAAAATATTATCACCAAGAATCACTACCACTTTTTCATTGTCCGCAAAGTCCTCACAGAGCTGCAGTGCCTGAGCAATTCCTCCAGCTTCTTCCTGCACACCATACGAAAAGTGTGCACCAAACTCGCTGCCTGAGCGAAGTAACTCAAGGAAGTGTCCGGCGTGTCCTTTGCCAGAGACAATCATGATTTCAGTAATGCCAGCGTCAACCAATGTCTCAATCGGATAGTAAATCATTGGCTTGTCGTACACTGGCAATAAGTGTTTGTTGGTAACTTTGGTTAACGGCGCAAGACGTGAGCCTGTTCCGCCGGCTAAAATTATTCCTTTCATGAGATCTATATTATATTCAAGTGTTTAGTTAGCTTAACGCTAATGCCTATACTGGTCAACTCAGATACTCTTGTAATGCTTCCCACCAATTCCGTAATTGTTCGGTCCTGGTATTGATCAGCATGCCGTACTGTGGTCGGTTGGCTGGCAATGGATATTCTTCGGTGGTGCAAGGATTTACTTGCACTGATACGTTTTGTAGCTCAACTATTGCCTTGGCAAAGTCATGCCAGGTTATCCCCTCTGCTTGTGTGTCGTTGGTAAGATGATAAATACCAAACTCTTTCTGGCCTTGGATTAACTTACGAGTTGCTTGTGCAAGATCTACCGTATAGGTTGGCTTGCCATGTTGATCGCTGACGACTTTGAGCTGATCACGTTCTTTGGCGAGCCGGGAAATGGTGTCGACAAAATTTTTGCCATTTGGTCCGTAGAGCCATGAGGTGCGAATGAGGTAATACTTTTTGCAATTATTTCTTATTGCCTGCTCACCTATGAGCTTTGACCAACCGTAGTGACTGACTGGCTGTGGTACCTCGTCTTCTTTATTACCATCAGGATACACGCCGCTAAACACATAGTCAGTGCTGTAGTGAACTAAAACGCATCCTAACTCTGCACAAACTTTAGCAAGATTTTCTACTGCTTCGCCGTTAATCTTGTTGGCAAGCTCTTTTTCTGTCTCAGCTTGATCTACTGCAGTATATGCAGCAGCGTTGATGACAATAGCTGGTTTTAGTTCAGCTAGTTTTTCTTTAACCAACTTATAGTTGGTAATATCTAAGCCTTGTCGATCAAATGCGTGCAAATCATAATCAGCAAATTCTTGCTTCAGTGCGGAGCCAAGCATGCCACCTGCTCCGAGTAGTACTATTTTTTGTTCCAACTTTTCCATAGGATGTCTGCAATTTTCTCACGAAACTTTAGCTGTTGTGAGATTGAATTGTTTAACTCAATACAAATGTACTGAGAAAACATTTTCTTTGGTATATTTTTTAAGTATTGTAGCTGCTTAACTGAAGTAACAGTATGCACATGCATATCATTGTCATCAATACCACTCACATGATTGCAGCCAACTTTGAACTTTTTCACTATTTCATCTGACATTGCATTAATTTCTGGTTCATACTTACCGAATTGATGATAGTGAGAAACATCAATACATGCGCCGCCAACTTTTGCCAGCTTCTTTGGATCCCTAATCACATCAGCATTATGATTGTTCTCAATAAAAATCTTACCCTTATGCTTTGACCGTGCAAAGCGAGGCATATAGCAATAATGTAGTGTCATAGCCTTAACTCCAAAGTGTTCGACGAGAAAATCCAGCTCATGCTCTTTCATATCATCTTGAATATGAATGTGCGGGATTTTTTTTATGCAGGACTGCTGTAGTAGCTTAAAGATTTCTTGCCGCTCTTCATATGTCGATGTTGTAAGAAACAATGAAATTGTCTTGAGGTTATGCTTATTAACATCTTTAATCATTTGTTGCCAATCGGAATTCCAGCGCACCACTGACGGATAAATTCGTTTCAAAATTGCTTCGCGAGTCATGTATTTTTTAATTTAATTTTTATACTCTCCTGACAAAATCCGCTGCCACCATTGCTGGTTATCCTTGTACCACTGCACTGTTTTTTTAAGATAGGTGTCAAAGTCAGCTTGTGGCTGATATCCAAGTTTCTTGGTTGCTTTTGTATAATCAACTGCGTAACGACGATCGTGACCAGCTCGATCAGCTACAAACGCAATCATCTCTTCACCTACTCCGAGTAGTTGTATAATCTTTTGAGCAACTTCTAAGTTTGAAATGTCTTGTGTCATCCCACCAATGCAGTATGTTTCACCGACTTCCCCCTTTTCTATAATAAGTTCAATAGCACGACAATGGTCGTCAACAAACAACCAGTCGCGGACGTTTTTTCCATCACCATACACTGGAATCTTTTTGCCTTGTAGAATATTGGTAATTGCGAGTGGAATAAGTTTTTCGGGGAACTGATATGGACCAAAATTATTACTGCAGTTGCTGATGGTTACCGAAAGGTTGTGCGTGTGATAAAACGATCGCACGAGGTGATCTGAAGCTGCTTTAGATGCGGCGTATGGACTACGTGGATCGTATGGTGTTTGTTCACTAAATTTTTCTGGCGAATTAAGCTCTAATGAACCATATACTTCGTCAGTTGAAACATGGTGAAACTTTTTATCAAAATCTTTGGCGGCTTGAAGTAGAATCTGTGTACCCAAAACATTAGTGCGTACAAACTCACCAGCATCAACAATCGAACGATCAACATGAGACTCAGCAGCAAAATGAACAATCACGTCACACTGCTCAACAGTACGACGTACGATATCGATGTTGGTAATATCGCCAACCATGAAATGATAGTTAGCATTACCCTCAATATCCTTGAGATTGTCCCGATTGCCAGCGTAGGTTAGCTTATCTAGATTGGTGATTTCATCATCTGGGTGATTGGCTAACCAATACCGAATAAAATTTGAGCCGATAAATCCAGCGCCCCCTGTTACTAAAAGTTTCATATTACAACTGTTCTGTAATCTTTTTTCCTATTGTAGCAGCCTCACCTTCACTGTACTGCCCTTGCTGCCACGATATGTGTCCATCTCCTTGATACCGAGGAATAATATGAAAATGAATGTGCTCGACTGACTGACCAGCATCAGCACCGTTATTTGTAGTTAGATTAAACGCCTTGGCATCAACTGACCTAATGACTGCTGGGGCAATTTTTTTAACAGCTTCAGTAATGTTATTTATATCTTCTTGTGCTGCTTCTAAAAAATTATTGTGATGTTTTTTACTAATTACCAACGTATGACCTGGATTAACTGGCATAATATCTAAAAAAGCAAACACAGTATCATCTTCATATACTTTAGTTGAAGGAATTTCACCAGTAATAATTTTACAAAAAATACACTCGCTCATAGTAAATATATAGTATTTAGTACTGTTACTGTAACAGATGCCCTAGTTTGCTTCAAGCTGCTTTTTGGGCATAAAAAGGACTATCCCTGACTCAGAGAAGCGCTGATCAAAGTACTGCTCGTCAAGTAATTGTGCCGGAAACTCTATCACAAGCTCCCTACCTCCATTAGGAAAATTATCTACCCAAAAGAAAAGATAATATCGATTGTCTATCTGATGTAGAAGTAAGGCATCAATATCGCCCAGCGGCGTACTAAGTCTCTGATGTAACTGATCAGCACTGTTTGAGGTGGCAAGCTTTTTAACAATTTCCAACCTAAGTGAAAACTGTGCGGCCGGATGACTGTAGTGTGCGTTTGAACTAATGAATTGATTCAGTGTGGTATATGCATGTACTGGTCCAATGCCAGCTGAAAGAAATCTGAGCTGATCTTTATCTGGCAGTTGCTCTAGTCGCATTGCAAGCTGCTCAATGTCAGTGCGAGGTTGCAATGCGCTTTGATATTGCAATTGATTTTCTGATTTTGCAGTAAACTGTCCACCGAGCAATTGATACCCAAATAATGTAATTAACATAAGTACACTAATGTGATGCATTTTTACCAACTCTTTGTTTTTAAAAAATTCGGCGATACCATATGCTGCTGCAAATACCAAAGCTGCTCCAGTTAGAAACAAAAAGTTTTTGGCTGGCCCAAATGTTTTTCCTAAGGTGATATATGTTATTAGGCTAATCAGTTGCCAGAGGTATGATGCCAAAATAACCGATGTTAGTGCCTTGATAAATGTTTTCTTGCGTAGCTTAAAAAGTGAAATAACCCCAACAAGTGTGACTAATCCATATATTGATAGTGAAACAAATGGAGCATACACATCAAAGTCACTTAATACTAAGAAAGCGGCTTGAAAGTTCTCACTGCCATGCCGTGTGATATCAACTAGCAATGGAACAGTAAATGGTAAGCTTCCAAATACCATAACGCTAATAATTGCTGCTATTTTTCTATACTGTGGAATAATATTTACTTGATACAATAGGATAAATATCAAGGAAGCTAACATGAGGGCAAAAAACCAGAAGTAGAACGTCAAAAATAATAGCGCCCCCATCGCGCCATATATCCAAACATCTTTTGATGTGAGATTATTGTTTTTAATTTTTACAGCTAGTGCACAAAACCACAACAGTGCTACTACGGCCGACATATACTCGTATGGCTTAAACATCACGGCTGACCAGTCAGCTACGATAAATACTGATAGTGCAACTAGCGCTGAACGCTGCCTCGTCCAGTTAAGCCTACTTTTTTGTGTCCAGATGTATGTAATAATTGGTGTAAAAAGTAGCACCAAAAGCACTCCGAGCTTTCCAGCTTGAATCGCGGTCAGCTTAAACAGTGATGCTATGCCACCTACAAGCCAGAAATATAACGGCGGATAAAACACTGAGAGATCGTGATAGAAAAAATCAGAAAATGGCTGGCCAGATAATACCTTTTCAAAGAATGCAAAGATAAATATTTCGTCGCCGTTAAGTCCCCACCATGGCAATACTACATTATTTACTAACGCAAAATATGTAGCGCTCACTCCTAGGGCTATGGTAACCACTAAAAAGAAAAATCTCTGTTTATATATTGCAAAAAATGCAATGAAACATGTTACCACAGTGATACTATGTGTGAACTGTACTGCATCCATATGCTAATTTCGATCGATTAACATACTATTGTCGTATGAAAGAATATAAATCTTTTTTTGCTCTAGCTGCTTCTTAAACTCTTCAGAATAAATCAAACGAATAACAGGAGAGCTGTATGTACTGTAATCGTATCCCCAGAGTTCAAAAATTAATTCATCTGACTCACGACGATCTATGCCGGTTACCCAATACTTTCCATCTGTAGTAGCAGCAAATACTCCCCTATCATCCTCAACCCAATTGAAAATTTGTTGATCAACATTTTGATCTGTTAAGCGCACATACACTGGTAAAAGAATTGCATCAAGCTGGTACTCTGGGTAATATAAGGCGATCGCCTGCTTTATGCCATTGCGAAGTACTTGTGCTCCATTGTAGGTGTCTGGCAGCCCTACAAATAGCACTCCTTCGCCTTTTGCATCAAGATCCACAATAGTATTAAAGTCCTGAATGATAGCCTGGGAAATGTTAGCAGCTTTCTTCCAGCTATCATTTTTTATTTGCAGCCAGCTACCGCAATAAAATCCTATTACAGCAAACACAGCAATACAAATAAAAGGTCGTCGTTTATATCGGAGCACCTCCCATTGCAATAATTTAGTAATAAGTAACGCAAAAATAATACACGCCACAACTGACGGCAAGTACCCATAACGCTCTCCTTCGTCATTAAGTCGGTTCATCATCACTAGTAATGTCGGCGCGAGCAATAATCCATAGGCTATGAGCAGTGTAAAAATTACATATGCTTTTTTCTTCAGAAGCAATATTATTATGAGAATAATAAGTACTATATATAGCCACCAGTACTGATATAAAAACTGAGCTGCGGCAATTCTATGATCGTTGTACAGAAATAAATTGAGTGGTATATCAACTGATGTAGCAAAGATGTTTGAAACCTTTACTGCAAATGTGTCACGAGCATAATAACCAAATACTAATCCAAGAGCCTTCCAGCGAACAAGAAAATATACTGCAATACTGCCGATGTACCCCAGCAACCAGAACGATTGTTTGTGTAGCTTTCTTGTTTTCACATACTGCACTACTTCCCAGAGCACCAACACTAAAGGAATAGTAAGTACGGTTTCTTTGTGCAGCAGAGCAACTACAAATGCAATCAATGCACTAATAATATGCCGAAGTCTGCCACCCTGACGGTAGCGAATATACCAATATGTACTTAGTAATACAAAGAATGTGCTGGCCGGATCAGCAACTGCAGCAATCCAGTTTACCGCTTCAGCATGTGACGGTAGAATTGCAAATAATACTGCAGCAAATACAGCGATCATTCGTGAATATATTTTTTCTTTAAATAGGAGATGTGTTAGCAGTCCAACCATGAAAATGACTAATCCATGCAGGACAATATTTATACTATGATATGAAACTGAAGAAAGTCCTCCTATGGCATAATTTATATGCATCCACACATTAACCATTGGACGATAACTACCACCTTCACCTTGAATACCATAATAATTGCCAGTGAAGTAGTCTACAAATGAGCTATCTCGAGCTGCTGTAAGATGAACCCAATCAAAATCATCTGATACAAAAAAATCATTGCGGTTGCCCCCATATATTACAAAACTTAGCAGCAATGAAGCTGCTAATGCCATAAATATAAGAATTTTCTCTCTTCGTATCATCTAAAATGTAAAATTATTATCTGCACCTTCTAAGAATGGAAGAGCTATATCCTTTTCTGATAAGTTAGGATTTTCAACCTGCCAATCAATATTTAACTCAGGGTCGTTATAGGCAATGCCACCCTCAGCTCCAACATTATACTCACTATCACAATAGTAGATCACTTCTGCGGTTTCAGACAGTACACTAAATCCATGTGCAAAACCCCGCGGAACATACAACATGTTTTTCTGTTCTGCGTCAAGGATTTTCCCAACCCATTTTCCATACGCTGGAGAGTCTTTCCTGATATCTACCGCTACGTCAAAGATTTTACCAGATACAACTGATACAAGTTTTGCTTGAGCGTGTGGATCTTTTTGATAATGTAGTGCACGAACAACACTTTGCGCTGACTTTGAATGATTGGCCTGAATAAACGGCTGTGTGATTCCTAGTTCTTTAAAGTCTGCCATCTTAAAAACTTCTGCAAACCAACCACGCTGGTCTTCAAACTTTTTTGGGATGATTTCAATGACTTCTGGAATCGATTGTTTGTTGAAAGTAAATGGCATATTTATTGTTTGTTATGTTGTGCAACAATTCCCGTGATGATTGCTCCAAGGATAAACCAAATGGGACTTAGCCACGTCGCAACACTGCCTGCTGCAACTAATTCTAAACTTGCTGAGACAAAACTAAGAATTGCAAAAAAGATAAACAGTGAATTAAAAATCTGAAATTGTTTTTGTTGATGTGAATGCGACATACTATCGGTATAACTTTATATCAATGGCATCAATAAAAAGTTCGCCATTGTCTGCTTGTGCCTGGGAATCAAGTAACAGCTGGATGGTGTTGGCATTTTTGTACAAGGTGTCAGTTGCAAAAGTAACTACAGCGCGCTTACCAGTCTCAGTCTCAATACTATCTGGCTGGATGATGTTGTATGAAAACCCTGGGCCCGTTTGTGCGCCAATACCATGAAGGGCTCTTCCCTGCTCTCGGTATGCCACTATAACATCAATGTAGTTGTACCATTGTGGAGCACGAACGGTAATATATACTGGCGAGGCAATAATTCCTTGATAACCATCGTGATGCACAATGCGATCAAGTGGTGTGATTTTTGAAATAAATTGTGAGTCAAACCCCAATTGCGCCGATGCTTCAAGTGCACCAGATAAGGGAAAGTTCTTTGCGATCAACCATACAAATAATACTACGCCAAGAGCTGTGAGTATAACTTGAAAAAGTGCAATTGATTTTTTAGTCATATTATTTATAACGATAACTTATATAGCACTTCTTGACCAGTGAGACTCTTTATTTCTTCTGCTATTACTTCTTGTTCTTGCAAAGCAGCTTTCTCATCGTCCAGTGCCCAATAGTATATATCGGTAGTGCCACTAATACTTTTTGCGGATTCAAGAATGGTTTGGTTCTGCGCCAATGGCACAAGCGTATGCATAACTCTTCGCTGAGGAAATATCACTTTATCTTTTCGTGAGGTAATTACTACTGCATCTTCACCTGTAAGTGATGTGATCATCTGTGCCTGCGCATGGTACTGATTAATCCTCTGACGCACATTAAATACACTGTCATCGTGCTGCCAGTAAACAGTTGGGATAGTTACTGCGATCCAAATAGCCATGATGAGTGCATGAGTAACAGCTTGATATTTTGGCAAATATCGACTGGTAATTTTTTCGATTGTGATTGCAGCAAATACTGAAGTGATTAAAATAAGAGGTAACCAATAGCGATAATATGGAATTGAAATAGTGTTTAACGAAAGCGTTGCAGCGTCATTGGTCAGCCAACTTCCATAGTAAAGTGTTAAAAATATACCGAGTATACCGCTGCCAAATAGAAATACCTTTTGTGCTTTTGTTTTCTTAGAAAATCTTGAAATAAATACAATTACTCCTACTGCCGCAAGAAGTGTTAATGGCCAGAATGATGTTGCAAAGTATTGCCAAAAGTTATTCCAAGCGGCGCGAGGATGAAAGCCAAAAGGAATGAATAGTGAAGATGCAATACTACATAACTGACAACTATTATCTAGCTCATGTAGCTGGCTATACCCTGTTGCAAGTGCACTTCCATAAATAGCTTGTTGCAGTGCGCCAACACTGGCCAGCACCAACACTCCACAAAGTACTGCGGTGACAAAGTATTTCCATGTGTATTGCTGACGCATGGCAATTAGAAGTGTGAGCACCACAGCAGCAACCCAGACTACTTCTGCGGTTCGTACTGTCACTGCAACTGCCGCGACAACACAGCCAACTATTAATCGCCACTGTGATTGCTTGGTTACAGAAAGTAGTAATCCACTTGCAATAACAACCAAGGAAACAAACAGTGTGTTGGGGAATAGCCCATGAATCGCAAAATACCACCAAGCAGGATTTACAATAACTAGCCAGGTTGCGACAGTAGCAACTTTGGCGTCAAAAAGTTTTTTCACAATGTTATACCAAGCAACAAGTGCAACAAGTGACAGTACTGGCGTGACAAATGGTACAACATACATAGTTGCGAGCTTGGCAACAATTCCCAAAAGCAAAATCATACCAAGAAAACTTCCCGGCACAAGCGAACCATCATCGCGCACATTAATACTTCTGGGATGGATTTGATTCTGCGCTTGCTGATTGCCGGGCTCAGGTGCCACGAGAGTTCCTTGATTGGCAAATTGCTGCACCCAAAAATAGTTGGCGGTTTCATCTGGAGAGTCAAACTTTGGTCCAAAACCAAACTCACCCATCACTGGGTATGCGCTGATAAGGTAGACCAATGCAATGAGTGTACAAGCAATGATGTAAATCGTTTTTTTCATGGTAATAGTATAGCAAATAACTGGCTTTTTATGATACACTTTGGTATATGAAGGAGATTTTGAGCAAACCACGGTTTTTTGCACTAGCCGCACTTAGCGTGCTTCTTGCTGTTGCTGCGATCTGGCAATCGTCAAACGTAGTATTTTCCAGCCTGGGCACTGCTGTGTGGTTTTTGTTTTGCAGCTTTGTCCTAGGATCAATTGTTACTAGCCAACGTGGATGGCAGTTCTTGATTGGAGGATTTTTCTTGCTATGTGGTATCGCCCTATTTGGCACACTCACTTTATACTACCATGCACTTACACAAGAAATATTAACGCTATTTGTAGTTGTCACACCTTTTTTGCTCATGCTCTGGTACTACATGTCAGCAAGCTATAATCACCCATTACGCTTTCGTGCGCTACTCAAAGAGCATATAGAAGGCGTTATTAAGCGAACTGATAGCTGGCCGGTTAACTTACTTGCAGTCACACATGCTGCACTGCTTTTGTTTTTGTTTTCGATTCTTTACTATAGCCAAACCACAGCCTCTATTCAATCACCATGGAGTGTGGTGCCAAATTACTTTTTTGTTTTATACTTTTTTACCACTGCTGCCTTAGTACTTTATTGCCTATTTACTTCACGAACCAAGGCACCACTAATACTTATTATTTTGCATAGCTTTCTTACTGTCAGTGTTGCACTGATTGTGTACCAGATTGGATATGGATATGATCCGTTTATCCACGAAGCGACTCAAAATATCATTGCGCGCGAAGGTGGTATCTCGCCGACACCTCCCTACTACCTTGGTTTCTATGGTATTGTCGTGGCACTACATTTTCTCACCTCACTAAGTATTGCGTCACTCAACGCAGCAATTGTACCCGTTGTTTTTGCAGTGTTTGTTCCGCTCAGTATTTATTTTGTGTTTAGTCAGTGGTTACAAAAACGCTTTGCGCTAGTACTTTCACTATCGCCACTACTCCTGCCACTCGACTGGTTTATTATGAGTACTCCGCAGAACCTGGCAAATGTTTTTTTCATGGTTACTATTATACTGTCGCTGCTCTACTATCGAGGATTACTCAAAGGTGGCTGGCTGTATTTCCTTGCACTAGCAGTCACGGTAATTCATCCGCTGGCGGGCATTCCGCTCTGTATTACCGTGGTACTACTTACTTTGTACAAAGTGTTTTACTCAACATACCATCGCCTTTTGCCAGTATACGGCTTAGTTGGCTTGCTTTTTGTATACGTTATGCCACTGGTGTTTATAGTTGGCGGTCTTGCATCTGGTTTTACACTCTCTGCTTCGCAATTTAACTTCCCACATCTTTCACTGGATACTACATATTCGTTTTTTGTCACTATGGCTCATTTTATTGATACCCACGCAGTCTTAATGGGACTTGCAATTGTGCTTTTCGGCGCCTACCATCTTTCATCAATGTCGCTATTGAAAAACAATGCTGGATATTTGGTTGCTGCAACTGTGATTTGGATTAGCTATTTTATTTCAAAATACTTCTTGCAATTTGATATTCTTGATAGCAGTGATAGCGCAGCGTTTGTAGAACGGCTGTTGGTGTTTGCGTTTTACACCACACTTCCTATTGCGCTGCTTGGGCTTCATATTTTCTTCAAACAATTTTTTACTTTAAACAAAGCTGGAATTGTTTTTGCAACGCTGCTTTTTACTGGAGTTGCAACTGCCTCACTATATACCGCATATCCTCGCGTTGACTTTGCAACAGAAACAAAATTCTACAGTATTTCGCAAAGCGATATTAATACTGTGAGATTTATCAACAATAAAGCAAGTGACAAATATGTAGTGCTTGCCAACCAAATGGTGGGGGCAGCTGCAATTAAAACTTATGGCTTTGCAACTTACTATGGTGATGAGTTTTACTACTCACTACCAAACGCTACTTCTCGAATTTTATACCCCTTCTTTCTGCAAATGGTGCAGCAAGGACCCACAAAAGAGACTGCGCTAAATGCAATGCAGACTCTTAATGTTGATCACTTATTTTTTGTTCTTAATAGCTACTGGTCAAATTCAAATGCCATAAAGCTTGAAGCCATGGAAGAAGCAGATTCGTTTTTTTCTATCGATGAAGGTGCAGTATACGTTTTTGAATATAAAAAATAATTATATCTCTTGCTCAATTTGCTTGATATAATTTGACACTGTTGAATTGCGAACTGAAATAAAACAGTTCTTTTTTAATTGCTTTATCAATGAAGGATGTTGTAAAAAGTGTTTTATCACTCGCTGCAAGTTACTACTATTTCCTGGAGCGAAGGTAAAGCCGTTGTAGTCATCTTTCACAAGTTCACCTATGCCACCAATATCTGCGGCTATCACTGGTACGTTTGCCACTAAGCTTTCGTAAATAACTGATGGAGAATTCTCATAACAGAGCGATGGCACAATAGTCACATCAGCCTGTCGATACATGTGTGGCATTTGTTCGCGCTCTACTCTTCCCTTGAGTTCAAAACGTGCATCGTCTTTCACCAACTGCTCCAGCTCGGGCAATGCTGTGCCGTCGCCGACAATGGTTAGCCTCCATGGCTGAGATGTATTCATTGATTGCAGTGCATTAACCAAAAAAATAATTCCTTTCACTCGCTCGATTTGACCTACAAATAAAAATTGCATTTCGCCTGTTTCTTGTTTAACTATTTCTTGCATTTCTGGTTTTTTTACCACAACAGGATTTGGAATAACACGTCGTGCTGATTTATAAAAAAATCCTTTTTGAATATAAAAATCAAGCAGCCACTTCGAAGGTGAAATTATCAAATCTGGATTACCAAACAATTTGCGGCAAATTTTTTCATACACTTTATCAATTACCAAAAATGGCTTTTCTTCACCAAATAGAATTAATCCTGATGGACGTGACAATTGTACATCATGCACAGTATGGACATGTTTACTGCCAACCTGTTTCACGACTTTAGGAATTAGGTACCCTAAGCCCTTTAAATTGTGCGTCATGACGACATCTGGCTTTTCTAACTTTAATATCTTTTTTACGTTTCGAGCACTAACAATATTAAATACATCGATTGGATGCCATAATAATCTCATCCAAATTGGACGCTTGTGTATATCAAGAAACGAAAAAACGTTCCGCGGCTTTAGTCGATACATGGTGAGCTTGCCGCTGCAGTATGCTTCCGCTTTTCTCCCAAGTGTAATTACTATTACTTTGTAGCCGCGATGAAGTAAGCTATCGACAATTGTTTTGGCTACTACTTCTGCACCACCACGCTGGAATGGCGGATAGAGTGAGTTAATTACACATATTTTTTTATCTTGC
>CAYXZR010000006.1:36012-47913 GCA_964470025.1 uncultured Gammaproteobacteria bacterium | reverse complement strand
AAAATAGTAGTCTCTTCAACCGGCGGTGCTCTATAGGGTGAAACAGATACACGACCAACTTCCGAAGATCACCAAGAAATAACCGAGTCACCTTATGGTATTGGTAAGTTAACAGCAGAGCATTATATTAATTTTTATCATAAATTACATGGTCTTGAGTATGTTATTCTTCGATATTCAAATGTATATGGTCCAAGACAAAGTACAAAAGGCGAGGCAGGAGTGATTGCAATTTTTATTAGCAAATTAATGAACGGCGAGACACCAACTATTAATGGCACTGGAGAACATACTCGTGACTACGTATATGTTGCCGATGTAGTAGCTGCAAACCTCGCCGCAGTTAATGCTGAAAAATGTGGTGTATATAATGTTGGCACTGGTAAGGAAACTTCACTTAATGTATTGACTCAGTATATTAAAGATGAACTCGGTGTTAATGTTGCAATACCACATGGCGACGCACGACCTGGAGATATTTTACATTCATCTGTTGATGCATCAAAATTAGAAAGTGAATTGCAGTGCACACCACGGGTACAGATCGATCAAGGAATTAAGCAAACCGTCGCATGGTTCAAGAAATAAAAGTACTAGACCCTAATAAATACAGCTGGATTATTTTTGATCTCGATGAAACATTGGGCGAATTAAATGCAAACTACTTAGGAGTGCGACAAGAGTTAGCAAGCCTTGTACAAAATGATTCTAGGATAAACTTTGCTCAAGCAGACGGAAGGTATGAGAATGAAATAGTTAAGCTATATGGCAAAGAGATGTTGGGAACTATTAATGATGTGCTTGAAAAATATGAGCATCAAAATTTAGACAACTTTAAACCATATCATGATTTATTAGACTTCATTAAAGTATATGATAAAGCCAGGCTAGGCTTATACACTTCAAACCTACGATCAACCGCAACATATGTATTAGAGAAGTATTCTGTCTGGGATCGCTTCAGCTATACTATTACACGAGATGACGTTGTATATATCAAGCCAAATCCTGAAGGGTTTACTACATTTTTTAAAGCATACCCAGAGGTGTCAAAAGATGAGATGTTATTTGTAGGTAATAGTGGTGCAGATAATGATGCAGCGCATGCTGCTGGAGTGCAATTCATACATAGAGATGTATTTGCAAAATTGATAAAAAAAATGTAAGGTAGGACCAAATCAATAAATCAAATCAACAAAGCGCCAAAACGGCGCTTTTTGTATTGTATGAAATATTTAAAAAAATCACAGTCAATAGTATATATAGCAAAAGCCTCTATGGCAAGTTTTTTGCTTGGAGTAGGGTGGCGATCTTTTTTTAGTACACACTTGGAAGCAAGTACAGTAACTGTGATATGTCTGGGATTGCTTATAGTTAGTAAATATTGTAAGCAAATGAGAATTCCCTTAATTATTATCGCCTGTCTACTACTAGGAATACTAAGACTACAACTAAGTGAACTGAATAATTTTGAGAAAAAGCAAATCGCAGAAAGATATAATACCTACATCAGTGTAACTGGAATTGTAGTTGCACAGCCCGATAGGCGAGTAAACCAAATTAAAATAACAATACTTGATGAAAGCAATAGATTAGGAAAGATATTAATAAGCACTCAGAGATATTCAGAATACCAATTTGGAGATATTGTGGAGGTGAGCTGCATGCTAAGACAGCCAGAAGCATTTAACGGATTTGCATACGATAGGTACTTAGCGAAAGAAGACATATATAGCACCTGTAGCTTTCCAAAGATTAAAAAAATTGGAGAATCAAATAAGCTAGTTTACGTGACAGGAAGAAAAATATTTGAGCTTAAAGATACGTTGCATCAAGTAGTAGAAAAAAATTTGCCACATCAACATGCAAGTATTGTGAGTGCCATGATATTTGCACTTAGAAGAGATATTCCTACTGAAATTATTAGCGATTTTCAAAGCACTGGTACAAGTCACGTGATAGCAATTTCCGGATTGCACATTACAATCATTGCAGCGTTGATAATGCACATAGCCATGCTTGCAGGTGTACCAAGGCCAAAGACGCTTATAGTCGTAGTATTCTGTCTATTGCTTTATCTCATTGTTATTGGATTTCCAGCTTCTGCATCAAGAGCTTCACTGATGGCAGTGGCCGCACTTGCAGCGTATGCACTTGGTAGGCAATACCATCCTTGGTATACACTGTTGCTTGTCGCAACCATATTAGTAGCACTAAATCCAAAAATACTTAGAGATGATATTGGTTTTCAACTCTCATTTAGTGCAGTTGCAGGAATAATGCTGTTAACAAAACCAATTCAGCAATATGTAAGTTGGTTGCCAAAAAGTATGCAGAGTGTTGTAGCAATGACATGTGCTGCGCAAGTAGCCACAGCTCCACTTAGTCTATATTATTTTGATTTTGTGTCATTATCTGCGCCCTTAGCAAATCTTATAATTATTCCATTGATACCCCTGATAATAATAGTAAGTGGAGTAGCATTGGTAATTGAGCTGTTAGGAGTAAGTGCAACAGTTGCATGGTATGTCTGTTGGTTTTTTGTAGAGGCAATGATAAAAGTAACTAAGTTTATAAGTCTGTTATGAAAAGTATACTAAAAGTATTTGTCATTTGCTTTGTAATAAGTATTGTAATTATTTCAAGTGCAGTACACAGTGAGTATAAGCGCAATAATGTAATGATATCAGTGCTTGATGTGCAATTGGGAGAAAGTATACTTCTGCAGCTGCCATCACGTCACACAATAATCATCGATGGAGGAATAGATGCAACGTTACTCTACTCGCTGTCTCAGCAATTACCATTTTATGTAAAAGAAATTGATCTACTTATCCTTACACATCCGGACGCCGATCATCTTAATGGGCTCATAGATGTGCTTGAGAGGTACAGGGTTAAAAAAGTAATATTACCAACCAAGGAAAATAACACTTTTGTTTATAATAAATTTAGAACTTTAGTTGCACAAAGCAGTACAGAGTTACTATTTGCAGAATACATTTCAACAATAGCTGTAAGTAATGAGTATAGATTGGAAATACTACATCCAACCATAGAAAATATTGGCAAGTATGACTCGGTAAACAATGCTTCTATAGTAATTCGACTTGATTATCCGCAAGGATGTGCGCTATTTACAGGTGATATCGACATCTCAGTTGAAAAAGAAATACTCAGTGAAGGAAAAAATATTAAGTGTGAACTTTTAAAAGTAGCGCATCATGGTAGCAAGACTAGTTCTCTGCAAGAGTTTCTCGACGAAGTACAGCCTAAGATGGCACTGATTTCAGCAGGGCATAACAATAAGTTTGGCCATCCCCATCAAGAGGTCGTTAAGAGGTTAGAATATGTTGGCGCAAAAATACTGAACAATACAGATGTAGGCTCGTTTACCGTTACCATAAAAAGGGATGGAACACTAGAAGTAGAGTAGACTTGAAAAATAATCAATTTTCTGGTAGTATTATGGCAAAATAAAATTTGCTAATATTTGTTAATAACTATAAGTATGTCAACACCACAAAAAGAACGCTCACTGGTGATCATCAAGCCTGATGGAGTTCAGCGGTCATTGATTGGAGAAATCATCAGCCGGCTTGAGCGAACAGGTCTGAAATTCACTGGTTTTAAATTTGTTATGGCCGAAGAACAGCAATGCTGGGATCACTACAACAAGGATGAAGCTTGGTTTATGGAAAAAGGGAAGCGAATTGTATCTGATCGAGAAGGACTCGGACTTGCAATCGAAAAAGAAGTAATCGAGTACGGCAAGGATATTATCCGAGCAAATGTTGATTTCTTCCGTTCAACCCCAGTGCTTGCCATGGTAATCGAGGGTAACAAGTCAGTCGGTATTGTGAAAAAGCTGGTTGGTGGTACTGAGCCATTAACTTCAGATGTAGGAACTATCCGCGGCGACTTAACTGTTGATTCATATGAGCTCTCAAGCATTGATAATCGCGCAGTACGAAACTTGATCCACTGTTCAGATAGCCCAGAGGAGGCAGAGCGAGAAATTAAGATCTGGTTTAAAGAAGCAGAGATTATTAATTATCGACAAATACAGGAAAATATCTTGTATGATGTAAACCTTGATGGATACGTAGAATAGGCCACAAGGCAATTATAAGAGTGAACCCCGGTACAAACCGGGGTTTTTTAGTTGTAATAAAATATCTAAATTTAGTAAAATAAATAGATATTTTAAGACAATGAAAGACAATAATAGACAATATATATCAAAGAAAGAAAATAAAATATTATAATAAACTATGTTGATAAATTATTGACAATGATAGACACTTTTGTGTATACTTTGTGTATATTTATCAACTATGTTTCTCATGTGTCTCGATACGGAATACTAACACTCGATGAAGTAGCAAAAATAATGCAGGTAAGCCAAAAAACGGTATATCGCTGGGTTAGTGCAAAAAAATTAAGGGCTGCCAAGTTTGGCCATAAGACCTATAGAGTACTAGAGAAGGATTTGATGCGCTTTATTAAAAAACATATGCAATAAAATAAAAAGAAAATATGCCATACTTGAGTCACAACTATCGTTATCAATCAAAACAAAAAGCAAAGCCACTACTCAATGCTGCTTTATTTGTATTTTTTTCAGCAACTTCTATTTTTATTGTCTTTATTGTTTTTGGATGGATGATTGAAAAAAACAAAACTCCTCAACAACCAATTATTGTTCAAACAAACACTGGAAATTTGTCAGCAGACAAAACTTCAAGTAGATAAGTTTTTCTTCCACAGTTTGCAGTACAAAAAAACTAAATTTTGTGTTATAATTTGCTTATAAATTGAGATAATTATAGGCAAATTTTTTTGTTTACAGTCAATGCTTGAAAGGAGAGTAAAAAATAAACAAACTCTGCGATATTTTAGTGTTTTAGTAGCATTTTTCGCAGTTACAACTCTTGGTTTCCTTGTTTCTCAGGATTCAAAAGCTGCAGTCGGTATTAACGAGCAGATTACCTACCAAGGAAAACTAAGAACATCAGCAGGATCGCAGGTCTCAGATGATGATTGGAACTTCCGCTTTAGTATCTATGATGCTGAAGATGGCGGAACACTTCTATGGACAGAGCGCTGGACTGCTACCACCACACAGGTATCAACTGTGAATGGTGTTTTTTCAGTACAACTCGGCTCACTTGGTCAAGCTGATGCACTTTCTGATATTGATTGGAATTCTGATAGCCTCTATCTCCAGGTTGATCTTGATGCAGATGAAAATGGTACATGGGAAGAAAGCTTTAGTACTCGAAGGCAATTTACTTCCGCAACATACGCATTCAATTCATCAGCTGTTAATGGCTTAAGTGCTACAAGTACTGCAGCTGTTGCAAGCACTTTGCTTGCCCTTGATGCAGATGCCAATCTCAATCTCTACGGTCAAGGCATTACCTCAACTCGAGCAACAACTACATATACAGCATTTATTCCATTGGCTTCAGACCCCAATGAAGTTGAGGGAACAGTGTATTACAATGATTCCGAAAACGCACTGAAAGTATATGATGGTAGTTCATGGAACACACTTGGTGGTGAAGCAGCACTAGAGTGGAATGGCTTTGCACTGACACCGACATCATCATCAGCTGGACTGTTTGTAAATGGTAGTACAACAATTAACAATAATTTTCGAGTAGCAGGTAATGCCACAACAACTGGTTCTTCATATCTGGGAGTTACTGCAGGTTTGAATAGTATCTATATATCTGACTGGTCAGATATTACGTCGTTGTATGGTTGGTCTACTTCATCCTCACAATATTTTTGGAACAACACTACCACGTGGGCAGCATTTGGTAGTAACTTCGATGATAGTCTAAACGCCACAACAACACTTGATCTTAGTACGCTGGTTGTTACTCGTGCGACTACTACAGAGTTCTTATCAGTAGGTGATGACTCAGGAGTAACAAATATCGATCGAGCAGGTGGAGACTTGTATGTTGCAAATGATGTGGAAATCGATGGAAGCTTGTATCTTCCAGGGCAAATTATTTCAACACTTGTTCCTACGATCCCTCACACATTCGGAGCTTGGGCGATAGACGTTGCTGACTCTGCAGTAAGTAACGCCGCTTTTTATATTAACCCTGCAACAGCTGACACTGACACAAACCTCATTGGTGCAGCAGTTGGTGGAGATGTGAAATTTTTGCTCGATGCTGATGGTGATATTTTTGCAAACTCAATTACTTTGACTGGATCACAGACAGTTGGTCAGTCCAATATCTCTACACTCTATGTAGAAAACCACTCATATCTTGGTGATGCACCAAATGCTGACTGGACGCACATTCAGGGTTCAGCTTGGATACAAACAAATAAAGATAGTGGCACAGCATCTTCTACAGCTTTAGTAATTAGTCAGGCGGGAACAGGCAACTATCTTGAAGTTTCTGACGGTTCAAGTTATTACAACCAAGGCACGCGGTACTTCACAATCACAAACGCAGGAGTTGCATCTACAACTGCATTGTTTGTTGACGGCAATGCAACCACAACAGGCAATCTAAATGTAGCTGGTTATGCTTCTACTACCAACCTGGTACTATCTGGTGATGGAACAAATCTCGGCACCTATCAAGACTTATACGTTTCAAGTTCAGAGTTATTCTTTGATGGTACACAGATTACCGGTGCGGGTGGTATTGCAGGGCTAAGCGGAGCATGGCAGTCTACCTTTTCAGGTGCAGCACTTACCCCAACCTCTACGTCAGCTGGAATTTTTGTAAACGGAAGTTCTACAATCAATAATAACTTTAGAGTAGCAGGTAATGCCACCACAACTGGTAAGTTAGTTGTTGGTGGAACACCAAGCGTTGATAATTATTCACTATACTCTGGAACAAATTCACGCTTTGCAGTAGTTGGTGCACAGACCGGAGGATCTGCCTTAAATTATGAAACTACAGGTATTCTAGGATATACAGATGCCTCCAATGTTGATGCAGGTGTATATGGATACTCAACACACAATAACGTTGGTTACTTAGCCTATTACAATGACAGTACTGGTGGACTCGCCGGTGCGTATGGAACCGATGGTACACGGTGGGGCTCTTTGGCATATGATGATGGTGCAGGTAATAACTACGCGGGATACTTTAGTGGTGATGTATATACTAATGGCAATGCAACCACAACAGGCAATCTAAATGTAGCTGGTTATGCTTCTACTACCAACTTAGTATTATCTGGTGATGGAACAAATCTTGGTACCTACCAAGACTTATACGTTTCAAGCTCAGAGCTATTTTTTGATGGCACGCAGATTACCGGTGCTGGTGGTATTGCCGGACAGAGCGGAGCATGGGAGTCTACTTTCTCAGGCGCAGCACTTACTCCGACCTCTACTTCGGCGGGAATTTTTGTTAATGGAAGTTCTACAATCAATAATAATTTTAGAATAACAGGCAACACAACAAGTACCGGAAATATTGCTTCTGTAGATGATAGTGGCAACCCTCGCTTTAAGTTTGATAACAGTAAAGCAAGTTTGTTGATCGACGCATCATCATCAGATCCAATTACACTAGATCTTGTAGATAGTTTATCTGGTGGTAGTACACTAATTGGTTTGTATGTTGACGGTAACTATGCATATGCGTCATCACGAGATAGTGATCAGATTCGTATCTATGACATTTCAGATCCAAGAAACCTTACATTAGTAGGATCGGTGACCGATGCAACAAATCTTAATAATGCACACGGCATTGATGGGCAGGGAAATTTTATATATGTAACTACGGATAGTAATAATATATTTACTATTGTTGATGTCTCAGATAAAGGAAACCCAGTAGTGCTAAGCAGTATAGTTAATGGGTACGGCACAGGGTTGCGTAATGTTAAAGTTGCAGGTAACTATGCGTATGTTACTGCTCATGGTTCTGACACTTTTTCAATAATTGATATTTCAGATCCAGCAAATCCAGTGGGGGTTAGTCAGATAACTGATGCAGTAGATCTAAGTGGAGCTCGTGGTATCGCAGTCGAAGGTAGGTATGTGTATGTAACAGGAACTGACGGAGATTCATTGACTATTATAGATGTAGTAGACCCTCTGAATCCGGCAATTGTTGGTGTAGTAAGTAATTCCACTCAGCTTGACGGAGCATATCGAGTAGTTGCACGCGGAAGATACGCGTATGTGTCAGCATCTGCATCAAATCGAATGACAGTAGTGGATGTAAGTGATGTAACTACTCCAGCCATTGTCGCTTCACTGCAAGATGATACAAACTTTGATGGCATCTGGGGGTTGGAGCTAACTGGTAATTATTTGTTCACCGGTGCTATTGATATCGCAGGCACTATTACCAATGAAGTGATTTCAATGGTCGATGTAAGTGATCCGACTAATCCAGTAATTGTCGCTACAATTGATCGGGCAGCTTCTGGAAATTTAATATACGACCCAATAGATATTCAGCTCTCTGGTAAGTATCTGTACGTAGTTACATTTAACACTTCACGGCTCTTTGCAATTGAAGTGCCAGGCCTTGAGACACCGTCACTGTTAGCGGGCTCAACTGAAATTGGCAAGCTTAACGTCACACAAAACTTACAGGTGATTGGTGAAGCTAAGATTAACACAGGTCTTAGTGTGACTGGTCAGTCGTCATTCTTTGGTGGGCTCAACGTAGCAACATCATCAAGGAATTTATTTAAAATAAATCCAGTCACAGAAAATATAACGATTGGTACCACGACTGAACGAGGTGCGCTCAATATTGCTCGAGCCACAACAACAAGTAGTGGTGATAATTACTTATCATACAGTTCATATACCAACACTCCATCTAGTGTAGCAGGTAGTCACTATGGTAACTATCTAGGAATTGTAAACAACGGAACGCAAACTTCAGGTGGAAATAAATATACGTACGGTAATTACACATTAATTGACGATGATACCATAAATAGTACCACTGCAGGTGAGAGCAATATAGTAAATTATGGAGGCTATACATACATAGACTTTGACGGAAGTGTTGATTCTGAGCCAACAAGTTATTTCAATACTAACTACGGTCAGTACACTAATATCACAACTGCTCCACTTCTTGACTTCGCACCGATAGAGGATGGTGAATTAGTTAACTATGGTACTTATTCATTCGTCAATAATAATCCAACCGGAGATGAGGTTGATAGTTATAATTATCTCAGTTATGCAGGTTATTTTTATTCACAAGGAACCACTGAGGGAAGTGCAACCAGCTATGGTATCTATGCTAGAGGTTCGGGTTCGGATACAAACTATGGTGTATACGGTACGGCATCAGGGGGCACCACAAACTGGGCAGGGTACTTTGCATCAGGGAATGTTTATTCAGGTGATGATTTGTACGTAGGTTCAATCTCTGAGGCAATTGCCAATGCTAGCTTTGTGCTCAACGGTGACGATGTATACATTCACGATGATCTTGGCGTAAACGGTGAAGCATACTTTGATAGCACAGTAGATATTGCCGGATCATTAACACTTGGTACCGACTTAGCAGTAGCACATGGTGGTACTGGTGCATCTACATTTACTTCTAATGCTATCCTTACCGGTAATGGCACGTCAGCGATACAGGCTGAAAGCACTTTAACCTATAGTAGTGGGCAGTTAACTAATAGTGCCGAAGAGTCAGCGCTAATACTCAGCGGAGGTCCATGGGGCGGAGTCCATGATAAGATAGTTGTTTCCGATGATGGAACAAACGCATGGTTGATGGAAGTAGTGGGTAGTGCGCAAGTTAATATTACACATTCATCAGGTGACTATACACTGTCTTCAGGTAACCTAACTGTATCCTCAGGAAACGCCACACTATCATCTGGTAATTTAACGGTATCTTCTGGCTATATTTATACAGCGGACAATTTGTATGTAGGCTCTTTGTCTGAGGCAATCTCAAACGGAAGTTTCACGCTTAATGGAGATGATCTCTATGTCCATGGTGATTTAGGTGTTAATGGTACATCCTACTTTGACGGAAATATTGATCTTGTGTACTCAGGTTCAGCTCAACAAGCATTAGATATAGACTACAATCCAACTGGTGCGGGGTACGGAGTATATGTTGACCTTGACTATACTGCTGGTAGTTTTGGACCTAATCATTATGGTTACTACGCCGAGGTAGATTCAAATACAAATGCCACCAATGTGTATGGTGCTTACCTGGATGTTACTGGAACAGGAGGCTCAGGTTCAGACTCTTATGGGCTTCTTACAATGGTTAATAATGCAGGTGCATCTGCTATAGGTGTAGTTGGTGCATTTAATGCAGCAAATGTCACGAGTGGAGCTGGTATTTATGGTTCAACCTCAGTGAGCACAAATCCGACAGTCACGGGTGAATGGGCAGGGTACTTTGCTGCTGGTGATGTCTTTATGGCAGATAATGTGTATATTGGTGCAACAAGTGAGTCAATCGCACATGCAGACTTTACGCTCAACGGTGATGATGTGTATATAAATGGACAATTGGGAGTAAATGCACAAGCGTACTTTGATGCTGAAGTTGACCTTGCAAGTACGATTAATGTAGGAGGAGCTTCAGTATTTGGTAGCGCTATTTATACCCCTGGGTTAACAGAAAACCTCGGAACCACATACGTATGTCGAGGTAGTGGATCTAGCGGCTTACTGTACTACTCAGGTACTGCTTGTGGTGGCGGTTCTCACGTTATTGAAAAAATTACTGCAGCTGACAACTCTCAAGACCTTCAGCCTGGTGAAGTAGTTATCGTAGATCCTGACAAGGATGAGTCAGTAGCAAGATCAACTCAGGCATACGATCGTCGAGTAGTTGGTGTTATCTCTTCTGATGAAGGAGCGTTGATCACTGGTGGTAAAGGTGATGTATACATCACACTTGCTGGTCGTCTTAAGGCAAAGGTTACTGGTCAAAACGGACGCATTCGTCGTGGTGATGTGATTACTACTTCTGATACCCCAGGTCATGGTATGCTTGCCATCGATAGCAATGCTGGTTCATACGCTTTAGCGCTTGAAGAGTTTAACCCAGAAAGCCCAGAAGATACTGGAGAAATTTTAGTAATGGTTCGAACAGGCGCAACAGTAGCTCCAGAAGAAACAGAGTTAGCGCTCAAGGTGGTTGATAGTCCTGCGCAGACACAAAGCGATTTAACAGTTCAAGAAGTTGTTAAATTCTCAGGTGCGATATACGTAGTTGGTGAAGCAGGATTTGAACACAAGGTAGTATTTCACGAAGATATTATTATCAATGGTAAGGCATATGTTGGCAAAGATCAGGCTGGAACCGGACGAATTCTTGCGGGTGCGACCACGACAGAAATTTTATTTGATAGCGAATACTTAGCAACTCCTCGTATTACTGCAACACTTCAGTCATTGATTGAAGGTTCATACGCTATTACCAATAAATCAACATCTCAGTTTACATTTGCTATCTCAACTCCACAAGAGCAAGATGTCTTCTTTGATTGGATTGCATTTGCAGTTGCAGAAGGCAAAGTGCTCGGTGAAGAACTAGGTGAGTCACCAACAATTGATAGTCTATTAGTAAATCCAATTGAGATTTTAAGTGGTAGCAATGTTGAGTTATGGGTAATAGCAAGTGATGATGATACAGTTTCTGCAGCACTAAATTACACTTGGTCAATTTCACCAGTAGTGCCTGGATTTAAATCAGTCAATGCTAATCGTTGGACATGGAATGTCGGATCAATTACTGAGACTAAGCGCGCAACAATTACAGTGGAAGTTTCTGACGGTGAAAACGTAACTACTGAAAGCAAAGAGGTGGTGCTTACTGCAGTTGATGAAGACGGTAAAGTTATCGAAGAGCCAGACCCAATCCTTGGTTGTACTGACCAAGAGGCAAC
>CAYXZR010000006.1:0-35912 GCA_964470025.1 uncultured Gammaproteobacteria bacterium | reverse complement strand
TAACTATAACGCGGATGCTACCCAAGATGATGACAGTTGTGAGTATCCTGAAGAAGAATCGCCAACACCTGCTCCTGCTCCTGAAGAAACCCCAGACCCAATCCTTGGTTGTACTGACCAAGAGGCAACTAACTATAACGCGGATGCTACCCAAGATGATGACAGTTGTGAGTATCCTGAAGAAACACAGGAAGTACCAGCTCCAGACAATAAGCCAGCACCTCCTGAGCAGGCAAAAAATCCTCAATAAAACCTCGTAAAACCTAATTAAACTAATAAAATAGCAGTCAGGTATTGATTTTTTGCTTTATTTATGGTATAAGTTAGGTAGCTTCAAAAAACTCAACACAGGAGAGAACTTCGATGAAGCAGTCGCTCTTTTATATTATGACAATCCTTGCAACCCTTGTCTGGCTTTTCCAGACTGCCATCGTTCAAGCTCAGGGAAAAATATTTTATGTCCCTGAGTTTGATCCACAGATCAACCCAATTGTGCAACGCAAGTCTGCCCCGGCAGTGTATCCAAAAGTGCATCTGACTTTTGAGTCGCAGGTTCCCAGTGATCCTGGTGCCACAGATTCAAGGCTATTTGCAAACTGCTCCTCTGACGGCCAACAGACCCCGGCTGCTATTTCAGCTGTAGTCGTGTTGCCTCAAGGCGGCATGGAAACCCTCACTGCAAGCACGGGCTTGTATGTCGAGCTTGGCGGCATCGGAACTTCCGACTGTCCAAGCAACCAAGGAGTGTTTGCTGATGATCCAGCAAATGCAAACTTCAATGAGCTGCGAGTGTGGATGGACACAAAAGACATCGTCTATGTGAAAATCTTCTACCGCAACATGGGATACATGTCACCCTATGATTACGGCGATATTCAAGTCGCCGACGTGATTAATGGGGTGAAGGCAACCCTTCAGTATTTCGAAGATCAAGGTAAGCCGCTCAACCGTCAACGCCTTTACATGCTTGGCGGCTCAGGTGGAGCACACCTTGCACTTCAAGTTGTTCAGGCAGTACCCAAGGCATTCGCCGAAGTATATGCTGGCTCTGGCTTAACGCTCATCTCGACGCAAGACGACGTGCAAAATAACGGCTACACCCTCGGTACAGATGGTGACGCCAACGGCTCCGGCTGGATTGTGAACGCATGGTCACTCAACAGCACTGACCTAACAACCACAAAAAGCATGGAGC
Source organism: uncultured Gammaproteobacteria bacterium (assembly GCA_964470025.1). Classification (GTDB taxonomy): domain Bacteria; phylum Patescibacteriota; class Patescibacteriia; order Buchananbacterales; family UBA6539; genus CAYXZR01. Next base: position 34,717 of record CAYXZR010000006.1, on the reverse strand, counting down.
GGTTAATGCGTGCACCACAGCGTCACGCAGGACTAGCGGCAACCTTTGGCAATAAAGTCAGCAGAGTCTATGTCATGCATGGACTAAACGATGGCCTCGTTGTCCCGCAGCACTTCTGGGATTACCGTGACAAGTTGTTTGGCTTCGCAGGAGTCGCTCAAGAAGACATTGATGACTATCAAGTACCTGGCGATACAGACAGCTGGCAGATTGCCAATTGGAAATTCACTGCCGTCCCCGGTGGTAATCACTACTTAGGTGGCGGACCAGCTGATCGCAACTCCAGATATCGTGCAGTGAACTCGGTCAACCCAGACTGCTTTACTAGCGAACTTGGGTTCGAGGCTCGGCTTGATGACGAGTACATCTTCCCACCATATGAAGTCCCCGGCGATGCTTATCGTCAGACATTCTTCTTTACATCTGATGATGGTATGCGTGAGATGCATACAATTCAACTTGCTGAGACAGAAAGGGTCCTCAGAGTCAATCTTCTCGGAAGTGGAAATGGCAATGTACTTGTTTCACCAGAAAATCCCGGCGGAGTCTACAACGTCGGCGATATGGTCACGCTAACCGCAGTACCAGAAGATGGCGCCACATTTAATGGCTGGAGCACATCAGAAACTGCGAATAGTATTTCATTCACAATTTCGCAGGACAGGATTCTGTACGCGAACTTCGAAGCTCCGGACACCTCGTCAGTAGGAGATTGGAGTTCCTACTAACCTCGCACCTTAAGTCACTGTTACGACAGTGACTTTTTTATATGACTTGACACGATGTAAAAAATAATATATAAAAGTAATTGCGTAAAAACGCAATTGAAATATTTATATACAGATTTCCTGGCCCCGTGAAGGGATATACCATCATAGTGTGGCTAGGAGGTGGGTGGCGAGTGCTTGTGGCTTAGAAGTAGCCAAAGCTGAAACAGTGCGTAATAGCTGACTCGCTACCCATCAATTTCTTTGACAATGTAGTCAAAATTTCCCTGCAGGCAGTACCCCTGCTCAGTCAGCCCTCTCTCCGCTGCAGGGAAATGTGGTCGGTCCACGGAGAGAGGGCTCAAAATCGCTAAAGTTTCACCGGACGTGTAGCTCAGATGGCAGAGCAGTGACTTTGGGAGTCATTGGTCGTAGGTTCGAATCCTATCACGTCCTCCAAGCTTTAGTGCACGTGTAGCTCAGTTGGTAGAGCAGCGCAAAACTCAATGCGCTTGTCGTCGGTTCGAATCCGGCCACGTGTGCCAATCTTGCACCAGCGCCAGGTGCAAGCTACTCATGATGTTAGTCGCGCAGCCAGGCTAGCAGTAATCGTGAGTAGAGCAGGGAAGCGAGCGCCTTTGTAGCTGCTCGGACTCAAAAGACAGAGTTCTTGAGGAATCAACCTCAGCTTCTAACAGGTTGCAAGTAGTAACAAGTTTGCAACCTTTGGGGGATGGTGACCTGGAACACTCCATTCCCCAAAAAATTTCAGAGCTGCTGTAGCTCAGTTGGTCAGAGCGCTTCCTTGCCAAGGAAGATGTCGCGAGTTCGAGTCTCGTCAGCAGCTCCATTTATTGCGCAATGCCAGCGACTCTTAGTCGTTCATGCTAGCGCAAAGGGAGGACCAGTCTGTACTGGAGATCGAGTTTCACTCGTATCTTTTGGACCAGCTCTTTGCTGGTATTCATACCTCCCGTCGAATTTTTGTTCCCAAGCATTGCGTCTACCAGGGCACGGCAGCTGTACAGGTAGTGGACGCAACAAAGGGGATGTTAGTTAATTGCTAGAGCGTATCTTTGCCAACGTGGCTTAGTAGCTCACAGGTTCGACTCCTGTCATCCCCTGAAATTTTTGCCAGGCACTGGCTTTCATAGAGAGTTGCGCCGGCAAACCCACGGAGGAAGAGTGGATGATAGTATGATTCCCCACATCTGCTCTTTCTCCACTCGGGCTATAGCTCAGTCGGTAGAGCGGTGTGATGCAGTCTAGCATCACATGGTCGAAGGTTCGATTCCTTCTAGCCCGACCACATTTGCTCTTTAGTAGTTTTGTTCTTTTGTTCTTAGTTTGCCCAATGTAGGTCCACCTTCATTGGGCTTTTTATTTTATATTTGACACTATAGGTGATAAGCGATAGAGTAATTATATGAAAGCACAATACGCTAACATTTCAATTATTAGCATTATTATCCAGCCTACACGGGTGGCCGCTTTCTAGTAAACGTTGAACAAAACGATTTGAGAGTCCAGCCACCAGCTGGATTTTTTGTTTGTCTTGTTTTTCAAATTGATCTTTCACAAACTACCACAGGAGCAGGCACATGAGTACAATCAGTATCATGGACACAACCCTTCGCGATGGCGAACAGACACAAGGAGTTGCATTTGCCGCTGAAGAAAAATTGGCAATTGCACAAATGTTGTTGCAACAAGTTGGAGTAGACCGAATCGAAGTCGCTTCTTGTCGTGTCAGCGACGGTGAGCAACAAGCAGTCAGAGTCATTATGGACTGGGCACTTACTGTGGGAATGCAAGACCGAGTTGAAGTGCTGAGTTTTGTAGATCATGAGCTGTCAGTTAATTGGCTTATTGCCGCAGGCTGTCAGCGGATGAATCTACTTTGCAAAGGCTCTCGTAAGCATTGCAGTGGCCAGTTGCGCAAGTCACTTGAGCAGCACATAGAAGATATCACTGACACTGTTGCATACGCACGTTCTCATGGGGTAACAGTTAACGTGTATCTAGAGGATTGGTCAAACGGCATCAAGGATGATTCTGAGTACGTTTGGCAACTACTTGATGCGCTCTGCACTATGGAAGTTGATCGAGTGTTGTTGCCTGATACGCTTGGGGTATTAAACCCTTGGCAGGTCGAGCAGTTTCTCTCAGAAACACTTGAGCGATATAATGATCGTTTGACATTTGAGTTTCATGCGCACAATGATTACGGCTTTGCAACTGCAAACACTATTGCCGCTGCGCGTTGTGGAGTCGCTGGAGTCCATGTCACGGTAAATGGATTAGGAGAGCGCGCTGGTAATGCAGCACAGGCAGAAGTGGTCGCAGCTATTCGTGATCACACTGAGCGCCAAACCGCAGTAGATGAAACACGGCTTAGTGCTGTCAGCGCGTTGGTGCAAGCTGCAAGTAGGCAAAAGGTCGCAACCAATTGTCCAATTCTCGGAAAAAATGCTTTTACGCAAACAGCAGGCATACATGCCGATGGTGACAAGAAAGGAGATCTCTACGGCAGCGTGCTTGCACCACAACGTTTCGGTCGATCGCGTCACTATGCCCTAGGTAAGCTGTCTGGAAGAGCTAATATTGAGTTTAATGTAGCCGAGCTTGGTTTTGATCTGAGTCCAGAAGAGCGAGCATTGGTATTGAATGAAGTTATCCGGCGCGGTGACATGAAAGAGTCGGTAACCAGAGAGGATCTACCATTCATAGTTGCTAAAGTTCTCAAGCTGGAAGTAGAAGATGCTTTCAGGGTGACACACGCAACTATCACAACCAACAGGTCAGTCCGCCCTGTTGCGTCAATTCGTATAGCCGTAGGTGACAAAGAGTTTGAAGCGCATGCTGCTGGGGCAGGTGGCTATGATGCCTTCATGAATGCGTTGCGAGATATTGAGCCGCAGCTAGAATTACCATTTAGCATCCCTCGACTATCTGACTTTGATGCGCACATTCCACCTGGTGGCCAGACTGATGCTCCTGTTGAAGCAACGATCACCTGGGACAATTCAGTACGGATTGAAACAAGGGGAGTTCACACCGATCAGGTTATTGCTGCTATTCGTGCTACCGAAGTGATGATTAATTACAAATTATTGCTCGGTCGACTAACTACCGCACCTTAAATACCCAGACCAAGTGTTACTTGGTCTTTTTTCTTGACACATCTTTTTAACGGGTATATGCTAAATATATTGTATGAAAACACAACCACACAATCTGATTAAGCAAATCATTAAGGTGGTACTAGTCAAAAGCGACTAGGGTGTTTTGATGCGATAAATTTCACAAAAAAGCAAACGAAACATTCTAGTCTCACAAAGACTAGTTTTTGTTTGCCCGCTCATTTCATCTTAAGGAGAGTTACTCATGGAAGGACAGTTCGATTCGTGTGTCGTCGTCCAGGTAGAGACTATGGGCAATGCACCAGTATGGCAGAGAGAGCAAGACCCCGGGTATCTTCAGAAAAGACTTCTTCAGCAGCTTAGGGAAGCAGATACTTTGTTGAGACGCGTTCAAATGCCCGGTCCTATTGCTAAAAGAAGTCGTCAAAGGCACATGGTCCAAGAATTACTTGATAGAAGCATCCCATATATTGTTACCTTGTTAGGTGACAACTTGCCGGAGATTCCATCGGAGATTATGTATATCCTCAAGGATGAGGATGAGTAACATTTCAAGCCTTGTTGTTCCAGCAAGGCTTTTTTATTTGACAAAATAATCCATCTAAGATAGGTTGATAAATAGCAATATGAACTATTCTTACGCACAAAATTCACTTCTGCTCAGCCTGCTTCTTAGCCAGCCTCAAGGTGGAAGTTTGATTGATGCGTAAATTTTGTAGCAAATATACTCAGTAGTCAGCCTTCCACTCGGAAGGTTTTTTGATCTTTACAATCTTGGAATAGGAGAAAAAGTTCCATCATGACATCTACAGTCGCTACCCGCACTCAGTACAGGCCCCCGCAGCCAGTTAAGCTCAGCAACCGAACATGGCCGGACAGAAACGAAGCCGAAGCGTTTTCGCATGTAACATTTGCCTCCGTGTGCTTACGAGATGGCAATCAAGCACTCGAAAATCCCATGAGCCCTGAGCAGAAGCTTGAGTACTTTCACATGCTTGTCGGTATTGGGTTTAAGGAGATAGAGGTTGGCTTTCCTTCGGCAAGTCAGGACGATTATGAGTTTATTCGGCTCTTGATCGAAAAAGGCCACATCCCTGATGACGTAACCATCGCTGTACTCACCCAGTGCAGAGAAGACTTGATCCGCAAAACCTTTGAATCGCTTGTAGGCGTAAAGCAGGCAATTGTTCATGCCTACATCGCCACTTCAGAGCTGCATATGCAGGGTGTATTTCAGCTGGATAGAAAAAGTACAATCTCACGAGCAGTTCATGCAGTCGAGCTCATCAGTATGCTTGCAGATCAGATGTCTGGCAGTCAGATTAATCTGGAGTTCTCACCAGAAGAATTTACCGATACTGACATCGATTTTGCTCTGGAGATTTGTGAAGCTGTGTTTACAGCCTGGAACAAAGCAACTCCTGACAATCGCATGATATTTAATCTCCCGGCCACTGTTGAGCGTATGTGGCCTCACCGAGTTGCTGACAAGTTTGAATACTTCTGTCGCAGTTTCACTCATCGAGAGAGTGTGATAATTTCAGCGCATCCTCATAACGATCAAGACATGGCAACTGCTTCAGCAACATATGCAGTGCTTGCTGGCGCAGATCGAGTCGAGGGTACACTCTTTCGACACGGTGAACGAACTGGAAACGTTGACCTAGTTATTATGATTCTCAACTGCATGGCAATGGGGATTGAACTGCCCTTAGAGTACGACTTTAGTAATCTTTCTCAGATAGTTGAAACTGTCGTGAGAATTACGGGCATGCCTATCGATCCTCGGCATCCATATGTGGGAGAACTTGTCTATGTTGCATTTTCAGGGTCCCACCAAGATGCAATCAGCAAGGGGTTAGTGAATCCCACCCAGCCAGATGGTAGCTGGAAAGCGCCATATTTGATAATTAACCCAGCGGACGTCGGTAGGATGTTTGAAAAAATCATCCGTATCAATGCGCAGAGTGGTAAGGGAGGCATTGCACATGTGTTGCGTGAGCAATACGGCATTAGTATTCCCAAAGCCGCTCAACCATTTGTCAGGCAGGTGATTCAGGGATATCTTGATCACAATGCAGGCGAAGCAACAGCAGAGCAGGTGATGGCATGGTTTAAAGATGAATTTATGCAGCCAACTGGTAGTCATACCTTAGTTAAGTTCTCTAGTAACCAAGATGGTGACGAGGTGACTGTCTTTGCTAAAATCAATGTCGAAGGCAGTGAGCAGCAAGTCATCGGAACTGGTAATGGCCCAATCAATGCATTTGTGAATGGTCTTGCTGAGTTTGGAGTTAATGGGTTTAAGGTGGTCGATTTTGTCGATTCAACAACTGGCTTAGGCTCAGAGGCTGCAGCTGTATCGTTTGTTAAACTTACGTTTGGCGATGTCGAAGTCTGGGGTGCTGCGCTTGATACTAACTCAAGCAATGTAAATATCAAGGCGATTCTCGCTGCCATCAGTCGTTCCAAGAAAGTCCTTAAAACACAGGGATAATCGTTCTTTTAAGGACCACCATTTTGGCGGTCCTTTTTTATTTTCTTGACAAATCATACTCTGAGGTATAAGCTCAAAATAGATATGAAAGCACAACATTCTAACTATTTCTTTAGCTTTTTCTTTACTGACCTATAGATCAGTTAGTTTGTCGTGAATACGTATCAAAGCAACTGGTCTAAAAAAGGTCAGTTTTTTGTTTATCGCACATTACATTAAAAAAGGAACTACAGGGCACAACAATCACAAGAATCACAAGCAGTAAATTGTAACCGCAGTACATAGTACCGCCACTTCCACCAATGTCAGGAGAATACACTTATGACAAATGCAGTTGCAGAACACTTAAGGACTAATAATCTCAATATTACTGGCACCACTGAGCTTCTCCCGCCTGATAGGGTGCTTGAGATGCTTCCCATTACTGATGTAGCCGCAGAGACTGTCACTGCTTCTCGAGAGGCAATTCGTCGTATTATCACCGGCGAAGACAATCGGTTACTGGTACTTGTGGGGCCATGCTCTATTCATGATGAAAAGGCTGCACTCGACTACGCAGAGCGTCTCGTTGAGCTTCGTCAGACTTATGCAGATCGCATGGAAATCCTTATGCGAACTTACTTCGAGAAGCCGCGTACTACACTTGGTTGGACTGGCTTAATCAACGATCCTTGGCTGAATGGTTCGTTTAACGTGCGAGAGGGGTTTCAGCAGGCACGTAAAATCCTCATCGCCATCAATGAACTGGGCTTGCCAACCGGCACCGAGTTCTTGGACCCGATCGTCCCAGCCTACACTTCCGATGTTATCAGCTGGGCATGCCTTGGAGCGCGCACTGCTGAAAGTCAAACACATCGACAGATGGCAAGCGGGCTTTCCATGCCATTTGGATTCAAGAACGGCACGGGAGGTAGTGTAGATCTTGCCATTCACGGCATGTTAGCTGCAGCTGGTAAGCACTGCTTTCTAGGTATTAACGGCGCAGGTCATGTCTCAACCCTAACCACCGCTGGCAATCGCTTTGGACACATCGTCTTACGCGGAGGTTCGGGTGGCTCAAACTACGGCGAGCAGGAAATAGCTGCAGTGGCAATGAAGTGTCAGGAGGCTGGGGTTAATGACCGCATCATGGTTGACTGCAGTCATGCAAACTCTGGTAAAGACGCAACTGCGCAACCAGGAATTTTCAAAGCAGTGCTTCGTCAGCGCCGTGCGAACAATCCTACTATCATGGGCCTCATGCTGGAAAGTCACATTAATGGAGGGAGTCAAAAGTTTTCTCCAGCACCCGACGCATTGCGCAAGCTGCGGTATGGCACTTCAATCACTGACCCATGTTTGGATTGGGATGCAACCGCTAGCTTGCTAGCAGAAGCATACGAAATGCTGGTGTAGTATCCTATCTGCTCTTTCATCCGACAAGATTTTCTTGTCGGATTTTTATTTTGACCATCATTTCCATGAATGGTAAACTAACTATGAACTTCACTGATGGTTTGTTAAGTTTTGGGACAATCGTTGGAGTAGGGAACAAATGATATCTTGCTGCGGCAAGTATTCTGCGGACCCATAAGGTCAAATACGTATGTGGTTACCATAAGTAGACGTAATACTTTATTTATCGGCGATCATGTCCGACATGGCCGGCTGTAACAAAGCCAAAATCTTGCGGCCGCAGTGAAGTTCAAATAAAAATACCACGATTTGCGTGGTTGTTTTATTATCGGTACAATAGTAGTAGGCACCCACTATACGGGCTGTAGCGCAGTTGGCTAGCGCGTACGCATGGGGTGCGTGAGGTCGCCGGTTCAAGTCCGGCCAGCCCGACCATAAGAGTATGATATTATTAAGAAAAATAAATTGGACGACTGTTTTTGCAAATTGGAAATCTCGCGAGACATCAAGTGAGTCATGGGTTAAATTAGCAAAAAGTAAAGGCTGGGAGAGTTGGGATCAATGGAGGCTGCATACTACTTCGCAGTTACAGCTCGAACTCAGAAAATGGCAGCTATATAAATTTAATGATCCATATAACCAAGTTCCTGAAATGCTTATCGGACCATACCAAGGCTGGCAAAAGCACTTTCATGAAAAAAACAAACATTCATTTATTTCTGCAGTTCAAGTAGCTCAATTCTATAATTGGGCCTCAAATCATCAAGGGATAAAAAATATTAGTAACAATCTCCCATTTACCACAGAAATGATTGGACTGAAAAAAGAAGATGGTACCATAGTTTGTATTGATGGGTCACATAGAGGTGCTGCGATAGCATTAGTAAATAAGAAAGGTGTTAACATTAATTTCACACATACGTCAGTAAATATTGCACTGGCAGAAATTTCAGATCACGAACTAGTATTATTAGATAAAGCGCTTAAGCGGGGAACAGCTAAAAAATAAAAAAGTACTCATGTCACATCAATATCCAGAAAAACCAGCACCAACGAGCATAGCTATTAATTCCCTTATCGCACGTCGTTGGTCACCACTTGCATTTTCTCAAGAGCCAATTGAGCAGGAAAAAATCGACACACTTTTTGAAGCAGCACGCTGGGCACCATCTTCATTCAATGAGCAGCCATGGCGGTTTATCTACACTACTAAGGAAAACGAAGAGGAGTATAGTAAGCTTGCAGAACTACTAACTGATGGCAATAGTTGGGCAAAAAATGCCTTTATGCTACTCTTAATATGTACGATCCCTACATTTTCACGCAACGATAAGCCAAACAAGCATAACCGATATGATGCCGGCGCAGCTACGTATAGCCTTTTTTTACAAGCTGTTGACCTCGGGCTTGTCGCGCACGAAATGGCAGGGTTTGACGCAGATGCAGCACATAAAGCACTTTCAATACCAAAAGAAGTAACTGCATTAACCATGATGGCAATTGGATATCCAGGTGATCCACAAGAGCTCTCAGAGGAGCTGCAAAAAAGACAATCAGCGCAACGCTCACGAAAAGAGCAAAGCGAGATAGTATTTAAAGGAGGGTGGAAAGCATAATTAATGAATGAAAAATATATGTCTATAAAATTATTCACGATCGCTATACTTACATTGTTTGCAGCTACTGCGTGCGTGCAACCACTCGCAAATCAACAAGACGGGGCAAATAAAAACACAAATTCATCTGACACCGCAATGGAAGATGATAAAGATGATGCAATGATGGAAGATGATAAAGATGATGCAATGATGGAAGATGATAAAGATGATGCAGATCAAAAAATAAATATTGAGTGGTCAAGTTTTGAAAATAGATCTGTAGCATATCAAATTCGTCATCCACAAAACTGGTACTGGAGACATTACATTGAGCCAGAGATTTCAAGTGATACCGTATTTGATTACTTCATCGTAGATCCAGTAACACCTCCAAGTTTTGCAAGCAATCCACTGGGAGCAATTGTAGTTGCGGCTTCAACAGAAGATGTCGAAAATGTAATTACCGACACGAAGGCAGAACTCGCTCGAATCGTAGAAGGTGAAACAATTATTGAGGGTATTACCGCTCCACGAATTCAAGGTGTGATTAGAGAAGGAGAGATGGAGGGAGTAACGGTTGTAATGTATATTTTCAATCGACGAGGAGTAACTTATACGTTCACTATGAAAAAGCAAGGTCCAACCGAGCACGAGATGGAAATTTTTGAAGAAATGGTACGGTCATTCCGATTTAACTAGAAGACTAAATAAAAAGCAGCCTCATATATCCAGGCTGTTTTTTATTTGACAAAGAGTCAAAAAAAATATACGTTGCCAGTGTAATTTCGCCAGCTTGCAATATTTAAGAAGGATGGATCATTGCCATGTATAACGATCAGATGATGTTTCCACCAGTACTTCTTCCATGTAATCCTACTAAGCCAGAGCAGAGAAGTAGTGGAAATGCCGTAGTGTTTCTGCGTGCGTTACTTGCAGTATGGCTTGGTCGGCACATGGGCTTTCTTGCAGGCTGTCAGGATACATCAATTTTCGATACAGATCTCGAGAATGCAGTGTGTCGTCTTCAAAGAAAGCTAGGTGTTGCCGAAACAGGTGCAATTGATCAAGAAACAAAGCGAATGCTCAAAATATACTTCGACTCTAATCTTGATACAATTCCAGGTAGTTCGGGCAAGACTATAACTTTTAACTCAAAAGGTGAAAGAATAATCTGGCCTAGCTTTAAAACCATGTGACCTTTTAAGTCAGCCAAACACGCTGACTTTTTTCTTTGTCTAGAAATATCATAATAAACGTGATACTATCGTAAAGTATGATTTCAATTATTTTTGTAATATATTTTGCAGTATTTATTTACTCAGTCATTTTGCACGAAGTTGCACATGGTTGGGTTGCCTTAAAATTTGGTGATGATACGGCAAAAAAACTTAATCGACTGACATTAAATCCAATTCCTCATATTGATCCAATTGGTTCATTGCTGATGCCATTTCTGCTAGTAATTTCACAATCACCATTTCTTTTTGGCTGGGCTAAGCCAGTTCCAGTTAATTTCACTCGTCTTAAAGGTGGTAAAGCAGCATATCGATGGGTTGCAGCAGCTGGTATTTTGACCAATCTAGCGCTTGCAGTGATTGCGGCAGCATTGATTAAAGTGCTGACTAATATCGGACTTGGTACAGAAAATCTTGGTGTTATCATGCTCGTGCTAGCGTTTGTCCTAAACATCGTATTGGCGGTATTTAACGCCATGCCATTGCCAAGCTTCGATGGGTACAACTTCCTTATGACCTTTAATCCAGTAGCTAAGCTGGTTGCAAAAACCCCACTAGCAAACCCAATGATCATGGCACGTTATGGACTGTTTATCTCACTAGCCTTACTTTTTCTATTTTTCTCTGTAATTAGCCAAATTATCAACTATATCATGGTCTATTTAGCACTTGGATTTGGCATTATCCCTCAGATTGCCGCGGTCCTTGACTTATTGTAAAAAAGTCGGTACTATACTCATGCATTTATGCACTGCCACATGGCAGATTTTTAATAATTTAAGTAATCCTGCGTCTTACTCAATTTAGGTGGTACGCGCAGGGTGAAGAAGATAGGAATTATGCCTACAATTAGCCAATTAATCCGAAAACCTCGGTCAACCAAGGCTCGTAAGTCAAAATCTCCAGCAATGCAGATTGTCAACGACACCTTGCACCGAAAAACAACCACCATGCCAAAGGGTGCGCCTTTTAAGCGTGGTGTATGTGTCAAAGTAACCACAATGACACCTAAAAAGCCTAACTCAGCGCTTCGAAAGATCGCTCGTGTACGTCTTTCAAATGGTATGGAAGTAACCGCGTACATCCCTGGAGAAGGGCACAATCTACAAGAACACTCTATCGTGCTATTACGTGGTGGTCGTGTTAAGGACCTTAACGGTGTGCGATATCAAGTAGTTCGAGGTGTATATGATACCCAAGGAGTTCAAGGTCGAAAGAAGAGCCGTTCACGATATGGAGCTAAGAAAGCTTCTGCAAAATCAGAATAATTCAGTAACGATTAGATAAAATATATGCGAGGAAAAACTCCACAACGGGTGATCGTTCCAGACCCACAATTCAACAGTGTTGAGATCTCAAAGTTCATCAACCAAATCATGAAAAACGGTAAGAAAACCACTGCGCAGTCAATCGTGTACGGTGCGTTTGAAATTATCAAAAAAGAAACAGGCAAAGAGCCAGTCGATGTGTTTGAAAATGCTATGAAAAACATTTCACCAGACGTTGAAGTAAAATCACGACGTGTTGGTGGTGGTAACTATCAGATTCCAGTTGCAGTATTTGGTAACCGAAAGCAAACACTAGCATACCGATGGCTTATCGACGCAGCCCGCGCACGAAAAGGCGCAGCAATGGCAAAGCGTTTAGCAGATGAAATCATGGCTGCTGCAAACCAAGAAGGTTCAGCAATTAAAAAACGACAAGACGTCTACAAGATGGCAGAGGCAAACCGTGCTTTTGCTCACTTTGGTCGTCGTGGATAATTAAACATTTAGATTACTAACATGGCTCGAGAATATTCTTTAGAAAAAACTCGAAATATCGGTATTATCGCTCATATCGACGCGGGTAAAACAACAGTTACCGAGCGTATCTTGTTCTACACTGGACGAAAGCACAAAGTAGGTGAAGTGCACGAAGGTGCTGCTGAAATGGACTGGATGGAACAAGAGCGAGAACGTGGTATTACAATTACCTCAGCTGCGACTACTTGTTTCTGGGCACCACGAGGTGAAGAAGACAAGAAGTGTCGTATCAACATCATCGATACCCCAGGTCACATCGACTTTACCGTAGAAGTACAGCGTTCACTACGTGTACTTGACGGTGGTGTGTTGGTGTTTGACGGTGTTGCAGGTGTAGAACCTCAGTCAGAAACAGTGTTTCGACAAGCAGAAAAATTTAAAGTGCCACTGATGGCATTCATTAATAAGATGGACCGAACTGGTGCAGATTTTTATGCTGACATGAAATCAATTCATGAACGTCTTACAAAAACTGCTTACCCAATTCAATTACCAATCGGCGCAGCTGACACTTTCCAAGGTGTAATTGACTTGCTTACCGAAAAGGCAGTGATCTTTAAGGATGAAGAGGGAAGAGTGTTTGAAGTAACAGATATTCCAGATGACATGAAAGAAGAAGCTGCAAAATACCGAGCAGAACTTATCGAAGCAGTAGTACAGCACGATGAAGACTTGATGAATAAGTATCTTGGTGGGGAAGAGATTGCACTTGAAGACATCAAGCGAGTACTTCGACACGCAACTATCAACAACGAAATTATTCCAGTAATGTGTGGTTCAGCGTTGAAAAACAAGGGTGTACAGCAACTACTTGATGCAGTTGTTGACTTCCTCCCATCACCAAAAGAAATTCCAGCAGTAGAAGGATTCGACCCACGAAACGAAGAAAAGAAACTCGTGCGAGAACACGCAGATGAAGAAAAGTTTGCAGCACTTGCATTTAAGGTTGCAACTGACCCATTCGTTGGTAAGATTGTTTTCTTCCGAATCTACTCAGGTACATTAAAGGCTGGTTCATATGTGTACAATTCATCGACTGGTGAAAAAGAACGTATCGGACGAATTCTACGAATGCACGCCAACGATCGAGAAGAAGTAGATGAAGTATATGCTGGAGAAATCGCAGCAGCAGTTGGTTTGAAAGGAACGTTTACTGGTCACACACTTTGTACTGAAGGCGCTCCAATCGTGCTTGAAAGTATTAGCTTCCCAGAACCAGTTATCTCTGTAGCAATTGAACCAAAGACCAAGGCTGACCAAGAAAAAATGGGTATCGCATTGAGCAAGTTATCAGAAGAAGATCCTACTTTCCGAGTACACACTGACGAAGACACTATGCAGACCCTGATCTCAGGTATGGGTGAGCTTCACTTGGAAGTTATCGTTGATCGTATGAAACGAGAATTTAAGGTGGAAGCAAACATCGGTAAGCCACAAGTATCATATCGTGAAACTATTCGAAAAACCGCTGAAGCAGAAGGTAAGTTTGTTAAGCAATCTGGTGGTCGTGGTCAATACGGTCACTGTTGGATTCGACTTGAACCACTCGAAGCTGGCAAAGGGTATGAATTCGCAGATGAAGTTAAAGGTGGTGTAATTCCAAAAGAATACATTCAACCGATCAATAAAGGTATTCAAGAGGCTCGACAAAAAGGTGTTGTTGCAGGATTTGAGCTTATCGATTTCAAAGCAACAGTATATGATGGTTCATATCATGATGTTGACTCTTCTGAAGTTGCTTTTAAGGTAGCGGGTTCTATGGCGTTTGCTGATGCAGCGAAGAAAGCCGGCCCAGTACTTCTTGAGCCTATCATGAGCGTGGAAGTTACTACTCCTGAAGAATTCATGGGAGATGTTATTGGTAACCTTTCATCAAAACGTGGTCAGATCGAAGAAATGCGAGATCGAAACCAAGTGAAGGTTATCGACGCTAAGGTGCCTTTGGCCGAGATGTTTGGCTACGCAACTGAGCTTCGATCAATGACCCAAGGCCGTGCATCATATGCTATGGAATTTCTTGACTATCAAGAAGTGCCATCAAATGTTGCAGAAGTTGTTAAAGGTGAGCGAGCAAAAGCTTAAGACTAATACGAAATTCTATGTCTCATATTGTTGAAAAAGCAATTAAATTAGCCAAGAAAACTGACTCTCCATGTATTATCGTTGATAAAGAGCAGCATGAAGGCTTTGTTGTTGTCTCACTTGAGCAATATGAGGTGTTATTAGAAGGAGCCGTAGCACAGCCACACCATGAAGTACCTGTTGCAGAGGAAGTGCCAGAAACTACTGAAAACCTAGCAGATATTGATGATTCTTGGCAGTCAGTTGGTGCGGTGTTAAACAAAAGTAAGCAGTTTGAACCAGCAGAAATGGCTGATCCAAAAGTAGTTGAAAATCAGGACGAAAATCAGCAAAACACAGACGAGGAAGAGGGTACCTACTACTTCGAGCCAATCGAGTAGAAATACACAGAAAATTCACAAAAAACCCTTGACATTTTCGTCGTCTGGTTATATACTCTAGGAGTATTTTGTTGATAAATCCGTAAAATACGTATTTTACGGCTGTATAAAGCAAAATTTTTATTGTTTTATTAAAACACTTTAAATAAATTATTAGTAACGAGGATCTGTTCTCGCCCGTCAGCGGGGATTGGTTTACAAAAGATTGCTCAAAAAGTACTAAGATAAGAATTATACTATGAGTGACAAATTCGAACGAGGAAAACCTCACTTAAACGTTGGTACCATTGGTCACGTTGACCACGGTAAAACCACCCTTACAGCTGCTCTATTGCAGTACCTTCACAAGAAGGGTTTTGCAAAGCAGGCTCGAGACGTTAGCGAAATCGATAACGCTCCAGAAGAAAAAGAACGTGGTATTACTATCGCGACTACTCACGTTGAGTACGAATCAGAAACACGACACTACGCACACATTGACTGTCCAGGTCACGCTGACTACGTAAAAAACATGATTACTGGTGCAGCTCAGATGGACGGTGCGATTCTAGTAGTAGCTGCTACTGATGGTCCAATGCCTCAAACCCGAGAACACATCCTACTTGCTCGACAGGTTGGTGTGCCAGCATTGGTTGTTTTCCTAAACAAGGTAGACCAAGTAAAAGAACCAGAACTTATCGACCTAGTGGAAGAAGAAGTTCGAGATCTATTGAAGAAATACGAATTCCCTGGTGACGAAATCCCAATCATCCGAGGTTCAGCTTTGAAGGCTCTAGAAAATCTAGACGATGCAGAAGCTACTAAACCAATGGAAGACTTGGTAAAGGCACTAGACGAATACGTACCAGCTCCAGTTCGAGATACTGAAAAGCCATTCCTCATGCCTATCGAAGATATTTTCTCTATCGAAGGTCGAGGTACAGTAGTAACTGGTCGAATTGACCGAGGTATCGTAAAGGTTAACGATGAAGTTGAAATCGTTGGTCTACAGGATACCAAAAAGACTGTGGTTACTGGTATTGAGATGTTTAACAAGTCACTAGATCAAGGTGAAGCTGGTGACAACGCTGGTATCTTGCTTCGAGGTACTAAGAAGGATGAAATCGAGCGAGGACAAGTACTTGCAGTTCCTGGAACAATTACTCCACACACTGAATTTGAAGCAGAAACCTACATCTTGAACAAAGATGAAGGTGGACGACATAACCCATTCTTCAAGGGATACAAGCCACAATTCTACATTGGTACTACTGATGTTACTGGTGAAGTTGAACTTCCAGAAGGAACAGAAATGGTTATGCCTGGAGACACTGTAAATCTAAAGGTTAAACTAATGAAACCAACAGCACTTGAAGAAAAGCAACGTTTCGCTATCCGTGAAGGTGGCCGAACTATTGGTGCTGGTGTGGTAGCTAAAATTATTAAGTAAACGCTTGATCCGCCCCGACTCACGTCGGGGCGGGATTACTGCTAATAAAGTTCTTTACGACCATGGCAATCAAAAAAGTACCAGCATCATCAAAGCCAGCAAAAGAGGCTGAAGACGGAATGCAAAAAATCAGAATCAAGATTCGTGCATATGATCATAAGATTATTGATCAATCAACACGCACTATTATCGAGTCAGCAAAGCGAACAGGTGCAACTATTTCAGGGCCGGTACCACTACCAACTGAAAAGAAAAAGTACACTGTGATGCGATCATCATTTGTTCACAAAGACTCTCGTGATCAATACGAAATGCGCATTCATAAGCGATTGCTCGACATCCTCAACCCTACAGCGAAGACAATTGATACGCTAAGTAATCTAAATCTTCCAGCAGGTGTTGACGTAGAGATCAAAATGCAGTAAGATTCGCTCATCTCGAGCGATGTGAATATAACAAACGTTGTATCTACATCAATCGAGATGAAACCCATCTCGACAGAATTACTCAGCACAAAGAAAGATCCAACTAGGAAAACCTTTGCAGCTGATACATTCTATAAGGAGAATACAAAACTAAAACAAGGAAGTACAACATAGTCTAACGCACATCAGAGTTCTGGTGTACCGTTTGTCTGTCTGGCTCTCCTTGAGGCAGCTTTTATTTTCCTCTGATATACCCAACATATGAAATTTATCATCGGCGAAAAAATTGAAATGACACAAAAGTTCATGGAAGATGGACGAGTTATTCCGGTAACTAAGATCAAAGCAACTCCATGTATCGTAACGCAAGTGAAGTCAGTTGATTCTGATGGATATGTTGCAGTTCAGCTAGGCTGTGGTGCACGTCGATCAATCAATAAACCAATGAAGGGTCACCTAAAAGATGCAGGTCCATTTAAGTATATGAAAGAAATTCGTATTAAAAATGGTGAGGCACTAGATCTTAAAATTGGTGATCAAGTAACAGTAAAAACATTTGAATCTGGTGATACAGTAAAAGTCACTGGAACATCAAAAGGTAAGGGATTTCAAGGTGTAGTAAAACGACATGGCTTTGGTGGTTCACCAAAGAGTCATGGTCACAAAGATCAGTTAAGAATGCCTGGTTCAGTTGGTTCTACTGGCCCTGCTCATGTATTTAAAGGTACTCGAATGGGTGGCCGAATGGGTGGCGATCAGGTTACTGTAACTAACCTAGAAATCATTGAAACAGATTTAGAAGATAATGCAGTATTTGTAAAAGGTGCAGTTCCAGGTCATCGAGGAAGCATGGTTATCATTAGTGGCCCAGGTGAGCTAGTAGCAGGTCCAATCGAGCTAGCCCCAGCAGAACCAGAAACTACAGAAGAAACTCCAGCTGAAGCACCAACTGAAGAAAAAAATGATGAAACCTCAGTAACAGAAGAAAAAAAAGAAGAGCCAGCAGCTGAAGAAGCACTAAAAGAAGAAGCTAAGAAAGAAGCTAACTAATCACTATGGCAACAGTAAATGTCTACAATCTAGAAGGAAAAAAAGTAAGTGATTACACTCTTAATGACGCTATCTTTTCAGTGGCAGCAAATCCACTGGTGATTCAGCAAGTAGTTGTTGCACAGCAGGCAAATGCACGACCAATAGTTGCTTCAGTAAAAGATCGATCAGAAGTAAGCGGTGGTGGTAGAAAGCCATGGCGACAAAAAGGTACCGGACGAGCACGTCACGGTTCTTCACGTTCTCCAATCTGGAAAGGTGGAGGTGTGACATTTGGTCCAACTGCTGATCGGAATTTCAGTAAAAAGGTAAATAAAAAAGTTCGACGAAAAGCATTATTGATGACTCTTTCAGACAAGGTTGCAAACGAAAAGCTGATGGTATTTGATGCGCTAACACTTCCGGAAGTAAAGACAAAGACAATTTTCAAGGCATTACAAGGTATTTCAGTAAAGCCAAAGAAAGCTTCAGAAAAAGCACCGTCAGTATTGCTAGTGCTTGATAATGAAAACATCAACGCAGCACTATCTGCTCGAAACATCGAGAAGGTAAGTATCGCTCACGTTGATAGTTTGAGAGTAGTCGATATCATGAAGCATCAGTATCTTGTGGCACCACTTGCAGTTATTAAAAAAATTGAGCAATTATTTGCTTAAGCACCGATATGAGTATTTTCAATAAAGTATTTAAAAAGAACGCAGAACACACAACTGACAATAGTCAGGAGAAAAAACCTGCAGCAAAAAAACCTGCAAAAGATGCACCAGCTAAGAAAGAAGCTACAAAGCCAGAAGTAAAGAAACCAGCAACTAAACCAGCTGAGGATCTAAAAGGAACAACTGCACAATCATATGCTGTGATTCTTCACCCAATGATCACTGAGAAATCAGCAGTACTTGCATCTGTTGGGAAGTATGTATTTGCAGTATCAGCAACTACCAACAAGGTAGAAATTAAAAAAGCAGTACGAACCTTATACGGAGTTGAGCCAGTAGCAGTAAACATTGTTAAAATGCAAGGTAAAAAAGTAAACTTCCGACGACAAAAAGGAAAGCGAAAAGACTGGAAAAAAGCTATTGTCACCCTTAAGGAAGGACAAACTATTGAAGTTTACGAAGGAGTATAAGTATGGCATTAAAAGTATACAAACCAACAACACCAGGACGACGTAAGACCTCAGTAAGTACATTTGAGGAAATTACTAAGAAGCGACCAGAGAAGTCATTGACTAAGTCTCGAAAGCGAACTGGTGGTCGAAACAACACTGGTAAGATCACCGTACGACACCGAGGTGGTGGAGCAAAAAGACTGTATCGTTTGATTGACTACAAGCGAGCGTACTTCGATGTACCAGCAACTGTAGAAGCAATCGAGTACGATCCAAACCGAGAAGCACGTCTTGCATTGATCAAGTATGAAAATGGTGACAAGCAGTATATGATTGCCCCAACGCAGTTAAATGTTGGCGACACTGTAATGTCATCAAAGACTCGAATCGAAATCAAAGTTGGAAACCGAATGCCACTTGAGCACTTGCCACTTGGTAGCATGATTTACAATCTAGAGCTTACGCCAGGTAAAGGTGCGCAGTTAGTACGAACTGCAGGATCAGTTGCAAAATTGATGGCAGTTGAAGGAAAGTATGCAACAATTAAACTTCCTTCAGGTGAAGTTCGATTGATTCGAAAAGATGCTTCAGCAACTATTGGTCAAGTTTCAAACCCAGAAATTCGACATATCAGAATCGGTAAAGCTGGAAGAAATCGACATCTTGGTATTAAGCCAACTGTTCGAGGTAAAGCTATGAACCCTGTTGATCACCCTCACGGTGGTGGTGAAGGCCGAAACCAAATTGGTTTGAAAAAAGGACCAAAAACGGCATGGGGTAAACTAGCAATGGGTGTAAAAACTAGAAAAAAGACCAAATATTCAGATAAACTTATTGTTTCAAGTCGAAAGAAAAAGCGACGTAAATAATATTAGATAAATAAACCATTATGTCACGAAGTCTAAAAAAAGGACCATACGTAAACGAGAAACTACTGAAGAAAATCAGTAAGCTGGGTCCTAATGACAAAACTGTAATTAAAACATGGGATCGATCATCAACCATCACCCCAGAAATGGTAGGCTATACTATTGGTGTTCATAATGGAAAAGATCATGTTCCAGTTTTAGTTGTAGAAAATATGGTTGGGCACAAGCTTGGTGAATTTTCACCAACCCGAACATTCCGAGGACATGGTGGTAAGATGGCTAAGGACCAAAAGAAATAATTAGACCTATATGGCAGAAGCAAAAGCAACAAAGCAGACAACCAAAAAGCCAGCAACAGTAGCTAAAAAGGCTCCAGCTAAAAAAGCTGAAGTTAAGAAACCAACTGTAGATCAGGTGAAAGCACGTGCACGGTTTGTTCGAATTGCACCACGAAAAGTGCGATTAGTTGCTGATGAGTTAAGAGGAAAGAAAGTTGTGACTGCATTAGCTCATTTGGGATTTATTTCAAAGATTGCAGCGGGTCCACTTTCAAAACTAGTTAACTCAGCAATTGCAAACGCAGAGCATAACTATAATTTAGAAAAAGAATCACTATACATCAAAGAATTGACAGTAAATGATGGCCCAATTATCAAGAGATTTCGACCACGAGCACACGGACGAGCAGGCGCAATTCGTAAGCGAACAAGCCATATTGACTTAGTATTGGGAGTAAAAGACTTGAAAAAATCTGAAACATCTGATATAACTGCTACTACATCTAAGAAAAAAGAACAAAAAAAATCAGCACCAGCTAAAAAAGCTACTCCAGTAGCTAAGAAAACTACCGCTAAGAAACCTGCCGCAAAGCAGACCAAAAAGGAAGCTAAATAATCACTATGGGAAGAAAAATAAATCCAAAACTTTTCCGAATCGGCGTCATTAATCAGTGGAACTCAAAATGGTTCTCACGTAAGGATTATATTAGCTTTTTACAGCAAGACATTAAGATCAAGAAATTCCTTGAAAAGCAGTTTGCTAATGCATCAATGGCTAAAATCGACATTGAGCGATCAGCAACAGATCTTAATTTGATTATTCATACAGCAAAACCAGGAGTAATTATCGGACGAGGCGGACAAGGTGTTGAAGATTTGAAAAAGAAAATCAAGAAGCAATTTTTACAACCAAAGCAAAGTGTTCAAATTACTATTCAAGAAGTACAGAACCCAAATCTTTCTGCAGAGCTAGTGGGGCAGTCTATTGTAGCTGATCTAGAAAAGCGTATGCCATTTAGACGTGCTATGAAGCAAGCTATTGGTAGAGTTGAAAAAGCAGAAGCACAGGGTGTTAAGGTGATTGTAGCAGGACGATTGAATGGAGCAGAAATTGCTCGATCTGAAAAGCTAAGCTCAGGACGACTTCCACTAACAACACTTCGAGCAGATGTTGATTACGCAGAAAAGCGAGCAAATACTACTTATGGTGTTATTGGTGTAAAAGTATGGATTTACAAAGGTGAAAAGTTTGAATCAGATCAGCCAGAAGTGCAAAAAACAACAAAGCAACGGTCACGAAGACGACCACCAGTAAAGAAGAACTAATATGATGGGACCAAGAAAGACAAAACACAGAAAGTCACATAAGGGTAATTTGCGCGGTGTTGCAACTGCACGAAATACTATTAGCTTTGGTAGCTTTGGATTAAAGGCACTTGATAACTGCTGGGTAACTGGACGACAACTAGAAGCAGCTCGACGAGCTATGACTCGATACGTAAAACGAACCGGTAAGCTATGGATTCGAGTATTTCCTGATAAAGCAGTTACTTCAAAAGGTGAACAGTCAACCATGGGTTCTGGAAAAGGTGCTGTAGACCGATACGTAGTAGTAGTAAAGCCTGGAATGATTTTATTTGAAATGGACGGAGTACCTGAAGAAACAGCACGAGAAGCGATGCGACTTGCAGCCTACAAGCTGCCAACTAAAACACGATTTGTAGTGAAATAATATGAAAGCTAAAGAACTACTAAAAAAATCAGAAAAAGATTTACAGAAGTTACTAGAAGAACAGCGACAACAGCTTCGTGAAGAGCGATTTAAAGCAAGCGCACGACAGTTGAAAAATGTTCGAGATATTCGAGCTACAAAACGAACAATTGCAACAATTTTAACAGTGTTGCGACAAAAGAAAAACACTAACAACGATACTAACTAACCAGTATGTCAGATACTACATCACAATCAAAAATTCAACGAAAGTTCCGGGGGACAGTAGTTTCTGCTGCGCCAGAAAAGACTATCGTCGTTGCTGTTGAACGTTCAAAGATCCATCCACGATACTTAAAGCGATTTAAGGTAACCAAAAAATACCAAGTACACGATGAAAAGAACCAGTACAAGGTTGGAGATGTAGTAACATTTGTTGAAACACGACCATTAAGTAAGCATAAGCGATGGCGAGTAATCGACGCCCAATAAGCATATGATCCAAGTAGAATCACGACTAAAATCAGCCGATAACTCAGGTGCACGAAAACTAGAGTGTATTAAGGTTCTTGGTGGATACAAACGACGATACGCAGGTATTGGTGATATTATTACTGTAAGTGTAAAAGAAGCCGCACCACGATCAAATGTGAAAAAGGGAGATGTTGTACACGCAGTGGTTGTGCGAACCAGAAAAGAATCACGACGTGCAGATGGAACCTATATTAGATTTGATGAAAATGCTGCAGTGATTATCAATAAAGATAACAAAGAACCAAAAGGAACACGTATTTTTGGTCCTGTAGGAAGAGAGTTACGTGCCAAGGGATTTAATAAGATTGTGTCATTGGCACCAGAAGTACTATAAGCATATGAATATCAAAAAAGGCGACAAAGTAATTGTATTAGCAGGAAAAGATAAAGGAAAAACAGGCAAGGTATTGCAAGTATTTTCTAAGCTTAAGCGTGTTTCAGTTGAAGGTGTAAATGTTGCATACAAAAATTTAAAACCACGACAACAAGGTGAAAAAGGTCAACGAGTAGAGTTTCCATCACCACTGCATATTTCTAATCTGGCCCTTGTTGATCCAAAAACAAACAAACCAACTCGAGTAGGAAAGAAGGTTATGGATAATAAAAAGAAGGTTCGAGTTGCTAAGAAATCTGGTGAAGTAATTGACTAATATGATTCAGCCATTGAAAGAACAATATACCAAAGAAGTAGTACCAGCTTTGAAAGAAAAGTTTGGCTACACCAATGCGCACATGATTCCAAAGATCAATAAAGTGACGATTAGTATTGGTGCTGGTCAGGCATTGAAAGATAAGCAACTAATGGAAACCTACGAAAACACATTGGTACGAATCACCGGTCAACAGCCAGTAAAGACTAAGGCAAAGAAATCAATTTCAAACTTTAAGATCAGAGAAGGAAATGAAGTCGGTATTATGGTAACCCTGCGCGGTCAGCGAATGTATGATTTTATTAGTAAGTTAATCCACGTGTCATTACCTCGAATCCGTGACTTCCGCGGCATCAGCCCAAAAGGAATGGATCGACAAGGTAACTACACACTTGGAATTAAAGAGCACGTTGCATTTCCAGAAATCAATCCAGATGAAATCGAACGAGTACATGGACTACAGATTACTATTGCAACATCTGCTAAAAATAAAGAAGAAGGATTCGAGCTGCTCAAGCTTCTTGGATTCCCATTCACAGATAAGTAAACAATTATGGCAACACAAGCACAAATCGCAAAATCAAATAAGAAACCAAAGTTTAGCACACGTGTTGTACGACGATGCTGGCGTTGTGGTCGAAAACGAGCATACATGCGTGACTTTGGATTGTGCCGTATTTGTTTTAGAGAGCTAGCAAGCGATGGACAGATTCCTGGCGTTAAAAAATCTAGCTGGTAAATAGAAATATAGATATGACAGACACTATTGCAGACATGCTAACAAGAATCCGAAATGCTCAGGCCGTACGAAAGGCTGAAGTACTATTGCCATACTCAAAATTGAAGTTGAGTATTGCAGAAGTAATGCATAAGGAAGGCTATGTTGGAACCGTAGAAAAAGTTGAAGCAAATTCTCACGGATCAGCATTTCCACAGATTAAAATTTCACTAAAGTATTCAAAAGAAAAAGTACCAGCAATTACTAAGATTGAACGTGTAAGTAAGCCAGGAAGACGTGTATACGCAACCAAAGAACAGCTTCCAAAAGTTTTGAATAATGTAGGTATTGCAATCGTTTCAACCTCACAAGGTATTATGACCAACAAACAGGCAAAAAATCTTGGAGTGGGTGGCGAAGTGCTTTGCCAAATGTATTAATAAGAAAGAAATATGTCACGAGTCGGAAAAGAACCAATCAGTATCCCAAGCGGAGTAGAAGTATCTCTAAAAGATAGTATCTGTACCGTTAAAGGCCCAAAAGGTGAATTGCAAGAAGCAATTGACAATCGTGTTGATGTGGCTATTTCAGATAACGAAGTAGTGCTTACTATCAAGAGTCAAGACGACAAGACACAGCGCTCACTATGGGGACTTTCACGACAGTTAATCAGTAATATGGTTGAGGGCGTGACAAAATGATTTGAAAAAAAGTTTGAAGTAAACGGAGTTGGGTACAAGGCAGATATGAAAGGGTCAGTACTTGTTCTAAGTCTTGGATACTCACACCCAATTGAATTTAAAGCACCAGACGGTATTGAAATTAGCTCAGAGAAAAACGTAATTACTATCACCGGTATTAGCAAGCAACAGGTTGGTCAGGTAGCAGCAGAAATTCGTGGGTTTAGAAAACCAGAGCCATACAAGGGTAAAGGTATTAAATATGTAGATGAAGTTATTCGACGTAAGGCAGGTAAAGCTGCAGCTAAAGCCGGGTAATCAATAGAAGTATATGACTAATAAACAAATTGCAAAACAACAAAGACACAGTCGACGAAAAGCTCGCGTACGAGCTAAGGTAGTTGGCACAGCAAAGCGACCACGGTTGCAGGTATTTCGAAGTTTGAATCATATCTCAGCTCAGTTGATCGACGATGTTGTTGGAAAAACACTTGCAGCTGCATCTGACAAAGAACTAGGTAAAAAAGAAGGTTCAAAAGTTGATGCTGCAAAAAATGTTGGAATTGCAATTGCTAAAAAAGCAAAAGACGCTGGTATTTCAGAAGTAGTATTCGATCGTTCAGGCTATGCATATCACGGTCGTATCAAGGCGCTAGCAGAAGGTGCTCGTGAAGGCGGCTTAAATTTCTAACCTATGTCAACACAAACTCAGAACACACAACCAAATAAAGAGACAAACACAAAAGGACGACCAGCTGGCCCAGGTGGACGTCAGGGTCGAGGTGGACGCGGAGGACAGCGACCACGACGACAAGAGTCAGAATTCGATCAAGTAATTATCGACCTTGCTCGAGTTACTCGTGTGATGGCTGGAGGAAAGCGAATGAGCTTCCGAGCATGTGTGGTTATTGGTGACAGAAAAGGCCGCGTTGGAGCCGCACTTGCAAAGGGTGCAGACGTAACAGCTGCAATTAATAAAGCAGCTAAAAAAGCTGAAAAAAATCTGATCAATGTACCAATCACCAATGAAACAATCCCACATATGGTCAAGAGTAAGTTTCATGCAGCCCGAGTAATGCTTCGACCAGCTCCAAAAGGTAGCGGAGTTATCTCAGGTGGTGCAGTTCGACCAGTGCTTGAGCTTGCTGGAATTAGTAACGTAGTTGGAAAGATTATGGGTTCACCAAGTAAGGTGAATAACGTACTTGCTACATTAAAGGCACTCGAGTCTTTGATGGGAGATGTTAACAGAGAAAAGAAGACAAAGAAGACTGACAAGAAACCAGTAGCTAAAAAGACTGTAAAAAAAGAATCTAAAGAATCAAAAAAATAGTCAACGTATATGACACTTGCATTACACAATCTACAATCACCACAACGCAAGCGCAAAAAGCGTGTTGGTCGTGGTAATGCATCTGGTACCGGTACTTACGCAGGACGTGGTCTAAAAGGACAGCGAGCTCGATCAGGTGGAAAAGGCGGACTAAAACGTCGAGGATTAATCCAATCACTTAAAGGTAAGCCAAAACTAGGTGGATTTACTTCACCAAACAAGAAGATGGCCGAAGTAAATATCGGACAGCTTGAAAAAGCGTTTGAAAATGATCAAACTGTAAACTCTCGATCATTGATCTCAAAAAATCTTATCAAGTCTGCAACTCATGGAGTTAAGGTTCTTGGTCAAGGAACACTTACCAAAAAACTCACGGTAGTTGCTGATTCATTCTCAGAAACCGCTAAGCAGGCAATCGAAAAAGCTGGTGGAAAAGCAGAGGCTACAAAGCGAGCACAAGCAAAAGCTCCAAAGAAATCAGCCAAGTCAGCAACAAAGAAGAAAAAGAAGTAGGCAGCTCGTAGCGTTTGAGCTCATGAAATGCTACACTGTACTACAAGGGCTCTAATTATCTATTCCTACTCACATGTCACTCAAAAAACTAACCCAAGTCTGGAAAGTCAAAGAAATTAGAAACAGCATTCTTTTTGTTATTGCAATGTTGGTTATTTTTCGAATTGCTGCACATATTCCAATTCCAGGAGTTGATACGATAGCATTACGTGAATTTTTTGCAGGTAATCAGTTTTTGAGTATTGTAAACCTACTTTCAGGTGGAAGTATGGACAACTTCTCAATCGTTGCAATGGGTGTAGCACCATACATCACCTCATCAATTATCTTCCAGTTACTTACAATGGTTGTACCGAGACTTGAAGAGCTTTCAAAAGATGGTGAGTCAGGAAGAGCAAAAATTAATCAGTGGACCAGAATGCTAACAATCCCACTTGGATTTTTGCAGGCATATGGCTTGATTACATTACTTCGACAATCACAAGTCAACGTATTACCCGATTTTTCAGCATGGGGACTGTTTGCTGTGATGACAACCATGACTGCTGGAACAGTATTTTTAATGTGGCTTGGTGAGTTGATCTCTGAAAAAAATGTGGGTAATGGTATTTCATTGTTGATTTTTGCGGGTATCGTTGCTCAGTTTCCAACACTACTGCAACAAACAGTCGTTTCAGTCTTTGATCAAAGTCAGATACTAAACATAGTTATGTTTGTACTTGTTGCAATTGTGACTATTGTGGGTGTGGTGATTATGACAGAGGGCCAGAGAAACATCCCTGTATCATATGCTCGTCGTATGCGTGGCCAGAGTAGTTATGGAGGAGTAAACACTCATTTACCGCTTCGAGTGAACATGGCTGGAGTAATTCCAATCATCTTTGCAATTTCAATCGTACTATTCCCACCAATGGTTGCTCAGTTTTTCCTTAACGCCGAATCACAAACACTAGTAGGAATCGCTACATGGACAATCGCATTGTTTCAGAACCAGGTATTCTATGGAGTATTTTACTTCCTATTAGTATTCGCATTTACATATTTCTACACAGAAGTTGTATTCCATCCTGATCAAATTGCTGAAAATCTACAGAAGCAAGGTGGATTTATTCCAGGTATTCGACCAGGGCAGCATACAGCAGAGTATCTTAACTTTGTAACAACTCGCATCGTATTAGCTGGAGCGTTATTCTTAGGTGTTATCGCAGTACTTCCATTAATCACTTCAAACGTAAGTGGTATCCAATCTCTAGCAGTTGGTGGTACAAGTCTTTTGATTATCGTTCAGGTTATTATTGAATCAGTAAAACAGATTGAATCACAGCTGACCATGCGTGATTACGACGGAATCTAGCTTACTTATTCCCACACCAAATGGTGTATTGATCTACAACCTATGACTTCAAATGTATTTACAACAAGAGAAGAAATTCGTCGTGAAATTCTAAAAATCAGAAGCATTGATTACACTGAGCGCGATGATGTATTAGAAAAATTCTATAAGGAATTAGATAATGGTGGCGTTACCCGAGAGGAAATTAGACGAATTGTACGCGAATTACGAGAAGATCAGGAAATTAGTGAGATTGATAAGAAAAACCTTTTAAAGTTATTATAAATATAAAGCCCGCACATGCGGGTTTTGTAAATTAGGCAAGCATGAAGATTCTTATTTTTGGCCCCCAGGGCTCAGGTAAAGGAACCCAAGCAGAACTTATCGCACGACGACGTTCATACCCGTATATTTCAACCGGTGATATTTTTCGTTACAATATCAAAAATCAGACAGAGCTTGGTAAAAAAGTTGAAGAAGTAATCAAGCAGGGTAATCTAGTTTCAGATGAGCTAACAAATAAAATTGTACTTGATAGAATTAATCAGCCAGACTGTGAGCGAGGATTTGTCCTTGATGGCTACCCTCGAAACACCAAGCAGGCAGAATATCTGGATACAGTAGCAAAAATAGATTTAGCTATAGTTATTGAGCTTTCTGATGAGCAAGCAGTAAGTCGACTTTCTCAGCGTTTGGCATGTAAGTGTGGCTTGAGTTATCATACTCAGTTTAATCCGCCAGCAGTAGAAGGTAGGTGTGATAAATGTGACGGTGAGTTATACCGTCGTGATGATGATCAGCCAGAAGCAATTAAAAAGCGATTGGATATTTATCACAATGAAACAGAAAAAGTATTTCCATATTATGAACAGCACGATATCTTGCATCGGATAGATGGCGCTCAGTCAATCGAAGAAGTATATAATCAAATAGAAAAAATTATTGAACAAAGTAGCAATGAGTAGTATTAAATCACAACAAGATATTAGTAGTTTAAAAGAAGGTGGAAAGATTATTGGACGTATTCTTAATGCTGCTATTGCCATGGCAAAGCCCGGCGTGACTACTAAGCAGATCGATGAGTTTGTCGAAGCTGAAATTACTAAAGCCGGTGGCAGACCATCTTTTAAAAACTATAAACCATCACCATCTGAAGAGCCTTTTGCTAGCTCAATTTGCGCTAGTGTTAATGATGAGGTTGTACATACTCCAGCATCAGAATATGTGCTCAAAGAAGGCGATATTTTGACCGTGGATGTCGGTATGGAGTACAAGGGTATGTATACTGATACCGCTAAGACCACGGGGGTAGGAGTTATTAGTCAAGAAGATCAAGCACTGCTTGATGTTACTCAAAAATCACTTGAAGCAGGGATTAAAGCGGTAAAAGCTGGTGCTGCAGTGGCTGATATTTCTAAGGCTGTAGAAAACTATGTTAACAGCCAAGGAAAATATGGAGTGATTCGAAGTCTTGTCGGGCACGGGGTCGGATATGATGTGCATGAGCCTCCACATATTCCAAACTATTATTCACCATCACACAAGCATGTCGAGCTAAAAGCCGGAATGGTTATAGCTATTGAACCAATGATTACACGTGGTAGTCATGAGATAGAAACATTAGATGATGGCTGGACTATTGTTACTAGTGATGGAAGTA
The DNA here is from genome assembly GCA_964470025.1 of uncultured Gammaproteobacteria bacterium. Taxonomy (GTDB): domain Bacteria; phylum Patescibacteriota; class Patescibacteriia; order Buchananbacterales; family UBA6539; genus CAYXZR01. Next base: position 5,584 of record CAYXZR010000006.1, on the reverse strand, counting down.
ATGCGGCACATTTTGAGCACACAGTTGTTGTCACTGAAGCAGGAGTAGAGATAATTACTCAGGAGTAAGTATGGCAATTCTTGGTATTGACTATGGTGATAAAAAGCTTGGTATCGCGAAATCAGCAGCAAACGACACAATTGCTGTACCTATCGGTACAATCAGCAATTCATCAGCAGAGTCTGTAATCACAAAGCTACAAGATATTTGCGCCGAAGAGCAGGTGAGCGTAATTGTTGTTGGTATGCCATCTGATCAACAAGGCGAGAAAACACAAAAATTTGTTGAATTACTCAAAGAACATCTCAACATTACTATTGCAACCATTGACGAACGTTTTTCAACTCAAGAAGCAAAAAAACTACAACAACAATCTGGCGATAAAAGTGACGATGATCCAATTGCTGCGATGCTTATCTTGCAAACCTACCTTGATAGACAGTAGGTATGTATCACTCAAGTGCTTTTGTTATTCGTTCTATTGTTCGCAATGAGTTCGATCAGTATTTTACCGTATATACAAAACGGTTTGGCAAGCTTACGCTGATAGGGAGGGGAACAAAAAAAATTATTAGCAAGCTCAACCCGCACATGCAGCAGTTTTCAGTAGTTGCTGTAAGTTTTGCACAAGGGAAAAACAAGCAGCTTACCGCAGCCAGAGTTGAGCATAGTTTTAAAAACATAAAAAACAACAGTGTCAAAATACTACTTGGAAGCTTCATGCTAGAAATTTTTGACTCACTTGTGACTCAGAGTCAACCAGATAATGAGCTTTTTGATATGATGGTTGATTTTTTTAGCCAGCTCGATGCAGCTGAGAGTATTACTCGGAAAGAGTGGCGGGTGTTTGAAAAAAAGTACATTGTAAAACTCTTAACGCACCTTGGGTATGAGCCACAGGATCATATGGTAGCAACACATGTGCAACTAATGAAGTTTTTAGAACAGCATATTAATTTCGAATTAAAAACACAGAGATTTATTAAGCAGCTAAATATTATATAATTGGCTCAGTTGCTTGCTTTTTGAGGTATAATATTGTATGATGTGTTTGTTATTTTAATAATTCTTGCATGTATGAAACGAACGTTATCTTCAGAAATTTTATCTAAAATTAGCGAAAAAGTAACTGTATCTGGGTGGGTTAATGCTCGGCGTGATCACGGCGGGTTGATTTTTATCGATCTTCGAGATCACAGTGGAATTGTCCAGCTTCAAATTGACCCCAAGGTAACTGGGGCATTTGAAGTAGCAGAAAAGGTAAGAGATGAATATGTGCTGAAAGCAACTGGCACTGTTGTTGAGCGCAGTAAAGAAACAGTTAATGCAAATATCCCAACAGGGACAGTTGAAGTTGTTGTTGAAGAGCTTGAAGTGTTAAACCAGAGCAATGTCCTTCCTTTTCAAATCGCGCAGTTTGATGAAAAGGTAAATGAGGATTTACGGTTACGTTATCGATACCTAGATCTACGTCGTGATAAAATGCAGCGTATGCTTCGACGTCGTTATGAAATGATTAGAGAGATTCATGACTACATGCATAGTAATGGCTTTATTGAAATCAATACGCCAATACTTACTAGCTCATCTCCAGAAGGTGCACGTGACTTTATTGTGCCGTCACGATTACATCCAGGTAAGTTTTATGCCTTACCACAAGCCCCACAGCAGTTTAAGCAGCTGCTAATGGTAGGCGGAGTGCCTCGATACTATCAAATTGCTCCATGTTTTCGTGATGAAGATCCAAGAGCCGATCGATCACCAGGTGAGTTTTACCAGCTCGACCTAGAAATCGCTTTTGCAGAAACACCAGAAGATGTGTTTTCTGTAATGGAGCCGTTATTTGTAAAACTAACAGAAGAATTTGCAGGTAAAAAAGTGCAACAAACACCTTTCCCTCGAATTACGTATAAAGAAGCAATGGAAAAATATGGAAGCGATCGTCCGGATCTTCGTTTTGGTATAGAAATGATTGAGCTTGCCGAAGGACTTGCTAAAACAGAGTTTAAGGTATTTGCACAAGCAGTGAGTGACGAACAGAGTACTATCAAGGCAATTGTCGCGCCACAAGCAGCAGGTATGACTCGTAGTCAAATTGATGAGCTCACACAACTCGCACAGGATACAGGTGCAGGTGGGTTAGCATACATTATTGTTGAAGAAGAATTGAAATCACCAATTTTGAAATTTTTATCTCAAGAAGAAATCGAGTACATTATTAAAACAACCGGTGCGCAGAAGGGTGATATTATTTTCTTCGGCGCTGATAAGCGAGTAGTTGTAAACAAAGTACTTGGAGTAGTGCGAGAGAAGCTTGGCACCATTTTAAATCTAAAAGACAAAGATGTAGTAGCATGGGCATGGATTGTTGATTTCCCTATGTATGAAAAAGATGAAAGAACTGGTGAGGTTACTTTTTCTCACAACCCATTCTCAATGCCAAAAGGTGGCATGGAAGCACTAGAGAAGGAAGCACCGCTGGATATTCTGGCACACCAGTATGATATTATTGCAAACGGACTTGAGTTGTCTTCTGGTGCAATCAGAAATCATCGCCCAGATATTATGTATAAGGCATTTGAAATCGCTGGGTATACCAAAGAGCAGGTTGATGATAAATTCCGCGGCATGATTCGAGCATTTGAGTACGGCGCTCCACCACATGGAGGATTTGCTCCCGGAATCGATAGATTATTGATGCTTCTGGAAAACGAGCCAAGTATCCGTGAAGTAATAGCATTTCCTAAGAATGGCGCAGCAGAAGATGTGATGATGGGCGCACCAAATACAGTTGATGAACAACAGTTAAAAGATGTACATATCAAACTAGGTGATGACGTCGAGCTAGAGGATAACTAATATGCAGATAGCAACCCTTTGCTTCTTAGTAAAAGACAACAAGGTGTTGCTTGGATACAAAAAACGTGGATTCGGTGTAGATAGGTGGAATGGTATCGGCGGTAAGATAGAGTCGGGTGAGCATCAGGATGATTGTATTATTCGCGAAGTACATGAAGAAATTGGTGTGACAATTCCATCAGAAGCACTGCAAAGACGAGGGGAGATAAAGTTCTATTTTGACGACACGAAAACCACAGACCTTCATGTGTATGTGTATGCCGCAGATCAATGGCAGGGCGAGCCAGCAGAGTCAGAGGAGATGCGACCGCAATGGTTCGATATCGATCGAGTGCCACTAGCTGAGATGTGGATCGATGATCAATACTGGTTACCGCAGTTTCTTAAAGGTAAAGATGTTTTTGCAGAGTTTCATTTTAGCAAAGACTTTTCAACTATAACCTCATACAAGATAACGCATGAGAGAAATTAAGATAGAACAATTCGAAGGACCACTTGATGTATTGCTTCAGTTAATTGAAGATAATAAGCTTGAGATAACAGAAGTTTCACTAGCAGAGATTACAGAGCAGTACATCGCCTTGCTTCAAAAAGCTGCAAACACTATCACAGCCACAGACTTGGCTGATTTTTTAGTTGTTGCTGCTCGTCTTATGCTGATCAAGTCACGTGCACTATTGCCATTTTTAGAATGGGAAGAAGATGAGGAGGATGGTAAGGACTTAGCAAGACAGCTAAAAATTTATAAACAATACCTTGACGCAAGTAAGCATATTACAGAGCTATATAATAGTAATAGAACTAGCTTTTCTCGAGAGCGATTACGAGTTACTAGAGAGGTAGAGTTTTCTCCACCGCCATCAGTTACCAGTGGTGTTTTAGGTGAGGTGTTTGCCAAGGTCTTGCAGTCACTTGATCCAGTAGTTGCTACACAAGCTGAAGTAATACGTAAAACCATTAACATACAAGAAAAAATTGAACACATCCGCACTTATATAACGCAAAAAGCAAAAGGGCAGTTTTCTGACATTGTAAAAAATGCAAAAGATAGAGGTGAGGTGATTGTAAGTTTTTTGGCGTTACTCGAGCTAATGAAGCAGCGGATAGTGGTAGTACGGCAAGACACAAACTTTGAAGATATTTCAATTGAATCACTCAAGTAAGATTTGCTATAATAGATCGTATGAATGAACTAATCAACAAAATAGAAAGTGTGCTGTTTATTTCACACCAACCACTTTCATTGCAAAAACTCGTAAGTCTCACCGGTGCAAAAAAAGTCGAAGTGCAAAACGCGATTGAAGAGTTACAGAAAAGGTATAATGAAAAAAAAGGAGGCGTCATTGTGCAAGTGCAAGGTGATAAGGTGCAGATGGCAACAGCTCCTGAGAGTGCTGAAGTAATCAAAAGCTTTGTATCTCAAGAAACCACAGGAGAGCTAACCAGGGCAGCCTTAGAAACGCTTACTATCATTGCCTATCGTGGGCCAATAACTCGTCCTGAGCTTGAGCAGATTCGAGGGGTTAACTGTGCTATTATCATTCGCAACCTACTCATGCGTGGTTTGATAGAAAAAACCGAAGATAAAAAAACCATGACTGTTACGTATGCAGTCACACTAGAGTTTTTGCAGCACTTAGGTATTACAAGTCAAACGGAGCTACCAGAGTATCAGGTGCTCAACTCTGCTGAGATACTCGATAAAGTACTTGAGAAAAAAGAACAATAAGTATGTTTGAATTTTTATCTGGGATAATCATCAGCACAGCTTTATTGAGCAATGGTTTTTCTTTCATTACCCAAGCTCCAGTTCGCAATATCGAAGTTCAGCGCATTCCTGTTGAGGATCGAATGACAATCCCTGTTAAAGTAAACACCAATAGTCTTGGAATTGAAACAACCGCCACAAGTATAGCAGTATTTGATGAAGCTTCAGGACAGCTATTGTATGGTAAGAATCAGTATCACCGTCAACCTATTGCCAGTATTACTAAACTCATGACAGCAATTGTGGTCAGTGAAAATGTTGACGACTGGGACGCGTTAGTAGAAATTACCGCAGAAGATTACAGAGAAGGCAATATTGTATACTTATTACAAGGAGAAACAGCCACAGTAAGAGAGATTTTTAATTTAATGCTTATTGCCTCATCAAACGAGGCAGCAGCTGCATTGGCTCGACATACACTTGGTGAAAACTTTATTGCGGTTATGAACCAAAGAGCTGCACAGCTAGGTATGGAAAACGCAGCGTTTGTTGATCCGACAGGGCTAAGTCAATTTAATATCGCATCAGCAACTGACTTAAAAATTCTCGCATCAGTAGCATTTGCCAATCAAGATATAGTTAATGCTGTAACACGAAGTGAGTATGATTTTGCCACTGCAAATACTCAGCGTCTAGTACAGGGAAAAAGTACAAATCAGCTGCTAAAGAGTTTTATTAATCAATCTCCATACACTATCAATGGAGCAAAAACTGGATATCTAAATGAAGCAGGGTATTGCTTACTGACTCAGGTGCAAAGAGACTCAGGAGAAGTGCTCACAGTCGTGCTGCTCGGAGCAGCAAGTCAGATTGATCGCTGGCAAGAGGTGAAAGGACTTGTTGACTGGGTATTTGGTAATTACGAATGGCGTTAGTATGAGTGCTGATTTTTTAACCGCACTACCTGGTGAGTTGGCAGTATTTATTGCATCCATGTTGCCGATTCTAGAGCTCCGG
>CAYXZR010000005.1:44029-48613 GCA_964470025.1 uncultured Gammaproteobacteria bacterium | reverse complement strand
TTTACGGCGTGGACTACTGGGGTATCTAATCCCATTCGCTACCCACGCTTTCGTCTCTCAGTGTCAGGAACGTTCCAGTAGAAAGCCTTCGCATTTGGTGTTCTTGCCGATATTAACGGATTTTACCCCTACACCGGCAATTCCATCTACCTCTTCCGTCCTCTAGCAAAGCAGTTTCAAACGCGGCCTTTGGGTTAAGCCCAAAGATTTAACGTCTGACTTACTAAGCCACCTACAGACTCTTTACGCCCAATAAATCCGGATAACGCTTAGGGCACTCGTATTACCGCTGCTGCTGGCACGAGTTTAGCAGCCCTTTATTCTTCAGGTACCGTCAATATTCGTCCCTGAAAAAAGATGTTTACACCCCGAGGGGCGTCTTCCATCACGCGGCGTTGCTGCGTCAGCCTTTCGGCCATTGCGCAAGATTCTTGACTGCAGCCTCCCGTAGGAGTTTGGGCAGTGTTTCAGTCCCAATGAGGCGGGTCGCGCTCTCACGCCCGCTACTCGTCGTAGCCTTGGTGAGCCATTACCTCACCAACAAGCTGATAAGCCATAGGCCCCTCTCAAAGTGACGAATCTTTACTTGAACGACATATGCCATTCAAGCACATGGAGAATTAGCTCGACTTTCGCCAAGTTATGCTCCGCTTTGAGGTAGGTTACCAATGTGTTACGCACCCGTCTGCCACTCATATCCGAAGATATGCGTTCGACTTGCATGCCTTAGACACGCCGCCAGCGTTCATCCTGAGCCAGGATCAAACTCTCAATAAGATAGCTTTATTTAGGAAAAGCTACCAAAAACCAGATTTATTTTGGAATTTAACGTAAAACGGTTATGTTTTCGCTAGATAATCACACTTTCGTTGTCAAACATCATTTTTTCCCTCAATTTAGTAATTTACTGAAGAAAAAACAGCAGGATCCACAAATGAGATACCACTGTTTTTTCTCTAGCCACTTTGATTTACATCAGTTAACTAAATTTGAGTTGTAATCTAAATACTTTTGCCTTATTTGAGCTAATTTCTTTAGTCTGTGTGGTATATTACAGCAACCCAGCATGTTTGTCAAGGGTTTACGTGCGCAAAATGCACCGTCAGTTAATCACAAGTTGTACACATTTGCTAACTGTTGTTTTTTGCTTTTTTTTCTCTCCATTGAGCTATTTTTTTATGATCTCCAGAGAGTAATACCTTTGGCACTTTGTATTCTGTGCCTTTGTGTTTAAAATTTTCTGGGCGAGTGTAGTGCGGATATTCGATATAGTCCAGTGTTTTTGAGTAACTTTCTTCATCAAGCGCGTTTTCATGACCCAAGACTCCTGGAATATTACGTGCAATCGCTTCGGTAATTGCCATAGCAGCAATTTCTCCGCCGGCAAGCACATACTGACCGATTGAAATCTTTTCATCGACAAATTTTTCAACTCGTTTATCAAAACCTTCGTAGCGTCCTGCGATCAAAATCACTTGGTCGCACTTGGCGAGTCGCTTGGCATGCTGCTGGTTAAAGATTTTTCCGCCGGGAGTCAGGAGAATAACGCGGGAATTTTTCTTGCGTTTGATTTTTGCCAGTGTTTTGACGATAGGCTCAACCATGAGCAACATACCAGCTCCGCCACCGTATGGTTTATCGTCTACAGTGTTGTGTTTATCAACTGCATTGTCACGAAAGTTATGTAGCTGACAGGATATTTTTTTATTTTGAATTGCTCTTTTGAGAATTGACTCAGAAAAGTAGCATTCGAGTAGTTGGGGGAAGAGCGTGAGGATATGAAATTGCATGTGAGGTTGGTTTATATATGTATTAAATTATATATATAAAGAATTAATACATAACAATAATAAGCCTGTGGATTGCGGGGATAAGTGGTAATTTAGTTTTATTTTAGCAAAAAATAAATACACAGCAAATGGGGGAGATGTTGGGGTGGAGTGTGAATGATCTTGTGGAAATGTGGGGAACTATTTTTAGCTGTGTGAAAGTCTCATTCTGTACACAGTGATGTTCCCATACTTATACCTGCAGTGGTACATAAGTTATCTACAGTTTTGCATAGTTCATGCACAGGTTCTGTGGATGAAAATGAGAATAGTAAAACCCCGGGAGTGCCGGGGTTTTGATTGTGTGAAGTTTAGATCTTCAAGTCATCGATTACAGAAGTGTCTACGTCTTCAGCGCTTTCCATTGGTCGAGAAGCACCTCGGCTACCTTCTGGTTCGTGAATTTTTAGGTTCACGCGAGCATTGTGTCGAGCACCTACGATCTTTAGAAGAGTTCGGATAGCTCGTGCTGTTTGACCTTGTCGGCCAATCACATGTCCCATATCTGCTGGGTTGATGTGGAGTGTAATCAATACACCCATTTCATCTACTGAACGCTCGGTTTTGACGTCTTCTGGGTGAGCAACAAGTGCCTTGACGACAAACTCGACAAACTGTTGGTCGGTAATTTCTGACATAACTTTTGTCTGTCTAATATTATTTTTTAACGTCCTGAAGTGTTATTTGTTAACGGAGACCAATCCGAGAAATAACAATAACAGTAATTACATTATAGCATAATATGCTGTTTTGTCAATCTGATGATTACTTTTTTAAATTGCTAATTACGACGTAAATAAACAAAGATGTTGCAACTAAGAAGGTAAAAAATCCGGTTATTACAATCATCGGGGCAAATGTCTCTAGCCAAGGAAATGCTGTGCCAACAGTTTCAATAATTGATACGCCGATTAACACTAATAGAAGTAAAATAATACTAATGTATAGTGTATTTTTGTGTTTGATTGTCATACTATTAAAGATAATAAAAATAAATGATTATTTTATATTAGTGTGGCATGAGAATGATTACTGGTCAATAAAAAACACCCGTGGTACCGACGGGTGTTTTTTGTGAGTGATTACTCAGCTTTTTTTTCTTCTTCCTTTGGTTCTTCTGGAGTAGCCTCTGTTGTTGCTGCCTCTTCAGCCTCAGCTTTTGGCTCCTCGGTTTTTTCTTCTGCAGGAGTTTCTTCCTTTGGTTCTTCTTTGGCTGCTGCCTCTTCAGCGGCTTTTGCTTCTGCTTCAGCCTTAGCTGCCTCTTCAGCTTCTTTCTTAGCTTGAGCTTCTGCCTCTTCTTTAGCTTTTTGTTCTGCTACTTTTTCGTCAATTTTCCCTTGTCGCTTCTTAGTGATTGAGTATGATTTTTTTGTTTCACCAGAAATAATGTTTTGACTAACGAGTAGGTTGTGAACAGTGTCTGAGACTTTTGCACCTTTGCCGATCCATTCAAGGATTCGGTCTTTTTTAACTTCGGTAACCTTGGTTCGTGGGTTGTAGTGTCCAAGAATCTCAAGGTGAGTGCCGTACATGTCTTTTTTGTTGTCTGATACAACAAGTCGGTATGTTGGTTGCTTCTTTTTACCGATTCGAGCAAGTCGAATTTTAATCATAGGTGTAGTATTAGAAGATATTTTTGAGTATAAAAAAATACCTTGTTTGTGAATTAGCAAATGACTTCATTTTGTCGCCGAAGTCGAGAGCGAATTTTAGTACCTTTGCTTCATTCCACGAAGGTATGAAGTGGCTATAGTATTGCAAATTTTGCTGGAAAAGTCAAGGCTAGTTTATTGTGTTGGTAGAAGGGTATTTTTTATAGACAAGAGCCATACATATTGCAGCCTATATTATGAGCATACATAAACCAAATAGGAAACAGTAGGAGTATATACGCTGTATTTAATATGATTTTGTATAGTAGCTTCATTGGGATAAAGTAAATAGCAATTGAGTTGATTACTAAAGGAATAATAATTGCCTTACTATTTATAGTAGCTATTCCTATAACCATGGCTGAAATATTTATTATGGTAGCCGTCATGCTACCAAGTAATACTTTTTTGAGATCAAGCTTTTTGTTTTTACTTGCGAAAAAAGATACTATAGCGGTTAAAAGTAGTATAGCAATCACGGGGTCTATCAAGCCCATTGAGAAATGCTGATAACCAAATGTATCTAGTAAAAATATATCAAGTGGTCTGAATATAGGATGCAATAGATTTACTCCAATCAAGCCTACAATAATGCTGGCAGAGATTTTAAATAGAGTGATTATTGATTTCTTGTGAGAAGTTGATGCTTGATTCATAGTGAAAAATATTTTTACTATTGCGGATGAAGCTTGGTTATAGTAAATACAGGCTAAAGGCACTGTACTCTTTTTATTGTCGAACAATCTTGGCGGCTTCTTCTAGTTGCAGAGAGATGAGGCTTGAAATACCTTCGTCGCCCATGGTTACGCCATAGAGCACATTGGCGTGCTGCATAGTTCCTCGATTGTGAGTGATAACAATAAACTGTGTTTTGTGAGAAAGCTCATCGATAATTTTGCCAAAGCGCTGTGTGTTTGCTTCATCAAGTGCGGCGTCGACTTCGTCGAGAATCACAAATGGTGAAGGGTTGTTGGCAATGATTGCGCAGATTAGGGCAATAGAAGCCAGTGAGCGTTCACCGCCTGAGAGCATGCTAATAGAGTGCACTTTTTTACCTGGAGGTGTTGCGGTGATTTCGATTCCAGAGATAACAGTGCCAGTGC
>CAYXZR010000005.1:32039-44019 GCA_964470025.1 uncultured Gammaproteobacteria bacterium | reverse complement strand
GTTTTTTCAAGAATTTTTTTGGACTGAGATTTGCTTCTGCTTTAGTGAGCTGCTCAAGAATTGAAGACGACTCTTCAGTCTCATCGGTTTTTTCTTCTTTTTGATTTGGATCTTCCTTGATGAGTTTAAGCTCGGCTTTTCCTCCGTTAAATAATATCTGGAAAAATTTTGTAAATTCTTTATTGATGTTTTTAAATGATAGATCAAACTGTTGTTGTATTTTTTGATCTAGATCAGTAATCACGTTTTCAAGTTTTTTTATCGATTCGTTTAAGTCTAATGACTGGCCATCAAGAAAATCGTGGCGTTCTTTTACTTTATTATATTCTTCGATTACTTCTGGTTCCACACCGCCGATGAGTTCGAGTTGACGTTTAAGCTTAAGCATTTCGTCGTGTGTTTCACGTTCATTGATTTCTGTTGGTGTAAACTGTTTAATCCACTCATCGCTGTTCATCTCTTCTTTTACTTCACGTTGTAGATCTTGTTGTCTAGTCTCAAGACGCGCAAGGTTAACGCGTAGTTCAGATAGCTTACTAGCTGTTTGGTTGTATTTGGTTTGCACATCAGTAAGTTTACGCTGGATGTCGAAGAAAGCACCTTTTGTTTCTTCGGCTTTTTTGTTGAAGTTTTCTAGTGAGTGCTGTGCTTCAGCTATATCGCTGTCAGTAGTTTTAAGCTCAACAATTATTTGTTCTAACTCCTTGAGCATGTCTGGAGTTACCTCTCCACGTTGTCGTTCTTTGGTTTGTGGTTTTTCTAGCTGGCCAATAAGCTCTTTAAGGAGTTTTGAAAGTCGCTTAAAGTCTTGCTGTACTTGCTTAAGATGCTCGGCAGTACCTTTTTCAATCCCAATAGAAATAGTTACTTCAAGTGAATCAATTTCTTTTAGTTTGTTTACAATTTCTGGAATAGGTAGTGGTGCAAGGCGCTCTACTACTTTTTCTTTGGCCCATTCGATTTTGTTTTCGATCATGAGCTGACGTTCACGAAGTTTATTTTTATGATTAATTTTTTGTTGGTAAATGCTTTGTAGTTCACCAAACTCTTTTGAGCGAGAATCTTCCTGCTCTAGTTTGCCGAGCTCCTGTTGAAATTTTTGTAATTCAGCTTCTTGTTGCTTATGTGTTTCTTGAAGCGCTTCAATGTCTGGCTGCGCTGCTTTTATGTTTGACTGTAGCTGATGCCAAAGATTTCCAAAGTATTGTTGCTGAACGGCGCGAAGATCTTTTTCTACTTGTTCACGACGCTCCAGCCGCTTTACTTGTCGAGAAAGTGACGTGAGTCGAGGTTTGATTTCGGTTAGCAGTGCGTCAACTTGTCGTAGGTTGTTCCAGGCGTTTTCTAGCTTGTTGATTGATTGATCTCGTTTGATTTGAAATGATTTAACACCAACTGCGTCATCAAAAAAATCTTTACGCTCTGCAGGTGACGCCATTAATACTTGATCGATTGAGCCTTGTGAGACGATACTGTAACTTTTTTGGCCGAAGTTTGCTTTGGCAGCTAGCATCAAGATGTCCTGAAGTCGCGCTTTGCTTTTGTTTAGCACGTACTCAGATTCGCCACTGCGATACAGCTTGCGAGTGATGACAACTTCTTCATAGTCAACTGGTAGCACTCCATCGGCATTGTTGATGTGAAGTGAGACACTGGCCATACCAAGTCGGCTTTTTTTCTCTGAGCCGGCAAAAATTACATCTTCTGATTTTTTACCTCGAAGTGATTTTAGTGATTGCTCGCCAAGCACCCAGCGAACCGCGTCGACTACATTTGATTTGCCTGAGCCGTTTGGCCCAACGATGCAGGTGACACCGCAGCTGGCATTGCTTGTAGCTTTTGAGTCGTCTTTAAGAATAGATACTGATTTGGCATCTGGGCGAGGGAATTCGATGGTGGTTTTTTGGGCAAATGACTTGAAGCCCTGGATTTCTATTCGTTCGAGATACATAATGGCTTTAGTATAGCAGAAAGGTTGGTTTGATTGTAGGTTTAATGTTGACAAAATTGTCTTTTTATTATATATTGGCACATCGACAAGATAGCTTGTTTGTCGCACATTTAAAAATCTGAAAGGAAGTACAGAAATGACGCAAGATGGCGGAAACAAAAACGTTGGTCGTTGTGCAGGGTGTGGCATGGTCCATGAAAACCCATTGACTGAAGATGAGGCAAAGGGAGTGGCTAGGTCCCTGGGTCCCTTGATAGCGGCGATTATTCTGTCGGACTTTATGGGATTTGGAGCCCCACCGCGCTCCAAGGTTCATTTGGTTGGTGGTTGCTTGGTTTCTGATACCTATATTTTTCTAGAAAGTCGCTCCGGAACGGTTGACGAAATTTTACCCCACCTCGAAGAGACTGCACGAGAGAGTGTGAAGGCACTTATTTTACAGCTTGATCAGAAGCGTAGTGAGTTGATTGAGCTCAATGAAGAGGATAACCGCCTTCTCGATTCAATTGGGTGTCTCTCGGTAGAGATCGAGGACGCACGCCAGAAGTTTCTTCGGCCTATTTGGCAAGCGATTTCAGAGCTAAGAGGTTATGCCGACATTGTGGTTGAGGCTGAGGGTGAGCAGTTCGTGGTTCATTCAGTTAAGTCTCCAGAGGTTCGACAGTTGGTCGACAAGGTTGATGCTGAGATGTTTATTCAGTCCAAGAAGTCTTTGGATGAGCTTCTCACAAAGGCCGCCGAGATGCGTCGACAGCGTGAAGTAATTGGAGCTCAGATCGACGAGCTGAAAGCAGCTGAAATTACCCTCGCGGATCTTATTTCCGATCTTGTTGATCAGCAGCCGCCAGACGAACTGGAGTCCTCATGCACGATTATCCAGGCCTCGGGTTCAGGGGTTAAGGATGGTGCGGAGATGCTTGAGGTTAATCAGGTAATGGTCAAGCGTGAGCAAGCGACTCAGGGGCAATTCAATTATCTCCGTGAGCAGTTGCAGGCGTCGACTGAGCCGGTTGACCTTGAGCTTGCCACTTTTCTTGGCGTTTCTTTGGACGAGAAGGGTATTCCGCTTCAAAATACGTCGACCGAGTAACTTTCGGTCTCGCTCATTTAATGCAGCGTTTGGGTTTCCAGGCGCTGCTTTTTTATTATTAAAGTATCAGCTGAAATATACGTGATTATTTTTAAATAAAAAAGCACACAATTTTTGTGTGCTAAAGGTCGATGGTTAGCCGAAAAGCTTGCTCGTTAAGGTTGACACGGTGTCGGCAGTGTCAGGGTCCAGCCCAAAGCTAGTCAGATTTTCCGCCGAAGTTGCTTCAAGGATGTTGTTACGGGCTGTTGTTATGTCTTTGCCAATCTCGTCGAGCATTTTGCGGCGAAGTTTATCAAGGAGTTCTCCGATGGATTCTTCTTCTGCCTCGAAGACCTCAGCAATTTTCACAGCAAGTTCACGGGGAAGTCCGGCGTCTTTCAGACGAAGGTAGTCCCACGTTTTCAGGTCTTCTGCCGTGTTAACTTCTTCTTCCTGAAGCTTTTTCAGAAATGCCTCCATGTCGACTTGGGTGTTACTGTTGGCGGGGTTGTTGTTGTGTGCTTGAATGAGCTGGATTGCTCCGCTCATCTTTTCTGCGAAGATACCACTGCTGGTTTCAGGCATTTTTTAAGCTCCTTTGCTTTTGATGTATTCTTTTTACTAAATTTAGCTAATTTTGTCAACTTATTATGTCGACCATTGTGTAATAAGGTGGTATACTGATGATTATGAGCAAGAAGAAAAAATTTGTCATTATTGATGGTCATGCACTTATTCATCGTGCGTGGCACGCATTACCACCTACGATGACTACGCGTGATGGTGAGGTGGTCAATGCAGTATATGGATTTGCGTTAACCCTATTAAAGGTGCTGAAAGATTATAGGCCGGAGTATTTGGCGGTGGCTTTTGATATGCCGAAGCCGACGTTTCGACATGAAGAGTACAAGGAATATAAAGGTACTCGTGAAAAGCAGGCCGACGAACTGTACGATCAGATTCCACGGATTCATGAGCTGATTGAAGCATTTAATGTGCCAATTTATGAGATGGAAGGATATGAGGCTGATGATGTGATCGCGACATTGGTGCGTGATAAAAATGTGGAACAGATCGAGTCGATTGTTTTTACCGGTGATATGGATCTTTTGCAATTAGTTGACGATAACACCAAAGTCGCGCGCATGCAGAAGGGGATTTCAGATACACTTTTGTTTGATCGCGATGAAGTGCAGAAAAAATTTGATGGTTTAACCCCTGAGCAGATTATTGATTACAAAGCACTTCGTGGTGATCCTTCTGACAATATTCCTGGTGTGCGTGGAATAGGTGAGAAAGGTGCAATTGCGTTGCTTAATGATTTTGGAACGCTTGAAGAAATTTATAACAATCTAGATTCAGAAAAAATTAAAGAACGAACTAAAAAACTTCTTACCGAGAGCAAGAAAGATGCGCTTCTTTCTAAGAAGTTGGTGACACTGGTTGATGATGTGCCGATTGATTTTAACTTACAAGACGCGGCTGTTGATGGCTACTACCTTGAAGATGTGTTGCCACTGTTTCAAGAGTTGCAGTTTAAGTCATTGATTGCAAAGCTTCCTAAAGAGTTGCAGCTGGATAGTGCTCCAGAGCAATCTGGTTTTGATTTTGGAGGAACACGTGAAAAAGTTGTTGAGCAAAAAAAACACGATGGCTATATTTTGGTAAACGATGAACAAGCGTGGAAGCAGTTTGTTGCAGAGCTTAAGAAGCAAAAATTGTTTGCTCTTGATACCGAGACTTCTGGCCTCGATCCACTTACTGACGCGCTGCTTGGTATGAGTTTTTCTTGGAAAGACGGTGAAGCATATTATTTG
Source organism: uncultured Gammaproteobacteria bacterium (assembly GCA_964470025.1). GTDB lineage: Bacteria > Patescibacteriota > Patescibacteriia > Buchananbacterales > UBA6539 > CAYXZR01. The sequence goes on along the minus strand of CAYXZR010000005.1, from coordinate 39,179 downwards.
CCAGTTGCTCATGGTAAAAAAGATATTATTTATGTTAAGCAAAAACAAATTGCTGAGATAAAAACTATTCTTGAAGATCCCAGGGTGCATAAAGTTGGGCACAATATCAAGTTTGATTTACTTGCATTACAGTCGTATGGAATTAATTTAGAAGGAATTGTGTTTGATACGATGATTGCCTCATATCTTATCAATCCAGGTACGCGTCAGCATAGTTTGGACAACCTTGCATTTACTGAGTTTGGATATCAAATGCAGTCAATTACTGAACTAATCGGAAAAGGAAAATCACAAATTTCATTAACTGAAGTTGCCTTGGATAAGGTGGCGTGGTATGCGGCAGAAGATGCTGATTATACTTGGCGGTTATATGGACGGCTTTATAAGGAGATAAAAAAAGTTACTAATCTAGAGTTACTAGAGACAATCGAGGTGCCATTAATTCCGGTGCTAGCTAGCATGGAGCGAGAAGGAATTTTACTTGATGTTGATTTTATGAGAAAGATGGGAAAGAGTGTCACGAGTAAGATTCAGCGAATTGAAAAGAAAGTGTATGATATCGCAGGAATTGATTTTAACTTAGCGTCACCAGCACAGCTCAAGGAAGTGCTTTTTGATCGGTTACAAATTCCTACTGATGGTTTGGCAAAAACAAAGACGGGAATTTCTACTGCGGCATCTGAGTTAGAAAAATTAAAAGGGCAGCATGAGATTATCGATTTGATCATGGAGTTTCGAGAGTTGAGTAAATTAAAATCAACGTATCTTGATTCGCTACCTAAGTTAGTTGATAGTAATAGTCGAGTGCATACTTCATACAATCAAACAGTTGCTGCAACAGGTAGACTATCTTCGTCTGATCCAAACCTGCAAAACATCCCAATACGTACTGAGTTGGGTAGGGAGATTCGTAAGGGATTTATTGCATCGCGCGGGAAACGCTTACTGTCTGCTGATTATTCACAAATTGAGTTGCGTGTTGTCGCGTCACTTGCAAAAGATAAAAAAATGATTGCCGCATTTAAAAATAAGCAGGATATTCATACGACAACTGCAGCTGAAATTAATAATGTGTCGCTTGATGCGGTGACTAAGGAAATGCGTTATGCGGCAAAGGCAATTAACTTTGGAATTATTTATGGACAAGGCCCAGTAGGTTTGGCAGCTGTTGCAGGTATTTCGCGTCAACAAGCTTCAGAATTTATAAAAAAATATTTTGAGATTTATAGTGGTGTGGCTGATTTTTTGGAAGAGGTTAAAGAAATGGCAAGAGATAAAGGATATGTTGAGACATTTTTTGGCAGACGTCGGTATGTGCCGGAGATTAATGCATCTATGCCGGCGATGCGTGCGGCGGCTGAGCGTGCGGCGATCAACCACCCTATTCAAGGAACAGCAGCTGATTTGCTCAAACTAGCAATGATTGAGATCCATAAGAAGCTCGCGAAAGTTTCTACTACTAGTAAAATGCTGCTACAAGTACACGATGAACTACTTTTTGAAGTGCCTACAGGTGAGGTGGATGCAGTGGCTGCTTTTGTACAAGAACAAATGCAGGCTGTGTCAGAACTAGAAGCGCCAGTAGAGGTAACCATAGAGTCGGGGATGAGCTGGGGAGAGCTTCATTAGAGTGGGATAAATAGTTGATTAAAAAAGAGGTTTATAGCCTCTTTTTTGTTGACATTAATTATTATTTATGTTATTATATTGTATCGTTCATTTCAATGATGATATGTGTCTTTTTGGCAAAATTTAGCTATTTTTCTAAAAAGGCGCATAGCATCAGCCAAATTTTTTCAGGAGAATATAGTGATGATTCCTGCCCCGAGCACCAAAAAACGCACTCTAATGAGTGGCCCGATAAACCTAGATAAATCGGTGATGTGGCATGTGCGCATCACAAACCCCAAAAACTTTCCTGGAGTGAGTGTTAAGGAGATTCATAAAGGCGTCTACTGTGTCGATCCGAACGGTCTTGATGTCTCTGAGAGGATTTCCGGACCCAACCCGCGCGAGCAAAAAGGAACGCAGCTATTCCGCTGCAACAAAATGGCTATCTGCGTGGCGCCGGCGTTTCGCTCAATGCTTGATCATGGCATGATAATAACTGCTGCCTGGATTGAGCACGAGTCGACCAAGGGTCACCGAGACTTTTACCACATGTATGCAGTGTTTGAGTTTGGAGATGATCTTCAACCGTTCACTTGCGACGAGGCCCTCTACTTAGCCGTTTGTTCGTTTTTCGACAACCGCGCCTGGGATGGGGTTTATCTTTGGGATAATCCCGGTGACAATCCCACGACTATTGACGTGCTTTGCGTCGCTGATTTCCAAGATGACAACTCCCGACTTGAGCTTGAAGAAGGTAAGCTCTGCGTGGTTTCCTGAGCACAGTACTTTTTTGGCCGAGACACAAATGTGTTTCGGCCTTTTTATATATAATTGACTGCTAGTGAGAATCTTTCTATAGTATGAGTACTTATATGTACTAAGAGTATATGCTGCTGTATTTGCATGGAGCTGACACATTTCGAGCCTTGCAACGAATCGCTTCATTTGAAGTGAAATTTCGTGCTGATTATGATACGTCTGGCTTAAATATTGCTCGAATTGATGCACAGAAGGCAGATATTTCTGAAGTAGAAGTGGCAGTCAGCACACCACCGTTTTTGGCGGAAAAACGGTTGGTGATTTTATCTTCATTGTTGGATAATAAAAAAATTTCTAGCGCTACCAAAGAACTCCTACGTCTTTTTGAAAAAGTTGCAGCAAACGATTCGGTGATAGCCGTGGTGTGGCAAGAGAAGGGTGGTAAGAAGAAAGCTAAGACAGGGGAGTTAGAGAAATTTTTTAAAAATCAGAAGCATGTAGAAGAGTATGCTCCACTTACCTTATCACAGATTCCTGATTGGATTACACAGGAGGTGAGCCGTCGTGGTGGAGCTATTGATGCTCCTGCAGTTGCGATGCTTGCTAATATGATCGGTGCAGACTTATGGCGACTGTCGTCTGAAATTGATAAGCTACTTGCTTATAGCACTGGTGAGTCAATTAATCAGGCTGCTGTATCCGAGCTCGTGGTTGGTGAGTTGTCAGATGCTATTTTTGAGCTCACTGATGCTATTGGTAATCGTGACAGAAAAAAAGCTTTGCAGTTAGTTTCACAGCAGCTTGCTTTAGGCATGCATCCAACAGAGCTTGTTTCAAAAATTGCATGGCATACTCGTACTCTGGGTAGTGTGGTTAGCTTGATTGAGCAAGAAGCTACCACTTCTCATCATGATGTGGCTAAAAAATCAGGATTGCATCCGTTTGTTTCCAAGAAAGCTCTAGCTAAGGCTCGTTCTTTTTCAGATTCAGATATTTCTCGACTCTATCAACGACTTTTTGATATTGATTATCGGCTCAAGCATGGTGAGCAACACCCAGAGCTACTTTTTGATTTACTGGTGCTCACAGTTTAGTTTTTTGAAAAATAAAAATCGACTCCTAGGAAGTGAGTCGATTTTTATATGCATTATTTTTTTGTGATTGCGTTCACAGCTTTGGCAAGTCGTGATTTTTTGCGAGCCGCAGTGTTTTTCTTGAGAGCTCCTTTTTGAGTAGCTTTGTCAATTTTTTTCACTGCGCTTGCAAGTAATTCGCTTGCTGATTTTTGGTCATTTGCACTGATTGATTTTCGAACTTTTCGTACGACTGCAGTGATATCTGAAGTGTGTTTCTTGTTTCGAAGAGTGCGTTTTGCCGTTTGTCGCAATGCTTTAAATGCTGATTTTTTTACTGGCATGATTGATTGTAATCTGCTTTAGAGTTGATTATATCACGGGCGTGTGATGTAACTGGTTGGGACTATACCATATCTTGCTGTGAATTGCAAGACCCACGTTGTTTTATTGTAGGTGCTTTTTAAATTGTGATTTTGCGTTGACATAGCCTATTTTTGGGGATACAATGCAAGTAGAAACTAAGCTTTTAAATGTACACAAATTATGTTCAAAAAAGAAGAGCATCGTGGCGATGAAATAGAAACAGTAATTGGACCATCGGTTAAAGTCGAAGGGGATTTTGTCGCGGCAGGTGATATTATTATCGAAGGAGTAGTGTCTGGTCGTCTTATTACTGAGCGTGATTTACGACTAGGGCAAAACGGTAGAATCTTTGCAAATGTAGATGCAGCAAACGCTGTGCTTGCAGGTGAAGTGCAGGGTAATGTAAAAGTTGACGGCGCGCTTGAATTGACTGAATCTGCAAAAGTGTTTGGTGATATTAAGGCTTCAATTTTAGTTATGGCTTCTGGTGCTGTGGTCCATGGTAAGTGCCAGGTTGGTCAATTAAAAAAATCAAAAGAAGTAAAGGCGGAAGCTGTAAAGGCTAAAGATCCGCAGCCAACTCCAGAAAAAGTGAAATAGCTTTTTTGCTGGATTTTTTTTATGTACTTGTATCTTTACGATTCTTTTTTAAACGCGAAACGTTTTTCCTCGCAGGTTGCTCGAATTGAAACTCGAATTACTGATTTAGGAATTGGTGGAAAAATTTTTCGTATGTCTCCTTTGAGAAATATCTCTGAGGTGCTTGCTGATGAAATACTCAGTGGCATTACTACTGTGGTTGCAGTTGGTGATGACAAGACGCTTAGTCAAATTATTAATCTCATTGCCCCACATAGCAACTCGGTGGTAGTTGGTTTTATACCGGTTGGGCCAGATGCGACAATTCATGAGCTGCTGGGAATTCCAAACGGTGAAAAAGCCTGCGATGTTCTTGCTGCGCGAATTGTCGAGAAGGTGGACTTGGGCAAAGTGAATGACCATTATTTTCTTACAAGTCTTGAGATTCGAGAAGGTCATGTAAGTATTGAGTGCCAGAAGAAGTATGTTCTTACCGCGGATCCTAAGCGCAATAAGATTGCTCTGTATAACTTGCAGCCACAACTTAACGCGGTAGAAAATAAGCTTCGTTTTGGTAATCCAAAAGATGGAAAAGTCGAAGTAGTGATTGATCCAATGGTTTCTGGCTGGTTTAAAAAGCGATTTTCTCGGCCAACAATTATTCCATGTGATCATGTTGTTTTGAGAAGTCGAGAAACGGCATCAGTAGTAACTGAAGGGCAGAAAGTGCTTAGACCACCGCTAACTGTTACTGTTGCAGAAAAACAGCTTAACTTAGTTGTAGGTAGAAATAGACGGTTTAATTAGGTTTGTGAAAACTTAATTAGTCATTTGCGAGTGCAATTTTTGCACTTTTTATTTTGTCGACTGTGGGCGTAAGGGTGTCTTTGACAATCATTTTTTTGTCCGTGATGCGTATCACTTGTGAGGAGTGAATTTGTAGTGTTTGGGCAAGAGGATTTTTAAAAAACCCGACTTTTACAAAGTAAAGTTCGGGGTTTTTTGTTTGATCATATTTAATATCAACTATCTTTCCGAGGTAGCTTCCTAATTGGGTGTATACAGGGAGCTTGTGAAATTGCTGCGCCTTCATAGTTTTTGGCGCTTATAGAGTTACGCCTTTTCACCTTCAATTATTTGAGGTGGTTGTTCGTTATTATCGTCTTTTTTTCGAAATAGGAAATACTGTTGAACGATAGTTAGCAGTGTTAGGACAAACCAGTATAAGGTAAGGCCTGCAGGTAAGCTAACACCGATAATGATAGTCAATGCTGGCATGAAGTAGAGCATTTGTTTGTTCATCGCTGCCATCATATTTTCGTCTTTTGCGCCTTCGCCTGCTTTTTTCGGAGCTTTCTTGGTGTTCATCATTTTTGCTTGGAAGAATTGGGCAGCACCTGCTAGTACGGCTAGAACGACATTTGGTTCGGCCATGTTAACAAAGCCAAAGGCGATTGGGTTTATGGTTTGAGGATTTGGGATGAAGGTATAGAGATATTGTAATGACTCATTGTTTAGGCCGTTTTGAAATACTCTAAATACTGCAAGTAGGATAGGTAGTTGAATAAGAAGCGGGAGGCATGATGATAGGGGGTTAATTTTTTCATCCTTGTATAGCTTCATCATTGCTTGGGCTTGAGCTTCTTTGTTGTCGGCATATTTTTTCTTGATTTCCTCTAGTTTTGGTTGAATTTCCTGTAATGCCTTTTGGTTCTTAAGCGACTTACCCATCAATGGGTGAAGAAGTAGTTTAATTATTACGGTTAATGCAATAATTGCTAATCCGATATCATTACCAGGGATAATGGCTATCAAGAGCACCAGTAGGTTAATGATTGGTTGTTCTAATAGGGTGAAAAATAATCCTTGTTTCATAGGTGTTTTATTTGGTTAGTGCTACTAAATTAGGGAATTGGGTCGTGTCCGCCCTTATTCCAGGGATTGCAGCGGATAATTCTTTTGATTGCAAGAATACTGCCCTTTAGTATGCCATGTTTTTCGATTGATTGATAGCCGTATTCTGAGCATGTTGGATAAAATCTACAATATCCATTTTTGAACGTATGTTTGAATATGCCGTGATCAGGAGAAATGGTTTTTTGATACAGCCTAATAAGCTTTAAGATTAGCCATTTTGAGAAGCTGTGTACCCTGTTAAACATGTTCCAGGGTGATTACTTGTAACTGTTGTAGTCCTTTTTTGATGAACTCCTGAATTACTGCTTTATCGGCATCCTGTGCCTTAAATTTGGCATAAATGACTATGTCATGACCAGGTTTCATTTGAGGATGTAGTTGCTTAAGGTTTTCGCGAAGTTTTCGCTTTAACTTGTTTCTTACCGTGGCTTTTTTGCTAATTTTATTGGAAACTACAACTGCGTAGCGAGAGTAGGGCAGGTTGTTTTCACGAAGCTTTAGGGTGAAGTAAGGCGCAAAAAAACACTGCCGTGATGAAGCAATTTTTGCAAAATCGCTGGCGCGAACTATTCTGTATTTTCGCGCAAACATGGCAGTGTTTTACTATTTAGAAAGCACTTTTCGGTTTTTGTCGCGTCGAGATTTCAGCACTCGCTTGCCTGTAGGAGAGCTCATTCTTTTACGAAAACCGTGTTTTTTCTTGGCTTTTCTAGTATTTGGTTGATACGTTCGTTTTGGCATATTCGCTAGGTATGGTAGTTTGTACCGAAATTTATATGTATAACGGTGGTAATATTACCAGAATTAATGCCAGGAGTCAAGTCTCTTGACGATT